>JBOFCR010000160.1:0-33918 GCA_051646165.1 Pseudomonas sp. | reverse complement strand
GGCCAGCAGGGTGCGGTCGTAGGCCGCGTCGGCGGCGGCGCGGCCGTTCCAGTAGGCGCTGACGCTGCCGATCAGCAGCGGAATGGCCAGCAGAATCGCCAGCCGGCGCAGCAACCCACCGCGCAGGCTGCCGGCACGCGGTTCAGTCACTGATCGCCTCCAGCAGATAACCCAGGCCACGGAAGGTGACGATGCGCACCGCATCGCCTTCGAGCTTCTTGCGCAGACGGTGGATGTAGATCTCGATGGCGTCGGCGCTGGCCTCCTCGTCCAGGCCAAACACCTGATCGGCCAGCTGCTCCTTGCTCATCACCCGTCCTGGCCGGGCGATCAGCGCTTCCAGTACCGACTGCTCGCGCGAGGTCAGGCTGAGCACCTGTTCGTGCAGGCTAAAGCGCCGCGTGCCCAGGTCATAGACCAGCGCCCCGCAGCGCTGCCGGGCTTCGCCACCGAGCACGCTACGGCGCAGCAGCGCCTTGACCCGCGCCTCCAGCTCGGTCAGTTCGAATGGCTTGGCCAGGTAATCGTCGGCGCCCAGGTTGAGGCCGTGCACCCGGTCCTTGACCTCGCCACGGGCGGTCAGCATCAGTACCGGCAGCACCTTGCCACGGGCACGGATGCGCGCCAGCACCTCGAAACCATCCAGCCGCGGCAGGCCGACATCGAGCACCGCCAGGGCGTAGTCCTCGCTGGCCAGGGCATGTTCGGCGGCCACGCCGTCGTGCAGCACGTCCACCGTCAGGCCGGCGCCACGCAGGGCCTGGGCCACGCTGTCGGCCAGCGGCAGATGGTCTTCGACCAGCAGGATTCGCACGATTCGGGCACTCCGGAACTTGTTCTTATGACCTCAGTGTAACCAGCGAAAGGCCCGCGCAAACGCCCCGGCAACTTTCTTTCACGCTGAAAGGCTGGCGAAAGCTTCGCCTCCTAGCATCGCGACAGGGTGGCCAGATCCACCCGCCAAGCACCGGCTGCGTGGTTGCGTCGGTGCAACAAGAACAACAAATGGAGACCACCGATGAACGCTGCCCTGCAGCAGGCCACCGCGCCTGCCCGTTCGCCTCTCGCGCCGCGCTGCCAGCGCCGCGCCGCCGTCCAGGCCCGCCTCGATTTCCCCTCTTCGCCCGCACCGCGAGCGAGTCACTGATCGCCAGTCGCCGACTGCCGGTCCGCCCTCACCTGAGCCACAATAAAACTCCACTGGAGACCGATGATGAAGACTGCCCTGTCCCGCGTCGCCCTGCTCGCCTCCGGCCTGCTGCTGTCCAGCCAGCTGCTCGCCGAACCCAAGCGCCCCGAGTGCATCGCCCCGGCCAAGCCCGGCGGCGGCTTCGACCTGACCTGCAAGCTGGCCCAGAGCGGCCTCAAAGACAACGGCCTGCTCAAGGCGCCGATGCGCGTCACCTACATGCCTGGCGGCGTCGGCGCCGTGGCCTACAACGCAGTGGTCGCCCAGCGGCCGAAGGATGCCGGGACCATCACCGCCTTCTCCTCCGGCTCGCTGCTCAACCTGGCCCAGGGCAAGTTCGGCCGCTACGACGAGAATGCCGTGCGCTGGCTGGCCGGCATCGGCACCGACTACGGCGCCATCAGCGTGCGCGCCGACTCGCCCTACCAGACCCTCGGCGACTTGGTCGAAGCGCTGAAGAAAGAGCCGGGCAGCATCGTCTTCGGCGCCGGCGCCACCATTGGCGGCCAGGACTGGATGCAGACCGCACTGCTCGCCCGTCTCGCCAACATCGACCCGCAGCAGCTGCGCTACGTGGCCTTCGAGGGCGGCGGCGAAACCCTCACCGCCATGCTTGGCGGCCATGTGCAGGTGACCAGCAGCGGTCTCGGTGAAGTCACCCCGCAACTGGCGGCGAACAAGATCCGCATCCTCGCGGTGCTGTCCGACGAACGTCTGCCGGGCAAGCTGGCCAGCATCCCGACGGCCAAGGAACAGGGCTTCGACATCGTCTGGCCGGTGATCCGTGGCTTCTACATGGGCCCGGAAGTCAGCGATGCCGACTTCGCCTGGTGGAAAGCGCAGTTCGACACCCTGCTGGCCAGCCCCGAGTTCGCCAAGTTGCGCGAACAACGCGACCTGTTCCCCCTGAACATGACCGGCGACCAACTGCAGGCCTACGTGCTCAAGCAGGTGCAGGAGTACAAAGCGCTGGCCGGCGAGTTCGGTTTAGCCAAGTGAGTGCCCCCTCTGCCCCTGGGCAGAGGGTACGGCGAAAGGGCGTGTCGGCCATGCCTTTCGCCTGCCCCACTGCCTAGGAGCAGAGGGACTTTCCGCGCACCTCCCTTCGAGGAATCCATCATGTATGTCCGCCTGTTCGCTGCGGTCTGGCTGCTCGTCTGCGCCTTTCTCGCCGTGGTCGCCTGGGGCTTCCAGGCACCCTTCTCCTATGACCCGGTCGGCCCACGCGCCTACCCACTGCTGTTGCTGGTGCTGATGGCCGTCGCCGCACTGTGGCTGCTGTGCAAGCCCAGTGGCGAGCCGACCCTGCCGATCTCCTGGGTGCTGGCACGCAAGGTCGCCCTCTGCGTCGGCGCCCTGCTCACCTATGCCCTGCTGTTCGAGCCGCTGGGTTTCGTGCTCAGCACCGCGCTGGCCGGTTTCAGCCTGGGCCTGCTGTTCGGCGGCCGCCTGTTGCTCAGCGCCGTCAGCGGCCTGCTGATGGGCCTGCTGCTCTACGGTTTTTTCGATTATTTGCTCGACGTGCCGCTCCCGCTCGGCGTGTTCGCAGCCTTCGTGGAGAGCTGAGATGGAAACGCTGAATTTCTTGCTGCAGGGCTTCGACGTCGCCACCCGCCCGGTCAACCTGCTGGTGGCGCTGTTCGGCGCCTTCGTTGGCACCGTGGTCGGCCTGCTGCCGGGCCTGGGGCCGATCAACGGGGTGGCGATCCTGCTGCCGCTGGCCTTCGCCCTCGGCCTGCCACCAGAAACCGCGCTGATCCTGCTGGCCGCCGTGTACCTCGGCTGCGAGTACGGCGGACGGATCTCGGCCATCCTGCTCAACGTACCCGGCGACGCCGCAGCAATCATGACCACCCTCGACGGCTACCCCATGGCCCGCCAGGGCAAAGGCGGCATCGCCCTGTCGCTGTCGGCGATGAGTTCGTTCATCGGCAGCACCATCGCCACCATAGGCGTGGTGCTGTTCGCGCCGATCCTGGCCAACTGGGCGGTGGCCTTCGGTCCGGCCGAGTACTTTGTGCTGATGGTGTTCGCCATCGCCTGCCTCGGCGGCATGGTCGGCGACAAACCGGTGAAAACCCTGCTCGCCGCACTGATCGGCCTGGGCCTGGCTACGGTCGGGGTAGACGCCACCACCGGGGTGTACCGCTTCACCTTCGACAATGTCGGCCTGTCCGACGGCATCCAGTTCGTCATCGTGGTGATCGGCCTGTTCAGCGTCAGCGAAGTGCTGCTGATGCTGGAACACACCACCAGCGGCCAGCAGGCGGTAAAAGCCAGCGGGCGCATGCTGTTCAACACCAGGGAGTTCGCCTTCACCTGGTGGAGCACGGTGCGCAGCTCGCTGGCCGGTTTCGTCATTGGCGTGTTGCCAGGCGCCGGAGCGACCATTGCCAGCGCCATCACCTACATGAGCGAGAAGCGCATCGCCGGCAGCAGCGGCCGCTTCGGCGAAGGCGACCTGCGCGGCGTGGCGGCCCCGGAAGCCGCCAACAACGCCTCGGCCTGCGGCTCGCTGATCCCCATGCTGACCCTCGGCGTGCCCGGTTCGGGCACCACGGCGGTGATGATCGGCGCCCTGACCCTGTACAACATCACCCCCGGCCCGCTGCTGTTCGAGCAGCAGCCGGATGTGGTCTGGGGCCTGATCGCCTCGCTGTTCATCGGCAACGTCATCCTGCTGGTGATGAACATCCCGCTGGTCGGCCTGTTCGCCCGCATGCTCAGTGTGCCGAGCTGGATCCTGGTGCCGGCCATCACCATCGTCAGCCTGGTCGGCGTGTACGCGGTGCACAGCACCACCTTCGATCTGGTACTGATGATCGGCCTCGGCGTGTTCGGCTACCTGCTGCGCAAGATGGATTTCCCGCTGTCGTCGCTGATCCTCGGCTTCGTCCTCGGCGAGCTGATGGAGTCCAACCTGCGCCGCGCCCTGTCGATCAGCAACGGTGACCTGGCGATTCTCTGGCACAGCCCGATCAGCATGGGTTTGTGGGGCCTGGCCGCGCTGATGCTGGCCCTGCCCGGCCTGCGCTGGCTGCGCAAGCGCCGCTCGCTGCGGGCCGCACATGCCTAACTGGCTGCTCACGCCGCTGGTCGGCGCCGCCGGCGGCTGGCTGGCCAGCCTGGTCGGCTGGCCGCTGCCGTGGATGGTCGGTTCCTTGCTCGCGGTGATCCTGCTGCGCTGCCTGGCCGGTCTCGACCTTGGCGAAGTGCCCGGCGCGCGCAAGTGCGGGCAGTGGCTGGTCGGCACCGGCATCGGCCTGCACTTCAGCCCGGCGGTGCTGGAGCAGATCGCCAGCCACGGCGGGCTGATCCTCGCCGGCGCCCTGGCCACCAGCCTGACCTGTCTGATCGGCATCGGCCTGCTGCGCCAGGGCGGTGCCGACCGCGCCACCGCGTTCTTCGCCAGCATGCCCGGCGGCGCCAGCGAGATGGTCAACCTCGGCCAGCGCAACGGCGCCGTTGCCAGCCAGGTGGCTGCCGGGCAGAGCCTGCGCCTGTTGTTGGTGGTACTCAGCGTGCCGGCACTGTTCCAGTGGCTGCTGGCTGGGCCACTGCCCGTCGAGCACCAGGGCGGCGCGCTCGACTGGCGCTGGCTGGCCCTACTGCTGGTGGGCGGCGCGCTGTTTGCCCTGCTCTGGCAACGGTTGCGCCAACCCAACCCCTGGCTGCTCGGGCCGATCCTGTTCAGCGCCGTCTGCTGCGTGCTGTTCGATCTCGACCTGAGCCTGCCGAAGGGCTCCAGTCAGCTCGGCCAGTGGCTGATCGGCAGCGCCCTGGGTTGCCACTTCGAGCGCAGTTTCCTGCGCCACGCACCGGCCTTCGCCGCCCGCGTGCTGCTGGCCACATGCCTGGGCATGCTCGCCGCCGCTCTGGCGGCCGAAGCCCTGGGCTGGTTCAGCGCGCTCGATCATCATTCGCTGATGCTCGGCATGATGCCCGGCGGCATCGCCGAACTGAGCCTGACCGCCGAGGCCCTGGCCCTGTCGGTACCGCTGGTCACCGCGCTGCAGGTGCTGCGCCTGCTCTGCGTGCTGTTTCTCGCCGAACCGGCCTTTCGCTGGTGGCGCCGACGTAGCGATGGCTGAACCAGCTACACCAAAACCTCGACGACCAGGTTCGCGTCAGCCCTGCAGAGCCGGCAGTCGCCAGTCGATCGGCGTGAGGCCGCACTGCTCCAGGTACTTGTTGGTACGGCTGAAGTGGCCGTTGCCAAGGAAGCCGCGATAGGCCGACAGCGGCGATGGATGCGCCGATTTCAGAACCAGGTGGCGAGTGGTGTCGATCAGTTTCTGCTTGCTCTGCGCATGGGCGCCCCAGAGCAGGAACACCAGGTTGCCCGGGCGCGCATTGACCGCCTCGATCACCTTGTCGGTGAACGGCTGCCAGCCCTTGTCGGCATGCGAGCCGGCGTTGGCCTGCTCCACCGTCAGCGAAGTGTTGAGCAGCAGTACGCCCTGCTCCGCCCAGCTCTGCAGGTAGCCGTGGGCGGGGATGTCGATATTCAGGTCGCGCTTGAGCTCCTTGAAGATATTCACCAGCGAGGGTGGCGCCGGCACCCCTGGCTGCACCGAGAAGCACAGCCCGTGGGCCTGGCCCGGGCCGTGGTAGGGGTCCTGACCGATGATCACCACCTTGACCTGCCCCAGCGGCGTGGAATTCAGCGCGTTGAAGATCATCGGACCCGGCGGGAAGACCACCTTGCCGGCGGCCTTCTCGCTGCGCAGGAACTCGCCCAGGGCGGTCATGTAGGGCTTGTCGAACTCCTCGCGCAGGGCCTCTTTCCAGCCCGGTTCGAGTTTGATGCGGTCGTCGACGCTCATGCGCGGTTCCTGCTGAGAAAAACGAAAGCGGCACGCTAAGGAAGGCACCGGGGCAAGTCAAGGTTACCCGCCTGCAAGGTGGCTGATGCCCGTGCATCACGCCGCTGGATAGGCTTTGCCGGGGCCGCCGAATCGGCCAAGACTGCAAGCTCCCACCCCGAGGAGCACTGCATGGACAGCCCTACCGGTATCAGCCGCGAGCGCCTGGAACAGGCGCTGCAACACTCCACCTTCGCCCAGCTGCTGGGCGCCGAGCTGCTCGACTTCGAACCGGGCAAGGTCAGCCTGCAGGTGCGCAGCCGGCCCGACCTGTGCCAGCACCACGGCTACATGCACGGCGCGGTGGTCGGTTTCATGGTCGACAGCGGCTGCGCCTGGGCCGCCGCCTCGATGGTCGGTGACGTGGTCACCAGCGAGTACAAGCTCAACCTGCTGGCCCCGGCCCTGGGCGAGCGCCTGGTGTGCCGCAGCGAAGTGCTCAAGGCCGGCCAGCGCCAGGCCGTGTGCCGGGCCGATGTGTTTGCGGTGAAAGATGGCCAGGAGAAGCTGGTGGCGACGGGCCTGGCGACCATCGCCCGGGTGTGAGGCCGCTACCTTCAGGCCGCTAGCGGCTGGTGCTCGCGGCAGATCAGCTCGGCATCTGTCGGCGTCAGCGGTTCTTCGGTCAGGCCGCAAAATGGCCGGCCATCGCGCCGCTGGTGGAAGCGGCAGCTGTGGCACAGGCCGAAACCCGGCACATCCTGGTTGCGCTGGATCAGCCGCAGCAGGTCACCGAACAGCTGCTCCAGCTGCTGAGCCTGCTCGCCCATCTGCGCCAGCGCCGCCAGCAGGAAGTCCGGCGGCGCAATCGCCGCCACCAGCTCGCGCGCCGGCTCGCTCAGCTGCAGCTGCACGCTGCGTTTGTCGCGCGCATCCTGGGTCTTGACGATCAGCCCCTTGCCTTCCAGCGCCTTGAGCGACTGCGACACCGTGCCCTTGGTCAGCCCCAGGTACTCGGTCACCGCCAGCGGCGTGTTCGAGTAGTGGTTGCAGCGCGCCAGATAGAACAGCGCACTGACCTGGATCGGCTGCAGATCGGCCAGCAGCGGGTGCTGGCGGTTCCACACCCGCATCAGGCTGGTGAGCCGCTCGAACAGATCGAATAGTGCAGTGCCGGTCATGGAATCACTCCTGTCGATAAATAGTATCGAATAAAAACCATATCGACAAAAGCTGGGCGAGCGTAGCCTTCAAACCAGTATCGAATCGATACAAAAATTCAACCCAGGAGATACCGAAATGACCCACGCACGCTTCTACCATGCCGGCTGCCCCGTTTGCGTATCGGCCGAACAGACCCTGCTGAACCTGCTCGACCCGAGCGTCAAGGTCGAAGTCATCCACCTCGGCGATGTGCCGCAACGGGTTGCCGAAGCCGAAGCGGCTGGCGTGCAGTCGGTGCCGGCACTGGTGGTCGACGGCCAGGTGCTGCACCTGAACTTCGGCGCGGCCATCGCCGACCTGAAATAAGGAGACAGCCATGAAGGTGCAAGTCTTCGACACCCACGTGCGCACCCGCGACGGAGGCTACCTGCACTTCGACGTACTGATCGCCGGCAACGACCAGGCGCTGGCTACCCGCTACGCCAGCGAGTGGCTGGCCAGCCGCGGCGTACAGGATGCCGACGTGGCGAAAAGCCGCGGTCAGTTCTGCCACAGCGAGCCGGGCCACCCCGAGGTGACGGCGGCGATCGAACGGCAGGGCTACTTCATCATCCCGCTACAAGGCTGCTAGGAGAAACCGCCATGAACGCGTATCAGCCCCTCGACTGCGATCTACACGACTACCTGGAGATCGCCTGTCTGTATGACTACCGCTTGCTGGTCGAACAGGTCGACGGCGTGCAGTTCGAAGCCAAGGCGCTGACCACGCGAACCACGGCGACCAAGGAGGAGTTCCTGGTCCTGCTCAAGGACGACGGCCCCAGCGAGGTGCGCCTGGACCAGTTACTGGCGATCACGCCGCTGAACGCCAACAGCCGCTTCGGCCGCGTCGAGTTCAACGGACTTTCCTGCACATTCTGACCGCGCAGTAGCGCAACAAAAAAGCCACGCCCCGCATGGGGTCGTGGCTTTCTACTGCACCATCGGTGTGCCAGTGGCGCTGGATCAGTCCAGCAGCACCGCGTGACCGGCCTTGGGGTCGATATCACCGGCAATCAGCGACTCCACCAGGCGCTGTGCCGCCTCCAGCCCCACATGCTCGTTGACCTGCATCCACGGCTGCTGCGGGTCGCTGACGCGCTTGATAAAGGCCAGCTGCGCCTGGTTGAACTTGCGCGTCACCTCTTCGGCGCCCCAGTCGGCGTTGCGCTTCTTGATCTGGTACGGCGCGAAGTACGGCTGCGGTTGTGGACCGGACAGCGCCAGGTCGGCACTGCCGATGTGCTCATGGCTCTGCGCCGAGCCGGCATAGCAGTCATGTACCAGGGCGTCGCCGAAGTGCTGGTGGATGCGCGCGCGCAGTTCGCGGCTGCCGGAGAAGTCGACATACAGAGTCGGGACGGCCGGATCGAGGCTTTCCACCTGCTGGTAATCCAGGGCCCGCTGATAACAGCCCAGCCCTTCGACGAAGCCGGTGTTGCTGGCCGAGGTCAGGCCAATCAATTCGATGCGGGAGTTGCCTTCCAGAGAGAACGCCGTGCCATAGGCAGTCTTGCTCGACGCGCTGGAAATCACCACCTGGCGAGCGCCAAAGAAGTCGTTGTCCTCGAGGAAGTCCGCCAGCATGAACGAGGTGATGAACAGCGGGCGCAGAAGCATCTGGTAGTGCTCGTCCGCCGCGCGATAGGCCGCATCGCTACTGATACGCTGGTACTGGTTGTAGGCCGAGGTCAGTGGCAGGCGATGCTCGGCGCCATCGTAGAAACCGCGCTCGCCGACCCGCACCGGCTTCATCAGCACATGGCTGGCAATCGGCCAGAAACCATAGAAACGCTCCCCCCGAGCCAGGCCGCCAACGGTGGACTCCACTACTTCGGCAAAGCCCCAGGCCGGCATGTGGAACCACGCGGCATCGTGAGTCGGGTAGAAGTCCCAGTAGCGCAGGTGCGGTGTCTCGCCGAACGCGGCGTAGGTGATGTTGTTGGTGGTCAACGCCAACCGGCTGATGCGCAGCAGGGCCTCGCCATCACGCAGGGCCGGCAGCGGGCGGGTATTGATGCGCGTTTTCTGCAGGTCTTGCTTGTTGTTCTGGAGCTGGCTGATCACGGTCATCTGGGGCACCTTGGACGGGTGAAACGAAGGGGCAATGACTGTAGCCTGTGCCCATGACTGACGGGTTCGGAAAGCCATGACCAGCAAACCATCTGCCGAAAGCCGCGCCAAACCGCTCAAGCGCCCGACCCAGGCGCGAGCCAAGGTCACCGTGCAGGCGATCTTCGACACCTATGTTCGGATTTGGCAGCGCGATGGCTGGGACAAACTCACCACCCGCGCCATTGCCCTGGAGGCCGGCGTCGCCGTCGGCACCTTGTACGACTACTTCCCCAGCAAACACGCCCTGCACTCGGGCTACGTGCGCCACTGCATCGAAGGCTTGCTGCAGGCCATCGAAACCCAGGCCGTGCAACCCGCCGGGCTGAGCTGGCAGGCCCGGCTGGGCAAATTGGTACGGATTTTGGCCGGCGTGGAAACCAGCCATATCTGGTTCCATCCCGACATGCTCGAACTGGAGTCACTGGTCGCCGAACGAAAACACCAGCAACGCGCCTACGAAGAACTGCTGGGTGCCTGGTGCCTCGTTCTGGAAGCCGCCGAAGACCTGCCCGCGATCCCCGACCCGGCCACTGTCGAAGCTCTGCACCTGGCCGTATGGGGTGGTCGCCGCTATGCCCTGCTGGTGCAGCTGGATCAGGCGCGCATGCAGCGCTGGGCCGGGCAGATGGAGCGCTTTTGCCAACTGGCGATCAGCGCTGCACCCTGCCCTACAGAGCCTCTCGCTCCAGCGCACTAAGTATCCGATAGGCCAGGCGCACCCGGGCTTCGTTGGGGTAGTTGCGGTTGGCCAACAACACGATACCGAGCTGCTTGGCCGGCACGAAGGCCACATAGGCGCCAAAGCCATTGGTCGAGCCGGTCTTGTTGACCCACACTGCGTCCTGCGCCGGCAGCGGTGGCTGCAGCGGACTGACCGCGTGGCTCTGGTAGGCCATCTGGCTGGAGTTGCCCTGCAGCAATGCCTCCAGCGCGACCGGGTAGCGGTACTGCTCCCAGATCAGGTCCTGGGTCATAGCCCCCAGGGTGAAGTAGCCGGTACGGGTGGCGCGCAGCGCTTGTGCCAGTTGCGACTGCAGCTCGGTGCGCCCCAGCTGGGCCTCGACGAAATGCAGCAGGTCCCGGGCGCTGCTCTTCACCCCATAGGCCTCGTCGGCCAGCACCCCGGGATTCAACCTGACCGGCACATCGTCCTTGCTGTAGCCCTGGGCGTAGAGCGCCTGTTTGTTCGCCGGCACCTGCAGGTAGCTATTGGGCATGCCCAGGGCGGGCAACAGCTGCCGCTCCAGCACCTCGGCATAGGGCGCGTGCAGACTCTTGGCCGCGATCACGCCGAGCATGCCGATGCTCGGGTTGGCGTAGGAGCGCTGGCTGCCTGCGGGGTACTGCGGCTGCCAGGCCTTGAGATAGGCCATTAGCTGGGCGGTGTTGTGTACCGCATCCGGCACCTGCAGGGGAAAGCCGCCGGCGGTATGGGTCGCCAGGTTGACCAGCGTCACCTCGGCAAACGGGCTGCCCTGCAGTTCGGGCAGGTGCTTGCCGACTTTGTCGGACAACGACAACTGGCCCTTGGCCTGGGCATAAACGGCCAGGGTGACGGTGAAGGTCTTGCTGACCGAGCCGATCTCGAACAGGGTATCGCTGCTGACCGCCTGCCCGGTCTGCCGGGAAGCCACGCCGTAGTTGTAGTAGTGCGGCTGGCCATTGACGCTGAGCGCGATGGCCAAGCCGGGGATCTGGTGCTGCTGCATCGTCTCTGCTGCAGCGCTCTGTACCAGCACATCGATAGCCGCCGCAGCGCTATCAGCCAGCGCCAAGCGGCTGCCGGCCAGCAGGAGCAGCGCGGCACACAGCTTTGCGGTTGGGTGCATAGGGCTTCCTCGGTGCGGTTGAACGGGAGCAGAAACTACCACCCCGGCTCCCCTACGCCAAAACCCTGCGCGGTGTCATCAGCCCTGATGCAGCGCCCGATAATGACTGGGCGCCATGCCCACCACCTTCCTGAACAGCCGCGAGAAGTAGTAAGGATCGTCGTAGCCCAGCTGCTCGCCAATCTGCCGCACCTCCAGCGAGCCCTGGTCGAGCAGGCGACAGGCGTGGGCCATCTTCAGGTTGATGAAGTCCTGGATCGGCGCATGGCCGGTCAGGGCGCGGTAGGTCTTGGCGAAGTGGAAGCGCGACAGCTTGAACTGCGCCGCCAGCTGGTCGAGGTTGAGGGTGTCGTGCAGGTGCGCGCGCATCACCGCCTGCACTGCATCCACGTCCAGTACCCGCCCGGACTTGAGGTTGGCCCGCGCCGGCAGCACCGCCAGGGAGCTGAGTAGCGCTTGCAGCTGGTGCGCGGCATGGATGAAGTGCGGCAGGTTGAGGCCCTGGCGGTGCAGGCCGAGCAGCGCGTCGAAGTCGGCCAGCAAGCGTGGCTGCACACCGATATGGCGCAGCCGCGCCGGGCCGAGCAGGCGCAGGAAGTCCTCGCACAGGCTGCCATCGAAATGCACCCAGTACAGCGTCCAGGGCCGCTCGGCATCGGCGCCGTAGGCATGCGCCTGGCCCTTGGGCAGCAAGAGCAGATCGCCGCCGCCAACTTCCAATCGTCCATCTTCTGTGTCCAGCCAGCCGCGCCCGGCACGGCAGTAGATCAGCAGATGGTCGTCCGGCTGCTGGCGCTGCATGCGATGCCCGGCCGCTTCCGGGTAGAACCCCAGGGCCAGCGGAAAGCAGCCAGCAGCCAGTGGCTGACGTGCCAGCAGGCGGCGCAGGCGCGGCGTGGTGATGAAACGCAGGCCGTTGGCGGGCAACGGCCAGTTGGAGGTTTCCACCGCTGTGTTCATGTCCACGTTCTCGATGGTGAATACCAAGATCGTCCATCCCTGCGGCAAGATCGTCAATCCACAAGCGCTGGGTCAGTGGCTATAACTGGGGCACATAACAAAAGCTCAGGAGACACCTGATGGCCCGCGTGATCCCCCAACTGATTGCCGGCGAGTGGCAAACCAGCCATTCCCGCGAACTGATCGAAGTGACCGACCCGGCCACCCAGGAAGTCCTGGCCCTGGCACCCAAGGCCACCCACGAGGAAATCGAGGCGGCCATCGCCAGTGCCAAGAGCGCCTTCCTCGCCTGGCGCGAAGTGCCGGTGCCGGAGCGTGCGCGGCTGATGCTGCGCTACCAGCACCTGCTCAAGGAACACCACGACGAGCTGGCGGAAATCCTCGCGGCGGAAACCGGCAAGACCTTCGCCGATGCCAAGGGCGATGTCTGGCGCGGTATCGAAGTGGCCGAGCACGCGGCCAATATCTGCAGCCTGATGATGGGCGAGACGGTAGAGAACGTCGCCCGCGAGATCGACACCGCCAGCTATATCCAGCCGCTCGGCGTGTGCGTCGGCATCACCCCGTTCAACTTCCCGGCGATGATCCCGCTGTGGATGTTTCCGCTGGCCATCGCCTGCGGCAACAGTTTCATCCTCAAGCCGTCCGAGCAGGACCCGCTGACGCCCAACCGCCTCGCCGAACTGTTTATCGAAGCCGGCGCACCGAAAGGCGTATTGCAGGTGCTGCATGGCGGCCGCGAGGTGGTCGATGCCCTGCTGGTACACGAGGACATCCGCGCCATCTCCTTCGTCGGCTCGGTGCCGGTGGGCCAGCATATCTACCGCACCGGCACCCAGCACCTGAAGCGCGTGCAGGCCTTCGCCGGGGCGAAAAACCATATGGTGATCATGCCCGACGCGCCCAGGGACCAGGTCATCAGCAACCTGCTTGGCGCCAGCTGCGGTGCGGCCGGCCAACGCTGCATGGCGATCAGCGTGGCGGTGTTCGTCGGTGGATCGAAAGCCTGGATCGACGAGCTGGCGGCGCAGATCGCCGAGCTCAAACCCGGCTACTGGAAAGACCCGAGCGCTGCCTACGGCCCGCTGATCAGCCAGCAGGCCAAGCAGCGCGTGCAACGCCTGATCGCCGAGGGCAAAGCCGAAGGCGCGCAGTGCCTGGTCGACGGCTCGCAGTGCACGGTCGAGGGCTACCCGAACGGCAACTGGCTGGGCCCGACCCTGTTCCGCGGCGTGACCACCAAGATGGGCCTGTACCGCGAAGAGATCTTCGGCCCGGTGCTGGTGTGCATGGAGGTCGACACCCTGGAGCAGGCCATCGAGCTGGTCAACGGCAGCCCCTATGGCAACGGCACCAGCATCTTCACCCGCTCCGGCGGTGCCGCGCGGCACTACCAGCACGCGGTGGAAGTCGGCCAGGTGGGCATCAACGTGCCGATCCCGGTGCCGCTGCCGTTCTTCTCCTTCACCGGCTGGAAAGGCTCGTTCTATGGCGACCTGCATGCCTATGGCAAGCAGGCGGTGCGCTTCTACACCGAGACCAAGACGGTCACCAGCCGCTGGTTCGATGACACGCCGGTCAGCGGACCGAACATGACCATCCAGCTCAAGTAACCGGCCAGGGACACGTTATGGATTTTGAACTGAGCGACGAACAACGCCTGCTGGTGCACAGCGCCCGCGCCTTTGCCGCCCGTGAGCTGGCACCGCATGCGGCCGACTGGGACCGCGATCACCACTTCCCGGTGGAGGTGATCAAGCGCGCCGCCGAACAGGGCTACCTGGCCCTGTACATCAAGGAAGAAGACGGCGGCCTGGGCCTGTCGCGCCTGTCCAGCTCACTGATCTTCGAGCAGCTGTCGGCCGGTTGCATTGCCACCACGGCCTTCCTGACCATCCACAACATGGCTTCGTGGATGCTCGCCTCATTCGGCGATGCCGCACTGAAAGATGCCTGGCTGCCGCGCCTGACCAGCGGCGAGCTGCTGGCCTCCTACTGCCTGACCGAGCCGGACGCCGGCTCCGACGCCGCACGCCTGCGCACCCGCGCCAAGCGTGACGGCGACGAGTATGTGCTGGATGGTAGCAAGTGCTTTATCTCCGGCGCTGGCAGCACCGACGTGCTGATCGTCATGGCGCGTACCGGTGAAGAAGGCGCCAGGGGCGTGTCGTGCTTCCTGGTTCCTGGCGATGCGCCGGGGGTGAAGTACGGTCGCAACGAACTGAAGATGGGCTGGCGCGCGCAGCCGACCCGCTCTATCACCTTCGAGGGCGTGCGCATCCCGGCGGGCAACCGCATCGGCCCGGAAGGCCAGGGCTTCGTCTACGCGATGAAGGGCCTGGACGGCGGCCGGATCAATATCGCCAGTTGCTCGCTGGGTGCGGCCCAGGCCGCGCTGGAGCAGTCGCTGCGCTATGTCGAGGAACGCAAGCAATTCGGCAAGGCGCTCAGCGAGTTCCAGGCGCTGCAGTTCAAGCTGGCTGACATGCTCACCGACCTCACGGCCAGCCGGCAGATGGTGCGCCTGGCCGCGCACAAGCTGGATCACGCCGACGGCGAGGCCAGCCTGTACTGCGCCATGGCCAAGCGCTTCGCCACCGACCACTGTTTCACCCTGTGCAACGAGGCGCTGCAGCTGCACGGCGGCTACGGCTACCTCAACGACTACCCACTGGAGCGCTGGGTGCGTGACAGCCGCGTGCACCAGATACTCGAAGGCACCAACGAGATCATGCGGGTGATCATCGCCCGCCGCCTGCTGGATCAAGGCGGCATGCTCGATCGCCTACTGTAGCTTTTTAGTCCCCTCTCCCAGAGAGAGAGGGGCGAAAAACCGACGAGGACATTTATGAGCAACGCCATCGAAGCCTACAAACCCGGGATCTTCGACCTGACCCACAAGATCACCGTGGAGAAGCACGGGCATACCGCGCTGATCACCATCAACCACCCGCCGGCCAATACCTGGGATCGCGACTCGCTGATCGGCCTCAAACAGCTGATCGAACACCTCAACCATGACGACGACATCTACGCCCTGGTGGTGACCGGCCAGGGCGGCAAGTTCTTCAGCGCTGGCGCCGACCTCAACCTGTTCGCCGATGGCGACAAGGCCCGTGCCCGCGAGATGGCCCGGCGCTTCGGCGAGGCCTTCGAGGCGCTGCGCGATTTCCGTGGCGTGTCGATTGCCGCGATCAACGGCTACGCCATGGGCGGTGGCCTGGAATGTGCGCTGGCCTGCGACATCCGCATCGCCGAGCGCCAGGCGCAGATGGCCCTGCCGGAAGCCACCGTCGGCCTGCTGCCCTGCGCCGGCGGCACTCAGGCGCTGCCCTGGCTGATCGGCGAAGGCTGGGCCAAGCGCATGATCCTCTGCGGCGAGCGTATCGATGCCGAGACCGCCCTGCGCATCGGCCTGGTCGAGCAGGTAGTGGACAGCGGCGAAGCCCGGGGCCATGCCCTGCTGCTGGCGGCCAAGGTGGCGCGACAGAGCCCGGTGGCCGTGCGCACCATCAAGCCGCTGATCCAGGGCGCCCGTGAGCGCGGGCCGAATACCTGGCTGCCGGAAGAGCGCGAGCGCTTCGTCGACCTGTTCGACGCCGATGACACCCGCGAAGGGGTCAACGCCTTCCTGGAAAAACGCGACCCACAGTGGCGCAATAAATGACCGCAGGGCGGACTACCCGATGAACGTAACCTTCGAAGAACGCCCCGGCCTGCACGGCTACCGCATCGGCATCGCCAGCCTGGATGCGGAAAAGAGCCTCAACGCCCTGACCCTGCCGATGATCGAGGCGCTGGATACCAGGCTCAGGGCCTGGGCCACAGACCCGACCATTGCCTGCGTGCTGCTGCGCGGCAACGGGCCCAAGGCCTTCTGTGCCGGCGGCGACGTGGTCCAGCTGGTGCAGCAGTGCCGCGAGCACCCCGGCGAGGTGCCGCCTCTGGCGCGGCGCTTCTTCGCCGACGAATACCGCCTCGACCACTTCATCCACAGCTACCCCAAGCCGCTGATCTGCTGGGCCCACGGCCATGTGCTGGGCGGCGGCATGGGCCTGATGCAGGGCGCCGGGGTGCGTATCGTCACACCGAGCAGCCGCCTGGGCATGCCGGAGATCAATATCGGCCTGTACCCGGATGTCGGCGGCAGCTGGTTCCTCGCCCGCCTGCCCGGCAAGCTCGGCCTGTTCCTCGGCCTCACCGCCAGCGGCATCAACGCCCGCGACGCCCTCGACCTCAATCTGGCCGACCGTTTCCTGCGTGACGACCAGCAGGAGCTGCTGCTCGAAGGCCTGGTGCAGATGAACTGGCAGGAGCAGGCCCCAGCCCAGCTCAACAGCCTGCTGCGTGCCCTGGAACAGGAAGCCCGCGCCGACCTGCCACAGGCACAGTGGCTACCGCGCCGCGAGCGCATCGACAGCCTGCTCGACGTGGCCGACCTGCCCGGCGCCTGGCACGCTCTCACTGCCCTGCACAACGACAGCGACCTGCCCCTGGCGCGCGCCGCCAAGACCCTGGCCGACGGCTGCCCGCTCACCGCACAGCTGGTCTGGGAGCAGATCCGTCGCGCCCGGCACCTGTCGCTCGGCGAAGTGTTCCGCATGGAATACGCGATGAGCCTGAACTGCTGCCGCCACCCGGAATTCCCCGAAGGCGTGCGCGCCCGCCTGATCGACAAGGACCAGACGCCGCGCTGGCACTGGCCCGACGTCGCCAGCATCCCGGCTGCCGTGGTCGCCGCGCACTTCGAATCAGTCTGGGACGGCGCCCACCCGCTGGCCGACCTGTAACAGGAGCACAGCATGCCCAGCCAGATGGAACAGGCCCTGGCCTTCCAGGCGCTGCACCAACGCCCCGGCTGCTTCATCATTCCCAATCCCTGGGATGCCGGCTCGGCCAAGGCCCTGGCGGCGCTCGGTTTCGAGGCGCTGGCCACCACCAGCGCCGGCCTGGCCTTCAGCCTCGGTCGGGCAGATGGCGCCGGCCTGCTCAGCCGCGGGGAAACCCTGGACAACGCGCGGGCGATCATCGACGCCACCGGCCTGCCGGTGGCTGCCGACCTGGAAAACGGTTTCGGCGACAGCCCGCAGGCATGCGCACAGACCATCCAGCTGGCAGCCCAGGCGGGGCTGGTCGGCGGCTCCATCGAAGACGCCAGCGGCCAGGCCGATGCACCGATCTACCCTTTCGAACTGGCCGTGGAGCGCATCCAGGCGGCAGTCGCCGCAGCCCGCGCCCTGCCCTTCCCGTTCACCCTCTGCGCTCGCGCGGAAAACTTCCTGCACGGGCGCCACGACCTGGCCGACACCATCCGCCGCCTGCAGGCCTACGCCGAGGCCGGCGCCGATGTGCTCTACGCCCCCGGCCTGCGCAGCCGCGAGGAAATAGCCACGGTGGTACGCGCGGTGGCGCCCAAGCCAGTCAACGTGGTGATGGGCCTGGGCGCGGCCAGCTTCACCGTCAGCGAGCTGGCCGAGCTGGGCGTCAAGCGCATCAGCCTCGGCTCGTCCCTGGCCCGCGCGGCATTTGGCGCCTTCCTGCGTGCCGCCGAGGAAGTCCGCACGCAGGGCAGCTTCACCTTCGCCGAACAGGCCGAGCCGTTTGCCCGGATCAATGCCCTGTTCACGCCACAGTCCTGAATACCGTCATCTAGGAGAACAATAACAATGACCCAGATCGCCTTTATCGGCCTCGGCCACATGGGCCTGCCCATGGCCCGCAACCTGCTCAAGGCCGGCTTCAGCCTCAAGGTCTTCGACCTGGTGCCCGCCGCCGTCGCCGAGCTGGTTGGCGAAGGTGCCACGGCCGCCCGTGACGCCGCCGATGCGGTACAGGGCGCCACGGTGGTGGTCAGCATGCTGCCGGCCAGCCGCCATGTCGAAGGCCTGTACCTCGGTGACAACGGTCTGCTCGCGCAGATCGCCGCCGGCAGCCTGGTGCTGGAATGCTCGACCATCGCCCCGGACGCGGCGCGCAAGGTACACGCGGCAGCAGCGGCGCGCGGCATCGCCCTGCTCGATGCACCGGTGTCCGGCGGCACTGCCGGCGCGGCGGCCGGCACCCTGACCTTTATGGTCGGAGGTAAGAACGAAGATCTGGAGAAAGCCCGGCCGATCCTCGCGGCGATGGGCAAGAACATCTTCCACGCCGGCCCGGACGGCGCCGGCCAGGTGGCCAAGGTGTGCAACAACCAGCTGCTCGCCGTGCAGATGATCGGCACCGCCGAAGCCATGGCCCTGGGCGTGGCCAGCGGCCTCGACCCGGCAGTGCTGGCCGAGATCATGCGCCAGAGCTCCGGCGGCAACTGGACCCTGGAGAAGTACAACCCCTGGCCCGGGGTGATGGAAAACGCGCCGGCCTCCAAAGGCTACTCGGGCGGTTTTATGGCCGAGCTGATGGCCAAGGACCTCGGCCTGGCCCAGGAAGCGGCGCAGGCCACCGCCAGCAGCACGCCGATGGGCGCCCTGGCCCTGCAGCTGTATCGCCTGCTGCTCAAGCAGGGCAACGGCAAGCTGGACTTCTCGGCGGTGCAGAAGTTGTTTGTCGAGTAAGCCGCTGCGGCATTCGAAGAACAGGCTATGTAGCCATTATGTGTTGCATGGGCTTTGCCAGATATGGATCGAGCTAGGTCGCCTCATGCGTAGGTTGGCGTTGAGCGCAGCGAAGCCCAACGGTTCCAGTGCCGAGCTCGTTGGGCTTCGTCGCGCTGCTCCTCAACCCAACCTACAGCTTTAGCCTGTGCAATACGCAACGGGGACACAGCCAAGAAAAAGGCCAGGCCGGAATTACCGGACTGGCCTTTTTGCTGTGCGCTGGCGAAGCCTTACAGCTGGATATCGTCGCGATACGGCGACTGCAGGTCGCGCTCGGGAATCTCCCAGACCAGCAGTTGCGGCGGCGTCTGCTTGAAGGCCGGGCTGGCGAAGTAGTCCTTGGCCGCGCCGGAGAACTCGCCGCCGTCCTTGGCGAAGTTGCCGACGCTGGCGCTCAGCGCACGCTCGAGGAACGGGATGAAGTTGGAGTTGCGCGAGAACGAAGTGCCGATCACCGCGATATTCGGCAACTGGCTGTCGCCGAACAGATCGTCCTCGCCCAACTCACCGGCATCCCCTGTCGTCACTTCCTGTACCAGGCTCGCCGCGACCGTCTCCTGAGGCGGCTGCAGGCCGGCTGGCAGCCAGTCGAGGCCAGCCAGACGCACCAGGTCTCCAGGGCGCACCTGCTGCGCGCCGCTTGCGGCCTGGAACTGCTTGGCAGGCGTGGCGCTGACGCCCAGCTCGCCGATGCGCGCAGCAATTACCCGCGCGGCGCTATCGGCGCCCGCCTCGCTCCAGTGCGTGTCGGTGCGCAGGAAGGCTGCGCTGCCCAGCGGTTGCAGCTGCGGCGCCAGGTCCAGCACCGCTACCCCACTCGCCTGCAGCGTGGCCTGCCAGGCTTGCGCGCGTTCGCTCAGCTGCGCCGAGCGCGCGATGCCACACAGCTGATCGGCCGCAATACGGCTCTTGTCCGGCACCAGCACCACCAGCAGCTGGGTGCCGCGCTTGGCCAGCGCGGCCTGCAGCTCGCTCACCTTGCGGGCCCGCGCCTCGGCGTTGGCCGCGGCGTGCGGGTGGATGGTCAGCTCGTCGGCGATAAACAGCCAGCCCGGGCAACCCTGACGCACGCGGCTGCCGGTGTCGCCGATGGCCAGCCAGCTGGCGGCGCGCTCCAGGTCGGCGGCGCGCTTGGCGAACGGCACGTTGGCCAGTTCCTTGGCGATACGGTGGGTGATCTCGCCGTTGCGGATGTCATCCCAGCTGATTTTCTCCGGCAGCAGGTCGACCTTGCCGCTGACGAACATCGCCCACAGGGTGCAGGCCAGGCCGGCCAGCAGGAAGGCGAACATCACCAGCCCGGCCGGTGGGCTCAGGCGGATCATGGTGGCGCTCGGCGGTACCGGGGCAATGGAAGAGTCTTTTTTCGACATGCTCAGCCCCCTCAGAACTGGAAGTACAGGAAGGGCACGGTTTCCCGGCTGGCGATCAGGGCGAACGCCAGTAGGAAGCCGCACACCGGCCACAGTGCGCCGACCACGCGGAACACCAGGGTAGCGCCGAAGCGCGCCTCGCAACGGCTCTGCAGCAGCGGCAGCAACAGGCAGGTCACGCCAAGTGCAGCAGCAATGCCGTGGGCCGGGCGCAGGGTCGCGGCCAGCGCGTCACCGAGGGCGAAGGCATGCAGGCCGAACTGGCCGGCGTACATGTTCAGCGCCGCATCGAAGGTCGGTGCGCGGAACAGCGTCCAGGCCAGGAACACGAACAGCAGGGTAATGGTATGCGCCAGCCAGGCCGGCAGATCAGGCAACCCGGCACGCCCCCAGGCACGGTCGATGCCCAACGCAATGCCGTGCGCGGCGCCCCACAGCAGGTAGTTCCAGCTGTCGCCGCCGTGCCACAGGCCGCCGATGGCCATGATCAGGAACAGGTTGCGGTAGGTCTTCCAGGTGCCGAAGCGGTTGCCGCCCAGGCCGATGTACAGGTAGTCGCGCAGCCAGCTGGACAGCGAGATATGCCAGCGCCGCCAGAAGTCCTGGATATTGCGCGCCCAGTACGGCCGGTTGAAGTTCTCCGGGAAGTGGAAACCGAGCATCAGGCCCAGGCCGATGGCCATGGCGCTGTAGCCGGCGAAGTCGAAGAACAGCTGCAGCGAGTAGGCCAGGCAACCGATCCAGGCATCGACAAAGGATGGATTGTCCAGGGCGAACGCCACGCTCACCAGCGGCGACAGGCTGTCGGCCACCAGCACCTTCATGCTCATGCCGATCATGAAACGGCGCGCACCGAGGGCGAAATTCAGCGGATTGAAGTAGCGCTGTTGCAGCTCCTGGCGTACCCAGTCGTAACGGATGATGGGGCCCGCGATGGAGTGGCCGAACATCGCCAGGTAGGTGGCGAAGTTGGCGAAGCTGCGCTCCACCGGCACGGTATGCCGGTGCACGTCGACCAGGTAGGAAATCACCTGCAGGACGATGAACGACAGGCCAGCCGGCAGCGCTACCTTCTGCCACTCGAACGGCAGCGCGCCATGGGAGGTCAGCAGCTCGTTGAAGGTGGCCGCAAGGATGTTGGCGTACTTGTACCAGCACAGCACCAGCACGTTGACCACGATCAGCGCCGCCAGCAGGCGAATGCGCTGGCGCGATTGCTCGCGGGTACGGTCGACCAGCAGGCCGCCGAGCCAGCCAACCACCGTCAGCACCACGTGCAGCAGGAGGAAGGTCGGGCTCAGCCAGCCGTAGAAGAACCAGCTGCCGAACAGCAGGACATGGTTACGCCCCCCTGGCCTGACCAGCGAATACACCAGCATGAAGGCCGGCAGGAACAGGATGAGGAACTCGAGGGAAGCGAAAACCATGGGTGCGTTTCGTTAATTAGCCAGAGTGTCTTCGGCCTGCAGCAGACGCGGCCCCTGGGCCGACGGCAGCAGGAACAGGGTGTAGCGCTGGCCGGCAGCCAGTTCGCCGAGATCCACCGGTGCGCCCACCGAAGCACCGCCACAACGCAGCTGTACCGAGAGTTTCAGCGGGTTGATCGAGCGCCGCTGCAGGCTGCCGTTGGCCACATCCTTGAAGATGTCGACGTTGCGCCCGGCGGCCTGCAGGCCGGCATCGGTGCAGCTGGCATCGAGGCTGTACAGGGCCAGCGAGGCCTTGAGCGCGTTGAAGTCGTCCGGCTGCTCGCGCACGGTGACCAGGTTCAGACCCTGGGCCGCCGGAATGCCGACCACGGTGGCGAACTCGCCCGGCGCCACGCTGACATCCAGCGCCTGCTGCTGGCCATTGAGGCTCAGCGAACCCTTGATCGGCTTGCCAGCCGGCACGGTGAGGTAGTCAGAGGCGTGCTTGGCGCCTTCCAGGCGCAGGCTGGCGCCGCTGCCATCGGCTTTCAGCTCCAGGGCCTGCTCGCCGGCGTTGACGAAACGCAGGAAGGCCGCGTCTTCGCTGGGGCCGGTGGGGTACAGCGGAATCTCGGCGGCCTGGGCCAGGCCCAGGCTCAGCAGACCGGCGAGGCCGGCCAGCGCGTGCAGGCTACGGCTCATCATTTGCTCCCCTTGAGGCTGGCCGCCGGCAGCTTGCTCATCGCCTCGGCGATGGCATTACCCCAGGCCTTGTAACCGGCCACGGTGAAGTGCTGGCCGTCGGTGGTGATCCACTGGCCCGGCTTGGACAGGGTCAGCGAGTCGATGTAGCTGCACGGCGCCACGTTGGCAGCGAGGAACTGCGACATCAGCTGGGTGCGCTGGTCGTTCTTCTTGTACATGCCGCCGACCTTGCCCCACGCCGGGCCGACCCACACGCACTTGGTGCCGGTGGCCGCGATGGCCTTGGTCAGGTTGGTCACGCTTTGCCAGGCCCAGGCCTTGGGGAACGCCGGCTTGTCGTAGGAGGCCATGGTGTCGCCGATGACCAGCACCACCACGTCGGGTTTGTTCTGTGCGATCAGCTCCTTGATCGGCGTGGTGGTGGCACCACTGCCCTTGATCAGCAGCTTGCCGGTGCCGTCCTGCACGGCGCCGCAGTCGACCTTCTTGGTGATCAGCCAGTCGGCGGCGCTGGCGCCGCAGGCACCGATGGAGTGGACCTTGGCACCCTTGGCGACGAGCGCCGCGTTGAGTGGCTCGGTCAGGTGGTTGGCCAGGCTCATGTGGCTCTCGCCAAGCACCATCAGGCTCAGGCCGGCCAATACGGAAGCAGACATCGAAAACTCCTCGACTCAATCAATTCGAAATGGCGGATGCCGGGATTACTTGGCGGCGCCCTTGCGCACCGTTTCCAGCTCGGCACTGATGGCCGCGCCCCACTTCTGGTAGCCCTGCACGTTGAGGTGCTGGCCATCGGTGGTGGCCCACTGGCCGGGTTTGGAGAACTTCAGCGAATCGACAAAGCTGCACGGCGCCACGTTGGTCGAGAGGAAGGCCGACATCTGTTTGACCTTGGCGTAGGTCTTGCCGTACTTGCCGCCTTCGGTGCCCCAGTTCGGCCCGACCCAGGCGCACTGGGTGCCGGTCGCGGCGATGGCCTTGGTCAGGCTGGTGGTCTGCTGCCAGATCCAGGCCTTGGGGAACGACGGCTTGTCGTAGCCGGCCATGGTGTCGCCGATGACGATCAGCACCAGGTCCGGCTTGTCCTTGGCGATCAGGTCCTTGATCGGCGTGGTGCTGGCCTTGCCGTGCAGGGCCACGGCCGGCTCCTTGCCACGGCGCTCGGCGGCGCCGCAGGAACCGCCCGGCGAGACTTTCAGCCAGTCGCCGGCGTTGGCGCCGCAGATGCCGATGGAGTGGACGTTGGCGCCCTTGCGCTGCAGGTCGTCGTGCAGGCCGCCGATCAGGTAGTTGGGGGTCGCCATGTGGCTGTCGCCGATGATCAGGATGGACAGGCCGGCAAGCAGTGAAGAAGCCATCGAAAAACCTTCAGTTAGCGTAAGGGGATTGATAAGGGGAAACGGGCAACGCCAGCGGACCGGTCTGGTCCTCGAACATGTAGCGCAGGTACAGGCCGCCGTTCCATTGGCGGTAGTCCTGGGCGTTGTCGACGCCGACCTGCCCGCCGACGAAGAAATTGCTGCCCAGGCGGTACTCGGCGGCGCCGCTCAGGTTGTAGCCAACCCCGATGCTGCTATCGCCCTCGTACACTGCCTCGCTACCCATGGCCTTGCTGGCAGCGGCCTGCAGTTCGTCGTCACCGGGGAAGTAGTCGGCATCGTCCTGGCTGATCGACTGCACGCCCACCGAGCCCTTGAGCTGGAAGCTCAGGCGCTCGTAGCGCTTGGCCCAGGTCACCGGCACGCCGAGGGCGAAGAAGGTCTGCGGGCTGAAGTAGCCGCCGTGGCCATAGGTGAAGTAGCCCTGGTTCTCCTCGTAGCTGACGCCCAGCAGGTTGAGGCCGATGGTGCTCTGGCTGTTCTCGTCGTTCTGCAAGTACCAGTAGACGCCGGTGCCCAGTTCGGCGCGGTCGTTGTCCTCGACATGGTTGCCCATCAGGCGATGCCAGCCGCCATAGGCATAGGCGCCCATTTCGCGGTTGTCATAGGCCAGCTGGGCACGCCCGCCGTTGGCGGTGACACCGCCCCACTGCTGGCCGGTGCGCTTGTCTTCGGCGCCGGCGAAGGACAGCAGGCTGTCGGTGACCGCACGGCGCGAGACCTTGGCGCTCCAGTGCAGGTCCGGGCTGCCGGCCACCGCCCGCTCCAGGCTGACGCCACCCACGGCGGTGCTGTAAAGGAAGCCCTGCGGCGTGGTGCCGAGATCGGCCTTGACGCCTGTGGCCGGGCTCTCGAAAGCCAGCGCCAGGCCAACCCCGGAATCCTTCTGCGAGCCCGGCGACACACCCGGACTGGCCAGCGAAGCGGCCGGCCCGCCGCCGAAGCGGTCACGGGCGTTCTCGTCGAGGCTACCGGCGTTCAGCGATACCGGCGTAACCCGTACGGCCAGGCGGTTGTCGCCCAGCGGCATGCTGGCCTCGAACGGCGCCTCGATATCGGTCAGCTTGCTCAGGCCGGATTCGCTGTCGTTGCTGCGCCCGGTCACGCCCTGCACCAGGTAGGGACTGCGCTGCTGCAGGATATCGTCCAGGGCGCGTTCGGCTTCGCTCATGCCGGCACGCGGATCGACAGGCTCCTCGTCCTCAGCAGCAACGACGAAGGGGTTGGCTGCCGGTTGTGGCGCACGGCTGGCCGGCTGCGGAGCGGCGGCATAGGTCGGCGCCGGCGCGTAGCTGGGCCCAGTGGCGTAGCTCGGCTCAGCGGCAGCCAGCAGCGGGCTGCCAGCCAACGCGCTCGGGACTGCTCGCTCGGCGGGCTGGCGCGCAGGCGCTACCGGCAGGTTCTGTACCGGAACCGGGATCGCGGCGGCAGTCACCGAAGTCGAGCCGATGCCAGCGAAGGGATTGCGCGGCGCCGCGGCCGGCGCAGTGCTGGCGGCGAAGCTTGGCGTCTGGTCGAGTTTTTCCTGGGCGACCACTTTGCCGAGCAGCTCGGCGGCCTTGCCGGTGCGCCCCAGGTAGCGATAGACCCGCGCCGCCGTGGTGAGGATGTCGACATCGTTGGGCGCGCGTTTCAGCGCCTGTTCCAGAGCGTCCTCGGCGTACGAGTTCTCGGCCTCTTGCGCGGCCATGTCGGCGGCGCCGACCAGCAGGTTGGCATCGTCGGGGTGACGCTTGACCAGCGGCTTGAACAGTTCCAGGGCCTTGCCGGTGTCACCGTTGGCGCCATACATGCGCGCCAGGGCGGACACCGCCAGGCGATCCTGCGGGCGCTGGGCCAGGGCCGGCGCCAGGGTTTCGTAGGCGGCAGCCAGCTCGCCGCGCTGGCGCAGCTGTTCGGCCTGGCGCACGCGGTAGTAGAACAGCAGGTCGTCGTACTGCTTGCGCTGCTCGGTCGTCATGCTGCGACCCTGCAGGTCGCCGAGGATGCCGGCCACCTCGACGTCCTGCCCGGCCTCCAGCAACACGCGGCCATAGCTGAGGGTCAGCGACAGGTCGGTACGCGGGCTGCGCGCCAGCAGGTCGCGCATGATGGCGATGGCACGCTGCGGGTCGCCCGCGTCGGCGTAGGCCGAAGCCAGCGTCGACAGGCGCGCCGGCTTGCCTTCGGCGAGCGGCTCGATGCGCCCGAGGAAGGCGCGCGCCTCGGCCTTGCGGCCGCTGCTGCTGAGTTCGTTGATGCGTTGCAGCTGCAGGTTGAAATCGACCTCGGCCACCAGCCGGTTGATATCCGCGTTGCGCGCCTGGCGCGGGATCTGCGCCAGGGTGGTCTGCGCGCGGCTCCACTCCTGCAGCTGGATCGACAGCAAGGCGCTGGTGTAGAGCGCGTCGCGGTCATGCGGCTGGGCCTTGAGCAGGCCGTCCATCAGGCTGCGCGCTTCATCCACGGCGCCGAGGTCGACATACAGGCGGGCCAGGGCGAAGCGTGCCCAGGCGTTGTTCGGATCGTCGCGCAGGGCCGCTTCCAGCTCGCGGCGCATGCCCTGGCTGTCGCCCCGTTTCTCGGCTGCCTTAGCCCGCTGCAATGCCTGTTCGGCACGCAGCTGGCCGAGGCCGCCGAGCTTGTCGCGCTCGGCCTTGGGCAGGCTTTCGAGCAGCTTCAGGGCCTCGTCCGGCTTGCCCTGCTCGCCCATCACCTGGGCCAGGCCGCGCAGCGCGCGGGTCTCCTGGCTGCGCTGGGCCAGGGCCTGGCGAAAGCCCGCCTCGGCCGCCGCCAGTTCGCCCTGCTGGGCTTGCAGCTCGGCCAGGGTCAGCAGCGCTTCGGCGTCCTTGGGCTTGAGCCGGCGCGCCTGCTCCAGCTGCTGGCGGGCATCGCTGCTGCGATCACGCGCCAGGTTGTCGCGGGCACGCTGCAGCAGCGACCAGTAGCGCACATCGTCCAGCGCGCCCTGCCAGGAGCGCCCGCCACCCTGCTTGACCGCCTTGGTCAGCAGCACTTCGGCATCCTCGAAGCGCTCCTGGCGCTGGCGCAGGATGCCCAGGCCGCCGAGGGCGTCGGCATTGTTGGGATGGCTCTTCAGGTAATCCGTGAGGTCGCGCTCGGCCACCGCCAGGTCGCCCTTGTCCAGCGCCTTGAGGCCGCGATCGAGCACCGGATCGCGGCGCCATACGCTGGCGCCGCCGCTGCTGGCGGGCTGGCTGCGCCCTTTGGCCAGCAGGGCACGAATTTCCTCGTCGTCCGGGTGGCTGCGCAGGAACTGTTCGAACAACGGCTGCTGGGCCTTGCGCGGCGGGCCCATCCAGGTCAGGGTCAGGCGCCAGCTTTCGTCGGCATCACCACCGATGTCCTCGCGCTGGGCCAGCTTGGCCAGGGCACGGATACCCTCCTCGCGCGAGTCTTCATGGCGGGCCAGGTGCTTGGCCAGGAACAGGGCGATGTAGGAGTCGTTGGGGCTTTCGCGCAGCAGGCGCTCCATGCCGCTGCGGGCCTCGGCCCAGTGGCCGTCGACATAGCCGAGGTTGTTGTACACCTCGAGACCGACCTGCCCCTGCCCCGGCTTGCCGCCCAGCGCGCGACGATAGACCCCGACGGCCTTGCCCCGCTCGTTGCCTTCGACCAGCAGGCGCGCTTCGTCGAGCAAGGCCTGGTTGGCCGGATCGGCCAGGCGAATGTCCTGTTCCAGCTGCAGGGCCTGGCGCGGCACGGGCTGCAGCGCCTGCAGGCGCTGCAGGTAGGCGCCGGCCTGAGCCAACTTGCCGTCCTGCACCTCGATCAGGCCCAGGCCGTACAGCGCATCGGGCTGGCCGGCGTCGAGCAGCAGCAGCTTGTTCCACACCTCGCTGGCGCGCTTGGGCTTTTCCTGGGCCTGCCAGAAATGCCCCTGCTGGATCAGCAGGCTGCGCGGGTCTTCCGCCTCGGCCTGGACGCTGCCGTGGGCCAGGGTGGCCAACAGTGCCAGGGTCAGTGGGCGGTAGCGGAACATGGGGTCTCCCAGCGTGGTTGCAGGCGGCCGTCGGCGGCGAAGCGGTAGAGCTGGTCAGCCCAACCGAGGCCGAACAGGCTCAGCATGTAGTCGTAATAGAAAGGCGCAGGGCCGCTGCCGGCCTGCCACTTGTCCAGCGCGCCGAGCGCCTGCTGGTACTGCAGGTCGGCCAGCCAGGGCTGCTGCCTGGCCTGGAAGAACGGCACCAGGGCGGCGGAGAAGCCGGACGGCGCGGTGCCTTCGGTATGGCCGGTGCGGGTGTCGACTTTTTCCGGCGGCAGGCCGGTGGAGGCCGTGGCACGGGCCATGCCGTCGAGGCTGGCGAGCAACGGCGCGGCCAGCGGGTCGGCCGGATGGGTCATGCCGGCCCAGAGGTAGACGCGGATGGCGTCGTAGCTGCCGGTGTCACCCTTCATCGGGTCCGTGGTGAACAGGCCGGCGCGTTCCGAGACGGCGCGGTAGCCGATCCAGTCCGGGGCGAAACCGTGCTCGCCGGCTTCCGTCTGCAGGCTGACGCTGTGCTTGGCGATGGCCGCCCACGGGCCTTTCGGGTCCACGGCAGCCAGGCGGCGCATCAGCGGCAGGGGCTGGTAGCTGGGGTTGATCCGCCACAGGTGATCGATATGCGAGAAGCCGATCGGGCCGGGCAGCAGCACCGGGCCCAGGCCTGGCAGGTCGGTGGTTTCCTGTTTCTTGATCTGCGCCAGCAGGCTCAGGCCGTCGGCGCGGTACTGCGGTTTGTTCCACAGGCGGTCGGCTTCGAGCAGGGCATAGGCGAACCACAGGTCGGCGTCGGAGGCCGAGTTGGCGTCCTGCACCTGCCACTTGCCATCCTTGCCCTGCCCCCACAACCAGGCCGGCAGGATGTTCTGCGGGTCGTTGCCGGCGAGGTTCTCGCGGCTCCAGCGCCAGATCGTGTCGAAACGCGCCGGGTCGTTGGCGACCAGGGCGAAGAACAGCGCGTAGGACTGCCCTTCCGAGGTGCTGTGGTTCTTCTCCAGGCTGGACTCCAGCACGCGCCCGTCGGGCTGGATCCAGCGCTCGGCGAAGCGCTGCCAGTGCGGCCACTCGACCGGGCAGGCGGCAGCCGACACCGAAGCGCTGGCCAGCAACGCCAGCAGGCCGCTACACAGGGTCAGGACGCGCCCGCGCATAGTCATCTCAATCGCTCAGGCGGGCGCGGGCACGCGCACGCAGGCTGACGAACAGCAGCACGCTGATCAGGCCGACGCCCAGTGCGGTAAGCAGCAGCAGCAAGCTCAGGTGGCGCGACAACAGCCACTGTAGGTAGCGGAACCAGCCGAGCTCGCCGACGTAGTACTGCTCCTCGGCCACCAGCGAGCTGACGCGCTTGCCGTTGATCACCGCCAGGCTGCCCTGGATCGACTGCTCGTAACCCTCGCCACCGTGCAGCGCGGCGCTGACATCCGTGAGTTTGTCCGGGCTGGCGGCGGCGATCACCACCACGCTGCGCTCGCTGTCCAGCGGCGACTCGAAACCGGTCAGGTAGGCGCCGGCACCACCGGTGCCCAGGGCCAGGCTGCTGCGCGCCTGGCGCAGGTTGGCACGGTCGTCGTCGCTGACCCAGGTGCGGGCGCGGTGGACCAGGTCGGACAGTTCGAAACTCGAACTGCCGTCCAGGCTGGCCGGCAGCAGGTCGGCCCAGCGCTGCAGCAGCGGCTGGTTACCGCCGGCGGCCAGCACCAGCAGGTCCTTGTCCTGCAGCGGCGCATCGTCGTCGCCCTGGGTCACGGTCACGGCGGTTGCCGGCAAGCCGGTGGAGTCGCCGAAGCGGCCGAGCACATCGAGGTACAGGGAGAATTCGTCGGCACCGGCAGCGTTCGGCATCACCACGGCGGTGTCCGCCAGATCCGCCATGCGGGTGAAGGGGAAGCCGCTGCTCTGGAACACGCCCAGGTTGGGCATGGCGATGAAGTGCTCGTAGCCACTGAGGTCGATGGTGGAATCCGGCTCAATGGTGCCGCGCATGTTGTCGATGATGATGTCGCGGCAATCGCCCTGCTTGATGTAGTCGTACATGAAGCGCAGTTGCAGGGACGACTGCAGCGGCAGGCTCTCCAGCGGCAGGGTCAGCTTGCTTTCCTGCAGCAGGCTGTCGTCCTGCTGCAGCTTGGCCAGCAGCGACTCGTCCTGCAGATTTTCCTGCGACGGCAGCGGCAGCGACTTGATGAACTTGCCGCTGCTGCTGATCAGCAGCGACGAATTGGTCGACACCGGTTGCGGCGTGTAGCGGTACTTGAGGTGCAGCGGCACGCCCGGCTGGCGCCAGCCGAACAGGTCCGGCGGCAGGCGCATGGGCAGGTTGATGGTACCCGGATCGTAGCCGGAAACGCTGAGGCGCTTGGCGTCGCTCAGCTCGCCGAGCTGCACCGGACGGTCGCTGGGCAGCCAGTTCGGCGCGTCATAGGGTTTGCGCGGCTGCAGGCTGTCGATGCGCTCAATGCGCGCACTGGCGCCGGCCAGCACCTGGCTGCCGCTGACCAGCGCCAGCGCCGCCTGCTTGACCTGCTCGCCATCGCGACCGGCGATCACCAGCAGCTTGCCGTAAGGATCGTTGGGGTTGGCGACCAGGCTCAGGCTCGGTCCCGCACCCTGGGCCACGTCGATACCGGCGATGGACGCCGCACCGGCCAGCAGCACGATGGCGTTGCCCTTGGCCGGCAACTCGGCGAGGCTGACCGGGAAACGCGCGCCACGGTAGCTGGCCAGGGCGCCGAACCAGGAAGACACCGCACCGGCCGCTTCCAGGGTGCGGTTATCCGGGGTGGCGGCGAACACGAACGGCAGTTCCAGGGTACGCGAGTCGCGGCCATCGAAGAACGGCAGCGGCAGCTTGCTCAGGTCGTCCGGCAGGGCGATCTGGGTGGTTTCCAGTTCGAGCTGGCTGGTATTGCTGATCTTGGCCCACAGGCTGGAGTGCAGCGGGTCCTCGCACATCATGGTGTAGTGGCCGATCAGCTGCAGGGTCAGGCGGTTGAACTCGGTGATCAGGTGCGCCGGAATCTCCACCTGCTGCTGTTGCAGGGTGCCAGCGGTTTCCTTGGGCACCGGCAGGCTGACCGCCACCTGGTCGTTGACCATCACGTTGATCTGCGACAGGTCGCTGAGCAGCGCCGGCGAGTAGCTGTATTCGAGGTTGACCCGCGCGCGGGTCACCACCTGGTCGGCGCGCACGTCGAAGCTGACGCTGTCGCTGCCCTCGATGCCACGCAGGTGCATCGTATAGTTGGCGCCGAGCTGCTTGAGCGTGGCGCTGTAGGTCGGCACGAACTCGACGACAGGCGCCTCGACGACCGTTTCTGCCGCAGGCGCTTCGCCCTCGACCGGCACAGCGGCCTCGACCACCTCTTCGGACCAGGCCGGAGCCGCCAGTGACATCAGCAGTGGCAGGGACAAGGCGAGCCAGGCGACTGGCATTGCGTTGCGTTTGCGGCTCATGAATTCCTCGGTTTGATTCTGGAGGTCAGGGACAGGGAGCGAAAGTGGCGAGTGAGTTCAGCCAGGGTGGCGCGCGAAAGCAGGTGGATACCGCGCCAGCCGATACCGGTGACATCGGCCAGGGCACCCAGTGGGGTGTCCACCGCGCCCTTGCCCCAGGTGGCGGCCCAGGTATCGGCACGCGAGAAGGTCATGCGTGCCAGGTCGCTCTGCTGCTGCAGGTCGAGTTCGAGGAAGTTCAGGCCCAGGGTCTGGCCGCGGCTGAACACTACGCTGGCCGGGAACACGCCTTCTTCGTTATCGCGGAACAGCGACACCTGGACCTGCTCGCCACGCTCGACCTGGGTGCCTTCGGGCAGGTTGATGCCGACGCCGCCCTGGGAGAAGTCACTGGTGCTGCAGACGATGGTCTTGCCGTTGGCCAGGCTGAGCATGGCCGGCAGCGTGGCGAACACCCGCGGCTCGGCGCGCACCTGGCGCGCCTCGGCGGCTACCGCCACGGCGGCGGCGCTGATGATGATGTTGTACAGCGTCCAGGTCAGGTTGATCAGCAGGGTCGCCGCGCTGGCTTCGGGGTCGAAGCCGAGCTTGGCCAGCCCCACCACCACGCCGACCAGGTTGAGCAGCAGCACCACGATGTAGGGGCGCGCCATCTTCCAGTCGAAGTAGCTCTGGTCGATCACCCCGCCCTTGGCCGTCACGTTGAACTTGCCGAGCTTGGGGTTGACCATCGCCAGCAGCACCGGGCGCATGATGTACCAGGCCAGCACCGACTCGTAGACCTCGTTCCAGAAGGAGTGGCGGAAGCGCCCCTGGATGGTCGAGTTGGTGACGCTGGCGATCAGGATGTGCGGCAGCGCGTAGGCCATGATCAGCAGCGCCGGGGCCTGGAAGATCTGCGCCTCGAACACCAGGTAGGCCAGCGGCGCGGTGAGGAACACCAGGCGCGGCAGGCCGTAGAAGAAGTGCAGCATGGCGTTCAGGTAGCACAGTCGCTGGCCGAGCTTGAGGCCCTTGCCCAGCAGCGGGTTGTCGGTGCGGAAGATCTGCGCCATGCCGCGCGCCCAGCGGATACGCTGGCCGATATGCCCGGACAGGCTCTCGGTGGCCAGGCCGGCGGCCTGCGGGATCGCCAGGTAGGCGGTGTTGTAGCCGAGGCGGTTGAGCTTGAGCGCGGTGTGGGCGTCCTCGGTCACCGTCTCGATGGCGATGCCGCCGACTTCTTCCAGCGGGCCGCGCTTGATGATGGCGCAGGAGCCGCAGAAGAACGTGGCATTCCACAGGTCGTTGCCGTCCTGTACCAGGCCGTAGAACAGCTCGCCCTCGTTGGGCACGGCACGGAAGGTGTCGAGGTTCTTCTCGAACGGGTCCGGCGAGAAGAAGAAGTGCGGGGTCTGCAGCATCGCCAACTGCGGGTCCTTGAGGAACCAGCCCATGCCGACCTGCAGGAAGGAGCGGGTCGGTACGTGGTCGGCGTCGAAGATGGCGATGTATTCGCCCGTGGTCTGGGTCAGGGCGAAGTTGAGGTTGCCGGCCTTGGCGTGGTGGTTGTCCGGGCGAATGATGTAGCCGATGCCGACCGACTCGCAGAACTCGCGAAACTCGGCGCGGCGCCCGTCATCCAGCACGTAGACATTGAGCTTTTCCTTCGGCCAGTCGATGGCCTGGGCGGCGAAGGCGGTCAGCTTGATGATGTCCAGCGGCTCGTTGTAGGTCGGGATATACACATCCACGCTGGGCCACAGGCTGGTATCGGCCGGCAGTGGATAGGGCTTGCGCTGCAGCGGCCAGGCCGTTTGCAGGTACCCCAGGAGCAGCACCAGCAGCGCATACAGCTCGGCCAGCACCAGACCGTAGCCGAACAGCATGTCGATCCAGTTTTCGAAGCCCAGCGACGAGGTCAGGCGCCAGTACATGTAGCGCAGCGAGGCGATCACCGACAGCACGATCATCGCCAGGACCGCCAGGCGGTTGGCCCGGCGCCGCAAAAACAGCGCCGCCGCCATGCAGGCGGCGGTGAACAGCATCTGATTTTCCAGATCCAGCGGCGCGGCGACTATGACCATCATCAGGCCGAAGGCCAACAGCAGCAGCCCCGTCTGGCCCAGCCAGCCGGACAGCGCGCGCATGTGCTCTGGGGCCGGCTGCGGGGCACCGGCCCTGGCAACGGGCGGGTTCATGCCGGTTGCTCGTGCCGGGCAGTCACTGCCAACCGGCCCAGGATGGCCTGGGCGCAGTTGAGGATGTCATGGCAACCACGACCGTGCGGGTCGTAGTCGAGCACGTTGCGGTTGTAGGCCAGCGCCTCGCTGACCGATTGATCGCGGTGCACCACGCCAAGCACCTGCTTGCCCAGCTGGGCCTGCATGATCTGGGTGATGTCCTTGCTCAGCTGGCGCGAACTGTCGACCTGGTTGATCAGGTAGGCGGCGCCGAGGAACCCGGCACGCCCGGCGGCGTAGGTCTTGATCAGGCCGTCGATCAGCGGCAGTGCGGTGTAGGACGCCGCATCGGACAGGCTGACCACCAGCGCCACATTGGCCACCGCCAGCGCCTGCTGCAGGTACAGCGAAGGGCCCGGCGGGGTGTCGATGATCACCACGGCGCCATCGGCCAGCTGCAGGTCGCTGAGCTGGTAGGCCAGCCACTGCGGATCGCTCTCCAGCTGCGCTTCGAAGGCGCGGCGCTGGGTCTCATCGACCTGACCATAGGGCAATACGTAAGTGCCGCTGCTGCTGGCCAGACCGAGCTCGCGCCAGTCGCTGTCCAGCCGGGCAATGCCCGCCACTGGCGCCGGGCGCTCCTGGCCTTCGAGCGGGGAGAAATGGTGATGCAGGGCATTCTGCGGGTCGAGGTCGACGGCCAGTACCGCGCGGCCCAGCTTGTGCAGGGCGGCAGCCAGGTTGGCGGCCAGGGT
>JBOFCR010000159.1:0-7854 GCA_051646165.1 Pseudomonas sp. | reverse complement strand
TGGATCAGTTCGCTGGTGGCGCGGGCAATGCTGCCGGCCCAGGTTGGTGCGCCAAACTGGTCGCCGACCACCCGCAGCTCTTCGCGCTCCTGCAGCAGGCGCTGCATGGTCAGCAGGAAATTCTTGCCGTGTAGCGAGTAGACCCAGCTGGTGCGCAGGATCAGGTGCTGGCCGCCGACGGCACGAATGGCGTCTTCGCCGGCCAGCTTGCTGCGGCCGTAGACGCCTAACGGGCCGGTGCCGTCGTCCTCGATGTAGGGGCCGTCCTTGCTGCCATCGAACACGTAGTCGGTGGAGTAGTGGATCAGCGGTACAGCCAGCGCTGCTGCTTCCTCGGCCAGCACGCCGGGGGCCGTGGCGTTGATCGCGAACGCCAGTTCTGGCTCGCTTTCGGCCTGGTCTACGGCGGTATGAGCGGCGGCGTTGATCAGCAGATCCGGGCGCAGCTCGCGGACCTGTCGACGGATGGCGTCGGCATCGGCGAGGTCGAGTTGCTCATGGCCGAGTACCAGCAGCTCGTGCTGGCCCAGGCTCAGTTGCAGCTCGCGGGATACCTGGCCATGGCGACCAGTGATCAGCACTCTCATGGGAATAGCTCGGCGTCACGCAGGGCGAGGCCTGCCTGATCCTTGGCCGACAGTTGCGGCGGCGTATCGAGTTGCCAATCGATGGCCAGCTCCGGGTCGTCCCAGCGGATGCAGCGCTCGAAGGCAGGGGCGTAGTAGTCGGTGGTCTTGTAGAGGAACTCGGCAAACTCGCTGAGCACCACGAAACCGTGGGCGAAGCCTTCCGGTACCCACAGCTGGCGCTTGTTCTCGGCGGACAGGCGCACTGCTACCGACTTGCCGAAGTTCGCTGAACTGCGGCGGATGTCTACCGCCACATCCAGCACTTCACCGCTGGTGACGCGCACCAGTTTTCCCTGCGCCTGTTCGATCTGGTAGTGCAGGCCGCGCAGCACGCCGCGCTGCGAGCGCGAGTGGTTGTCCTGGACGAACTCGCGCTGCAGGCCCGTGGCTTCGGCAAAGGCGCGGGCATTGAAGCTCTCGTAGAAGAAGCCGCGCTCGTCGCCAAATATTTTGGGCTCGAGGATCAGCACTTCCGGCAGGGCGGTCTGGATCACATTCACACCTGTTCTCCAGCCAGTTGGTACAGGTATTGGCCATAGCCGGTCTTGCCGAAGGCCTTGGCCTGCTTGAGCAGTTGCTCGCGGTCGATCCAGCCATGCTGGAAGGCGATTTCTTCCAGACAGGCGACTTTCAGGCCCTGGCGGTGCTCGATGGTTTGCACATACTGCGAGGCCTCCAGCAGGCTGTCGTGGGTGCCGGTATCGAGCCAGGCGAAGCCGCGACCGAAACGCTCGACGCGCAGGTCACCGCGTTCCAGGTAGGCAATGTTGACGTCGGTGATTTCCAGTTCGCCGCGTGGCGAAGGTTTTACCGCCTTGGCAATCTCGATGACGCTGTTGTCATAGAAATACAGGCCGGTCACCGCATAGCTGGATTTCGGCTGTTTGGGCTTCTCTTCAATGGAGATGGCTTTGCCCTGGGTGTCGAACTCGACCACGCCGAAACGCTCGGGATCTCTGACCCAGTAGCCGAATACGGAAGCGCCGCTCGGCTCTGCCGCGGCGCGCAGAAGCATCTCGCTGAAGTGTTGGCCATGGAAGATGTTGTCGCCGAGGATCAGGCACACCGGATCCTTGCCGATGAATGCTTCCCCGATCAGGAAGGCCTGGGCCAGGCCATCCGGCGAGGGCTGTTCGGCATACTGGAAGCGCACGCCGAACTGGCTGCCATCACCGAGCATCTTCTCGAACTGTGGCAGGTCGTGGGGGGTGGAGATGATCAGGATGTCGCGGATGCCGGCGAGCATCAGCACCGAGATCGGGTAGTAGATCATCGGTTTGTCGTAGATCGGCAACAGCTGTTTGGATACGCCCAGAGTAATGGGGTGCAGACGAGTGCCGGATCCGCCGGCGAGAATGATCCCTTTCATGCGCTGTCTCCCAGTCGCTCACGTTGATAGCTGCCGTCCTGGACGTGGCGGCACCATTCGAGGTTGTCTAGGTACCACTGCACGGTCTTGCGCAGGCCGCTGGTGAAGGTTTCCTCGGGTACCCAGCCCAGCTCGCGCTGGATCTTGCCGGCGTCGATGGCATAGCGCTGGTCGTGGCCGGGGCGGTCCTTGACGAAGGTGATCAGGTCTTCGTAGCGCGCGAGGCCGGCCGGCTTGTTGGGGGCCAGCTCTTCCAGCAGGGCGCAGATGGTGCGCACCACCTCGATGTTCTTTTTCTCGTTGTGGCCGCCGATGTTGTAGGTCTCACCGACCTGGCCTTCGCTCACGACCTTGAACAGGGCACGGGCATGATCCTCGACGAACAGCCAGTCACGCACCTGCGAACCGTCGCCATAGACCGGCAGCGGTTTGCCGTCGAGGGCATTGAGGATCACCAGCGGAATGAGTTTTTCCGGAAAGTGGAACGGCCCGTAGTTGTTCGAGCAGTTGGTCAGCAGTACCGGCAGGCCGTAGGTGCGCTGCCAGGCGCGGACCAGATGGTCGGAAGCGGCCTTGCTGGCCGAGTAGGGCGAGCTGGGAGCGTAGGGCGTGGTTTCTGTGAACAGGTCGTCCACGCCATGCAGGTCGCCATACACCTCGTCGGTGGAAATATGGTGGAAGCGGAAGGCCTGCTTGCGCGCCTCAGGCAGTGCCGCCCAGTAGGCACGGGCGGCTTCCAGCAACTGGTAGGTGCCGACTATGTTGGTCTGGATGAACTCGCCGGGGCCATCAATGGAGCGGTCGACATGGGATTCGGCGGCCAGGTGCATGATGGCATCCGGCTGGAACTCGCCAAGTACCCGGCTGACTGTGGCGCGGTCGGCGATGTCGGCCTGGACGAACTGGTAGCGCGGGTTGTTTTCTATGCAAGCCAGTGACTCTAGATTGCCGGCATAGGTGAGCTTGTCTAGGTTGAGGATCGCATGTTCCGTATGCTGCAGAAGATGGCGAACCAGGGCCGAACCAATGAAGCCGGCGCCTCCAGTGATGAGAATTCGCATAGTCAGGAAAGTAAACGCCTTACGCTGGTGGACTTTTGCCGCATAGCTTGTGGACTAGCGGGCATTAGTGCAAGTCGAAGTTGTACCAGGCGGCCAACGGTCACCGTATGGTTTTAGGCGGGCAGTCGTGTGGCGGGACCAGCGCCTGCTGCCAGGGTTTGAAAGGGCTTCAGAAGGCCGTGAGGACATCGCGATACAGCTGCGCATAACTCCTGGCCATGCTCTCGCTGGTGAAGTGTGACTGATAGCGCTGCCGTGCCTTGAGGCCCATCTCCTGGCTCTGCTGGGGGTTGTTCCACAGGCTGGCCATTGCTTCCCGCAGGGCTGTGGGGTTGCTGGGTGGCACGTTGAACCCGGTGACTCCGTGGATATTGATGAAGCTGGTGCCTGTGCCTATTTCACTCGAAATCAGGGGTTTGCCAAACATGGCCCCTTCCAGCAGGGAGATTCCAAAGGCTTCCGAGCGCAGGTGGGACGGGAAGGTGATGGCGTAGCAGAGCTCAAGCAGTGCGGTCTTGTCTTCCTCGCTGACCTGCCCGACCAGGTGCAGATTGTTCAGGTTAAGGCGCTGGGCTTGTTGCCGCAGCTCGTGCTCGACAGGGCCGGAGCCGGCAATGACCACGGTGTAAGGGGTGTCGACCATTGCTTCCAGCAGAATGTGCAGGCCCTTGTAGTAGCGCAGCACGCCGAGGAACAGGAAGAATTTCCCTCCTACACGCTTGCGCCAGTAGTCCCGTTGCTCTTGGTTGGCCGACGCGTAGGTGCTTCGGTCTAGGCCATAGGGGATGACTTGAACCTTGTCCACATACTGCTGCAGCACCTGGCTGCTCTCGACGTAGTTTGGCGATGCGGCGACGATTCTCTGCATCTTCGACAGGAAGCGATGCATCAAGGGTTTGTATAGTTGCAACAGCAGGCGTTGCTTGACGATGTCCGAGTGATAGCTGGCAATCGCGGGCTTGTGCAATCCGCTGAGCAGGTGCACGAGGTCCATGAATGGCCAGGGAAAGTGGAAGTGGACCAGATCGACGTTGCGGGCAAGCTCCTTGAAGTCGCTCAGCGCCGAGAGGGAGAAGGCCGTGGAAGCCAGTTGCAGATCTCTGCGGGAACGATGCCCCAGGTGGTTGGCGATGGGGACATTGCGATAGGCGCCATGCGGGCTGAGGGACAGTACCTGGCTTTCTATGCCATGCGCCCGCCCGCCTTCGGCCAGCTGGAATATCACCTGTTCGATGCCGCCGACGGTGTCTGGGTGATAGGTCTTGTAGAAATGCAGGACTTTCATCGGCTTTCGATCACATGTTTATACGTGCGCAGGGTTTCTTCTGCACAGCGTTGCCAGGAGAAGGCTTGTGCATGCTGCAGGCCTTTGCTGCGTGCGCCGGCGCGCCAAATGTTGTCTTCGAGACCCTGCCGGAGATTCAGGGTCATCCCTTCAATATCCTGAGGATCGCTCTGCAGCGCGGCTGCGCCGGCGACCTCGGGTAGCGAGGAACTGTTGGAGCAGAGTATCGGGATGCCGCTACTCATGGCTTCGAGCACCGGTAGGCCGAAGCCCTCATACAGTGAAGGAAAACAAAACAGGCGAGCGCCGGCGTAGAGCGCCGGCAGATCCTCGGCGGGGGTAAAACCGAGGTAGCGGGCCCAGCCCTGGCTCTCTGCCCGCGAGATCGCGGCGTGGATGTCGTCGCTACGCCAGCCACGATAGCCGCTGAGCACCAGTGGCCAGCGCTGACGCATGGCCATGGGCAAGCGTTCATAGGCGACAAGCAGGTTGAGCAGGTTCTTACGTGGCTCAATGGTGCCGACGTACAGGCTGTAGCCATCATGGCTCAGGTCATAGTGATCGAGGGTGACGCGGGTCTGTTCGGCGGTATGTGGATGAAATTCTGCCCCGCTGGCCAGCGGAATTGCGTGGATTCGTTCTAGATCGATGCCGAAGTATTCGGCCAGCTCCAGGCGGCCGTGCTGCGAGTCGGTGATAAAGGCATCGGCCCGCTTGCGCGCCAGCTCCAGCTCCTTCTGCATGAAGCGCACCCGGTGCGGTGCTGCGCACTCTGCCCACTTGAACGGCGATAGATCGTGGAACGTGGCGATGCGCAGCCCGCGAAAAGGTGGCAGGTAGAAGTTCGGGCCGTGGTACAGGTGGTCGGTGAAGCTGCTGAGAGTGTGTTGTTTCAGCAACGGCATCAGGCGCCGATAGGCTTCACTGGCCAGTCGGCTTTTCTGGATCATGCCTTTCAGCTGCAGAGTGCCATCGCCTTGCTCTCTGGCGTGCGGCAGATGCTCGACGAAGCGGGTCGTGCCGAACAGGCGCAATTCGCAGGTGGCTCGATGAACCTGCAGTGCCTTGGCCAGCTCATAGGTGTAACGGCCGATGCCGGTCAGCGGGAAACGGATAGGCTCGATGGAAAGAATCACCCGCATCATGAGCTATGCAGCATCCAGCGAAGCGTTTCCTCCAGCGGTGGGGTATCCCAGTGGCCAATCAGGCTGCGCAGGTGGGCTGCATTTCCCCACAACGACTTCACCTCGTTCTGGCGCACGAATGCCGGGTTGACGCGAACCTCTAGCTGGTGGCCGGTAATCGCGCTGCATAAGCGAATGATCTCGCCCAGCGAGTGGCTATGTCCCGAGCAGACATTGACGGTCTGGCCCAGGGCGTTAGCGACGATCAGTTGCCGATAGGCCCGGACCAGTGCGCGTACATCGGTAAAGTCGCGGGAGACATCCAGATTGCCCAGTTCGAGAGTGGTCGCGTGTTTTTTGAAATGGGCAACGATCTTGGGCAGGAGGAACTGTTCGCTTTGACCGACCCCGGTGTAATTGAACGGGCGCGTGATGATCAGCGGCAGGCGTTCGCGCCAGAGGCTGGCCATGCTTTCCATGGCCATCTTGCTGACGGCGTAGTCGTTGGCAGGGGCCAGCCGGGATTGCTCATCCAGCATGCCGGGAGTTGCATTGCCGTAGACATTGGCGCTGCTGGCCAGCAGCACGCACTCAGGGTTCTTGCCCATGCTGGCAACAGCCTCGAGAAGGTTGCGGGTGCCGATCAGGTTGACCTGATAGAAGGCAGAAGCATCACCATGTTCGACGAATGCCAGGGCGGCAAGGTGGATGATGATATCGGGTTGCCATTCTGCCAGGCAGGCCTTGAGGGCCGGGGCGTCCGTCAGGTCGACCTGCCGATACCCTTCACTCTTGTCGTCCTGTGAGCCGATTCCGCTGACCCGATAGCCATGGTGGCTCAGCTCTTCGGCCATGTAGCGCCCGGTAAATCCCTTGATCCCGGTAATCAGTACATGCTTGCCGGTGGTCATCAGAAGGAGAAACCGGCGCGGTTACGTCGCAGATCCGCTTCGACCATCATTTGGCAGAGTTGCTCCAGAGTGGTTTTCGGCTCCCAGCCCAGCTCGCTACGCGCCTTTTGCGGATTACCGATCAACAGTTCGACCTCGGCTGGGCGGTAGAAGGTCGGATTGACCTTCACCAGGGTCTTGCCGCTACGGGTGTCGATTGCATGTTCCTGGTCGCCGCTGCCGCGCCACTCCAGGCTGATGTCGACGGCTTTGCAAGCCATGCTGACGAAGTCGCGTACCGTCTCCGTGCGATTGGTGGCGAGCACGTAAGTATCCGGCTGGGCTACCTGCAGCATGCTCCACATGCCTTCGACATATTCTTGGGCGTAGCCCCAGTCACGTTTGGCACCCATGTTGCCAAGTTCGAGAAGATCCTGCTGGCCCAGGCTGATGCGAGCAACCGCATCAGTGATCTTGCGGGTGACGAACTCTTTGCCACGTAGCGGTGACTCGTGATTGAACAGGATGCCGCTGCTACCGAAGATGCCATAGGATTCGCGGTAGTTGATGGTCATCCAGTGGGCATAGAGCTTGGCCACGCCATAGGGGCTACGGGGGTAGAACGGAGTCGTTTCGATCTGGGGAATTTCCTGCACTTTGCCGAACATCTCCGAAGTAGATGCCTGGTAGTAGCGAATCTTCGGGTTCACGATGCGGATTGCTTCCAGCAGGTTGACTGCACCAAGGCCGGTAATCTGCGCGGTGGTGAGTGGCTGTTCGAAGGAAACGCCGACGAAGCTCTGCGCTGCGAGGTTATAGACCTCGTCCGGTTGCGTTTTTCCCATCAGACGAATGCAGGCACCGAGATCTGTCAGATCATGCTCGACCAGGTGCAGGTTGCAGTGGCTCTTGATACCCAGCTCTTCGATACGCCAGAAATTCACCGAGCTGGTGCGGCGGTAGGAGCCATAGACGATGTAGCCCTTCTCCAGCAACAGTTGCGCCAGGTAGGCGCCGTCCTGTCCGGTAATCCCGGTAATGATGGCTGACTTGGTCGACATCTTGTTTTCCTGATTCTGCGAGGTGGAGAGCACTGAGTGGCCAGAAGCAGACTCGGTTTCGTGAGCTGGCTGGCAGTGGACGCTGTTTTCCATGGCGTCGCTATTGTGCTTTCAGCTTATAGGGATTGACCGTTGCCGCTAGACGAATTGCTACAGAATACGCTGGCAGCGCTTAAGCGTGCCACTTTGCCACCGATGCAGGATTGCTTGGCGGAATGCGTCGGAGTCGTCAGTTTCATGCCTGGAACGATTGTGTAGCCTCGTCTTGCTAAGCATTCTTGGATAGCTCGGAGGGGCGTGACTATTATCGGTAGTCGTGAGTGTCCAAACGATTCCAGGGGCGGCGCATGATCACGCGTGACGAAGTGATTTGGGGCTATCGGCTGATTCTGGGACGAGAACCCGAGAACGAAAAGGCCATTGCGGCTCATGGGC
>JBOFCR010000137.1:0-34533 GCA_051646165.1 Pseudomonas sp. | reverse complement strand
GAGAAGGCCAACCAGTTGCTGGAGCTGGTGACCACCTACGGCGCTGCTTTTGCCGTGAAGATTCTCGCCGCCATCGCCTTCTGGGTAATCGGCCGCTGGCTGATCGGTTTCGCCGTCGGCCTGGTGCAGAAGGCTCTGGGCCGGCAGAAGGTCGACCCCACCGTGCTGCGCTATGTCGGCAACTTCATCACGGTGACCCTCAACATCCTGCTGGTGATCGGCATCCTCGGTTATTGCGGGGTGCAGACCACCACCTTTGCCGCGTTGATTGCCGCGGTCTGCCTGGCCATCGGCATGGCCTGGTCAGGGCTGCTGGCCAACCTGGCGGCGGGCGGCTTCATCATCGTCCTGCGGCCGTTCAAGGTCGGCGACTTCATCAGTGCCGGCGGGGTTACCGGGACGGTGAGCGAGATCGGCCTGTTCGTCACGGCGATCACCACGCCGGACAACGTGCTGACCCTGGTGGGTAACAACAAGATCTTCGGCGACAACATCCTCAACTACTCGCACAACGCCTTCCGCCGTGTCGATCTGCAGGCGCAGCTGGCCGGTTCGGCGGATTGGAAAGCGGCGGCGGCGTTGCTCAAGCAGCGCATCGCCGCCATCGACAATGTGCTGGCCGCGCCGGCAGTGGATGTGGAAATCCTCGAGTTCAACCTGGTTGGCCCGGTGCTGGCGGTGCGCCCGTATTGCCACACCGACCATTACTGGCAGGTCTACTTCGATACCAACAAGGTGATCAAGGATGCCCTGGGCGAGGCCGGTTTCCCGGCGCCGATGCCGGCGCAGATGGTCATCGTGCAGCAGAGCGGCGGCTAGGCCTGCTGCCCTGCGCGCCGCTATGGGGGTGCAGGGCAGCCTGTCAGCTGGCCGGTTTCAGTCCGGTGTGCGGGTCGGCCATTTCGGCGCCACGTCGGCTTGCCAGTTGCCGAGCTGGTCGAGCAGTTCGTCGGCGCTCTCGCTGCGGTGCAGCATGGCGCGGTGGTGCGGACAGACGAAGCCTTCGCCGACCAGGTGATCGAGGAAGTCGCCGAGCTGGCGGTACAGGCCGTTCACTTCCAGCAGCCCGAGAGGCTTACCGTGGTAGCCGAGTTGGGCCCAGGTCCACACCTCGAACAGTTCCTCCAGGGTGCCCAGGCCGCCGGGCAGGGCGATGAAGGCGTCGGCCAGCTCGGCCATGCGTGCCTTGCGCGCGTGCATGCCGTCGACCACTTCCAGGCGGGTCAGGCCGGTGTGGCCGATCTCCGAGCGCTCCAGGCTCTGCGGGATGATGCCGATCACTTCGCCGCCGGCAGCCAGGGCGGCATCCGCGACTATGCCCATCAGGCCGACGGCGCCACCGCCATAGATCAGGCGCAGGCCGCGTTCGGCCAGGGTGCGGCCGAGCAGGGCGGCGGCTTCGGCGTAGATCGGCTGGCTGCCGGTACTGGCGCCACAAAAGACGCAAACGGATTTCAGGCTCATGCACGGGCTCCGGTGGGCGAAAGGCGCACAGGGTAGCCCTTGTGGCGGACTGGCTTCAAATCAGTGCGGTTCGTCCGCGCAGCTGCCGCAGGCACCGGCGGCATAGGCCGCCAGCAGGTCGCGCAAGAAACTGTGGATGGGCATGGCGGTGGCTCCTCGGGTGCATGACTTCATCCTAGGTGCCTGTCTGCCGGGCTGCCGTTAGATTGTTCCGATGGCGGCGATAGAGCGACTCAGCGCGGCAGGGAGGTCAGGTCCTGCTGCGGGCGCAGGGCGAAGAAACGGTCTATCCAGGCCTGGTAGTGATGCAGGGTGGCCGGTGGCACATAGGCTTTCTGCGCGGTAATGAAGTGGGCGATGACCTCGGGCTGGCGCGCGATGGTGTCGATGCGCCGGATCAGTTCGGCGCCGGCGTCGGTCTTGCTGCAGTAGATGCCGCTGATATAGGGCGCGTTGGTTTCCTGCAGTGGTAGCAGGCTGAGGTCGCGGGCGAAATCCTGTTGGCGCTGCACGTACTGGACGACCTCGGCGTAGTCCAGCAGGTAGTCGATGCGCCCGTGTTCGAGCATGCCGTAGAGGTTGCTGCCGGCGCTGCTGGTCTGGATGCGCAGCAGTTGCGGTTGCACATCGGCGGCCTGCAGCAGCGGGTCGAGCACTGGGCCGTAGCTGCGGTCGAGCACCAGGCCGCCACGCAGGCGGCGATCGCGCAGCAGTTGCTGCAGGGAGACCTCGGCCTGGCCGGCGGCGATCAATTGCACGTCTGCCGTGCGCACCACCAGTTGGTGCGGCATGGTGGCGAACAAGCCAACGTAGTAACCGTGCTGGGCACGCTCGGGCGTGGGGAATACCGGCAGGAAGCAACTCAGCGATTCGCGTTTGAGCTGATCGAGACCGCGGGTCAGGTTGGCCTGGTTGTAGCGGTGCTGGTAGTCGGGCAGGCGCTGGGTGATCAGCTGCAGCAGCTCGACGATGATGCCGTTGTCCGGCTGGCCATCGCGGATATTGATCAGCCCCGGCCAGGGGCTCATGTTCCAGGAAATCTCTATGCCTGGTGCTTGCTCGGCCCGGGCCAGCGGCACTGAGCACAGCATCAGCAGAATGAGCAGGGCGCAAAGGCGCGGGGACATGGGCGAAACCTGGCGGGAGAGGGCTCCGTCAGTCTAGCAAGCGAGGTAGCGGCGTGCCGTGGCACGCCGCACGGGTTCAACCCGCCAGCAGCCACCCGCCGGTGGCAGCCGATGCGGCGCCGGCCAGGCGGATCAGCGGCGCAGCGGCCTGCGGCAGGATGCGCACCACGGCATAGCCGGCGGTGTGCAGGGCGGCGGTGGCGGCGACGAAGCCGGCGGCATAGCCCCAGGGGCTGGCCAGTTCCGGCAGCTCCAGGCCATGGGCCACGCCATGGGTGAGGGCGAACAGCGCGGTCATGCCCAGGGCCAGGCTCATTGGCAGGCGCGCGGCCACGGCGACCACCAAGCCGAGGGCCAGCACCGAGGCGGCGATGCCGGTTTCCATAAAGGGGATGTGCAGCCCGGCAAAGCCCAGCACGCCGCCCAGCAGCATGCTGGCGACGAAGGTGACGGGCAGCGCCCAGCGCACGGCGCCCTGCTGCTGCGCGGCCCACAGGCCGACGGCGAGCATCGCCAGCAGGTGGTCGAGGCCGGTGAGCGGATGGGCGACGCCGGCCATCAGCCCGGAGCTGTCATGCCCGGGGTGGGCGAAGGCCATGGCCGGGGTGAGGAACAGGGCGAGGGCGTAGAGGGCTTTGCGCAGAGTCATGGGATGGTGCTCCTGGGTTCGGTTCTTCGGTGAGGCGTCCCTCACCCCAACCCCTCTCCCGTGGGAAGAGGGGCTTTGTCTCAGGCGGCGCTGAGCATGCCGTGGCGTTCGATAAAGGCGATGATCTGGTCGAGACCCTGGCCGACCTTCTGGTTGCTGAACACGAACGGCTTGTCGCCGCGCATCTTCTTCGCATCGCGGTCCATGACTTCCAACGAGGCGCCGACCATCGGCGCCAGGTCGATCTTGTTGATCACCAGCAGGTCGGACTTGCAGATGCCCGGGCCGCCCTTGCGCGGCAGTTTGTCGCCGGCGGATACGTCGATCACGTACAGGGTCAGGTCGGACAGCTCGGGGCTGAAGGTGGCGGAGAGGTTGTCGCCGCCGGATTCGACGATGATCAGGTCGAGGCCGGGGAAGCGCTGGTTGAGCTGCTCCACGGCCTCGAGGTTGATCGAGGCGTCCTCGCGGATCGCCGTGTGCGGGCAGCCGCCGGTTTCCACGCCGATGATGCGTTCCGGCGCCAGGGCCTCGTTGCGCACCAGGAACTGGGCGTCTTCCTGGGTGTAGATGTCGTTGGTGACCACGGCGATGTTGTAGCGCTCGCGCAGGGCCAGGCACAGGGCCAGGGTCAGGGCGGTCTTGCCGGAACCGACCGGGCCGCCGATGCCGATACGCAGGGGTTGGCTGTTCATCTGGGCTTTCCTTATCAAGAGCGGAATAGACGGCTGTACTGGCGCTCGTGCGCCATGCTCGCCAGGGTCAGGCCGAAGGCGGCGCTGCCCCAGCGGGCGGGTTCCAGTGTGCTGGCCTGGCGCTGCGCCTGCTCCAGCGTCGGCAACAGTTGCGAGGTCAGGCGCTGCGCGGCTTGTTGGCCGAGCGGCAGGGTTTTCATCAGCACCGCCAGCTGGTTTTCCAGCCAACCCCACAGCCAGGCGGCCAGGGCGTCCTGCGGGCTGATGTGCCAGGCGCGGGCGGCCAGCGCCCAGGCCGGTGCCAGGCCGACTTCGCCTTGCGTGGCGAGAAACTCGCGGGCGGGCTGGTCCAGCTCCGGCAGACCGTCGAGCAGTTGCTTGAGCGAGTAGCCCATCTGTCGGCTTTCCTGGGCCAGCTCACGGGTCTCGCGGCTGGCGCGATGGCGCTCGCTGAGCTCGGCCAGCTGCACCCAGTCCTGCCTGGCGGCCGCAGTGCAGTGGGCCAGCAGCAACGGCGCCTCGAAGCGCGCCAGATTGAGCAGCAGCTGATCGGCGATCCAGCGCCGGGCGCTGTCCGGGTTACTGACCAGGCCTTGTTCGACCGCCATTTCCAGCCCTTGCGAGTAGCTGTAACCACCGATCGGCAGTTGCGGGCTGGCGAGCCTGAGGAGCGCCCAGGCGTTGTTCACGGACGCACGCCGAACTGGTGCAGGCGCGGCGCGTAGCTGAATTCGGCATCGCCGGCGTGGGAGTGGTGATGGCCGCCGCCATAGGCGCCGTGCTCGGGCTGGAACGCTGCCTCGATCACGCAGGTGTTGGCGCCGAGCTGGTCGAGCATGGCCTTGAGCACGTAGTCGTCGAGCAGGCGCAGCCAGCCGTCGCCGAGCTGCAGGGCGACATGGCGATTGCCCAGGTGATAGGCGGCTCGGGTCAGCTCGAAACTGTTGGCGCAGGTGACGTGCAGCAGCGCCTCGGGGCGGGCGCAGACGCGCACGATGCGACCATCCTCGGCGCGCAGGCAGTCGCCATCGCGCAGTGGCGGCTGGCCGCGTTCGAGAAACAGGCCGACATCCTCGCCGGCCGCGCTGAAGCAGCGCAGGCGGGTCTTGCTGCGCGCTTCGTGGCTCAAGTGCAGTTCTTCATCCCAATGGGGTTGGGGATCGAGGCGGTGGTGGATCACCAGCATGCGAGGCTTCCGGCCGACTAGGGAAGCCAGGAACAGAGCAAGGGGCTTGCCAAGTTGCTGCGGCGCGGGTGGCGAGGGGGGCGTGCGTGAAGTTGGGGCTTACTGGGTGATGTTTTGGTGCGCGTAGAGGTTTTGTGCGCACTTATGGTGCGCCTTATTCCGGGCGACGGCCCAGGCCGCGCCAGTGCTTGGCGCCGATAAAGATGAAGCGCAGCTGCTGGGTCATCTTGGCTTCCGGAGTCAGGTGAGCGGGCAGCGGGCTGGCGGGCGGGTCGATCAGCTCCGGCAGGGTGGCGAAGACGGTCTTCACCACCAGGTCCGAGACGAGGTCCAGGTCCGCATCGTCGAGGTGCGGGGTGCGGTTGAGCAGCTTGAGGTCGGCGGCCAGGTCGTCGGTGATCTGCTGGCGCAGCTGGCCGATGGCCTGGCGCACCGATTGCGAGCCGCCGTATTGCTCGCGGGCGAGAAACAGGAACTGGTTGCGGTTGGCACTGACGGCGTTGAGAAAAATGTGCGCACTGGCCTCGATGATGCTGCCCATCTCGAACTGGCTGCGGCGCACTTCGCGCAGGGTGCTGCGGAAGGTGGCGTCGACTTCGGCGACCAGCGCCAGGCCCAGCTGGTCCATGTCCTCGAAGTGCCGGTAGAAGCCGGTCGGCACGATGCCGGCGGCGCGGCTGACTTCGCGCAGGCTGAGGCTGTCGAACCCGCGGTTGCTGTCCATCAGCTCGCGCGCGGCATCCATCAGGGCCTGGCGGGTCTGTTGTTTCTGTTCGGCGCGTGGCGACATGGGCTCTCGAAATTCCGGCCTGTTGCGGGTTAGCGCCGCACTCTAACAAATGCCCTTCGGGGGCGTCGAACCGGCATTTCAGTGAACAAGTGTTGACTGATAGGCTTGCACCTGCCATTTTGTGTACAAGTGTTCACTGAGTAACTTCCATGACCCTTCTCCCTCTCGCCTGGGTGCGCGCCTGTGCGCCCCTGTTGCGCCCGTTGCGCTGGCTGGTGGCGCATGCCTGGCTGCGCGAGTCGGACATCGACGGCGTGCTGGCCTGGCTGCAGCCGAGCTGGCGGCTGAACCGGGTGTTCGCCCGGGTCGAAGGGCGCGAATGGGTCAGCCAGGACATGCTCGCCTTGCGCCTGCGCTGCAATGGCAACGCCCGTGGCTGGCAGGCCGGTCAGCATGTGCAGCTGTATCTGGTGCTGGATGGCGTGCGCCACAGCCGCAGCTACAGCCTGACCCGCGTTGGCGCGGGCGGGCGCATCGAACTGGCGATCCGCCGGCAGCCCGGCGGACGCCTGTCCAACCGGTTGCTCGATCATCTGGCCGTCGGTAGCGCGCTGGAGCTGGGCGCGGTCGGCGGCGAGCTGCACTGGCCCGAGCAGGCTCGCGGGGTCGCGCTGCTGGCGGCCGGCAGCGGTATCACGCCGCTGCTCGGCCTGTTGCGCGAGGCGCTGGCGCGTGGCTTCAGCGCGCCGGTGCGGCTGTTGCACTACGTGCGCGAGGCGGGGCAGTGCGCCTTTGTCGACGAGCTGCGCCAGCTGATGCTGGACCACCCCAACTTCTCGGTGAGCTGGTCGCTGACTGGCGCGCAGGCGCCTGCGCAGTTTCCGGTCGGCCGCCTGCGTGCCGAGCATCTGGCCGGCCTGGACGGCTTCAGCCTGCTGGCCTGCGGCTCGGCCGGCTTCGTCGAGGCGGTGCGCAGCTACTGGGTCGGGCCGCTGCAGGTCGAGGCCTTTACCGCCCCGGCGCGTAGCGTCGAGCCCGGCAGTGCCGTGCAGCTGCAGTTCGTGCGCTCGCGCCAGGCCATGCAGGGCGACAGCGCGCGCAGCCTGCTGGAGCAGGCCGAGGCGCAGGGGCTGCGTCCGGCTCATGGCTGTCGCCAGGGCATCTGCGCCAGCTGTACCTGCACCCTGCTGGCCGGCACGGTGCGCGACCTGCGCAGTGGCGAGCTGTTCGCCGAACCGGGGCAACCCATCCGCCTGTGCATCAATGCCCCCCATGGCGATGTACAGATCGATCTCTGAGACCTGTTTCTGAAACTTTTGCAGGATGCCGCCATGCGCCATGATCGCGAATTGACCCCAGCCGAACTCGACGCCTTCGGCGCCGAACTGGATGCCTTGCGCAAACGCACCCTGGCCGACCTTGGCGAGGCCGATGCGCGCTATATCCGCCGGGTGCGCAGCGCCGTGCGCCTGTGTTGCTGGAGCGGCCGGGCGCTGCTGATGCTCGGCTGGTTCCCGCCGACCTGGCTGCTTGGCAGCCTGCTGCTGGGCCTCGGCAAGATCCTCGAGAACATGGAGCTGGGGCATAACGTCATCCATGGCCAGTACGACTGGATGAACGACCCGGAGTTCGCCGGGCGCAGCTACGAGTGGGACATCGCCGGGCCGGCCGACTTCTGGCGGCACACCCACAACCATGTGCACCACACCTGGACCAACGTGCTGGGCATGGACGACGACGTCGGTTATGGCGTGGTGCGGCTGTTCCCCGAGCAGCGCTGGAAGCCCTTCTACCGCTGGCAGCCGCTGTGGGTGACGCTGCAGGCGCTGCTGTTCCAGTATTCGGTAGCGATCCAGCACTTGCGCCTGGACAAGCTGTACAAGGGCAAGATCAGCCAGGACGAAGTGCGTCCGCTGCTGCGCCAATTCAACGCCAAGGTGCTGCGCCAGTGGGTCAAGGACTACCTGGTCTTCCCGCTGCTGGCGCTGCCGTTCGGCGCCAATGCCCTGGCCGTGCTGGCGGGCAATGTGCTGGCCAACCTGCTGCGCAACCTGTGGACCTTTGCGGTGATCTTCTGCGGCCACTTCACCGAGCAGGCGGCGGTGTTCAGCAAGGAATCGGTGGTTGGCGAGAGTCGTGGCCACTGGTGCCTGCGCCAGCTGCGCGGGTCGAGCAACCTGGAAGGCGGCAAGTTGCTGCATATCATGACCGGCAACCTCAGCCACCAGATCGAGCACCACTTGTTCCCCGACCTGCCGGCCCGGCGCTACGCCGCGCTGGCTATCGAGGTACGCGAGATCGCTGCGCGCTATGGCCAGGTCTACAACAGCGGGCGGCTCTCGGCGCAGTTCGCCACGGTGTTGCGGCGGATCTGGATCTACCGCCTGCCGCCCGCAGTCGTCGCGAGTTGAAGGCATAAAAAAGCCCGGCCAGTGCCGGGCTTTTAGCCGGTATCGCCGAACTCAAACGGTGCGCGCGAAACCTGTACGTTCAGCACCGCCTTCAGCAACGGTGGCGCTGCCGGTACGCTCGTAACCGCCTTCAGCGACAGTGGCACCGCCGGTACGCTCGTAGCCGCCTTCAGCGACGGTGGCGCCGCCGGTACGCTCGTAGCCGCCTTCAGCAACGGTGGCGCCACCGGTACGCTCGTAGCCGCCCTCAGCGACGGTGGCACCGCCAGTGCGCTCGTGACCGCTTTCGCTGACGGTGACGTTGTGAGCGGGCTTCAGTTCGACCAGCGGCGGTTGGTCTCTGCCAGGTAGGGCGAAGGCGCTGGTGGTCAGGGTGGCCAGGATCAGGCTGGCGAAGATTTGCTTGTTCATCTTGGGCTCCTCGTGAGGGCGTAAGTGAGTACGGAGCTCATCTTACGGATTGCACCAAGATTAAGAATTTGACCCTTCTGATAGTAACCATCGATGCCAGTGATACGGGCTGTAAGCCACGCCACTCATGGCTTTGTCGGTTGTCTGTTCGGTCAGCTTCGCGGTTGCGCGGAAAGGAACAGGCAGGTCAGGTAGCGGTTGCTGAAGCCGTAGCGCAGCATCGAAGCGAGTCGGGCGAACAGGTACAGCGGGTGCCGACGATAGTACAGCAGCACGGCATTGCCGACCCCTTCCGAGCGGTGCTGCTTGGCCTGGTCCGGCTTGCGCGAGAACAGTCCCTTGAACTGCCACCACTGGATCTGCTCGAAGTGCTGGCCGGGCTGCAGGCCATGGCGGCCGAACAGGGCGAAGAACGAGCGGCGGCTGAAATCGTGCAGGTGGTGCGGGTTGCCGTCCAGGGTCGGGGTGATCGGCACCGAGGCGATCACCCGGCCGCCGCTGGCCAGCAGGCGTGCGTAGTTGGCCGCCAGCTGCACGGGGTGCGGCAGGTGTTCGATGGTTTCCAGGCTGACGATGCTGTCGAACGGCTCGCTGCTGGCGAACTGCTCGGCGTCGGCGCAGACGTAGCGCAGGTTGGGCAGCTGATAGTGCTGCTGGGCGTAGGCAATGGCGGCCGGGTCGATATCGACGCCGGTGACCTGCTTGTCCGGGTGGCGCCCGGCCAGCAGCGCTGTGCCGTAACCACTGCCGCAGGCCATATCGAGCACCCGCTGGCCGTGCAGGTGGCTGGCGGCGAACTCGTAACGCTCAAGGTGGATGCGCAGGGTGTACTGGTCATCCTCGCTGTGGGCGTCGAAATCTTTGGGGTAGATCCGCTCTATGGTGTGCATGCCACGGCCCTGTGGATGATCGGTATGGGACTAGCCGCCGTGGCGACGTTTGCTCCACTGCGTCCATTCGAAGCCCAGTACCACCAGCAGGGACAGGGCGAACGGCAGCAGCAGGTAGAACACGCGGAACACGATCAGCGCAGCCAGCACGTCGGCGGTCGGCAGCTCCGGCATGGCGGCGAGGAAGGTCACTTCCAGCACGCCCAGGCCGCCCGGTGCGTGGGACAGCAACGCCAGGGAGAAGGACACGAGGAACACGCCAAGCACCACCAGGTAGCCGGGGTTGCTCTCCACCGGCAGGGCGAAATAGATGATCGCCGCGGCGCAGGCCAGCTCCAGCGGGCCTGCCAGCAGCTGGCGCGCGACTATGCCCAGGCGTGGGTATTCGACATGCAGCTTGCCCCATTTCCACGGCTTGAACTGGCGCCAGGAGCCGAGCACGTAGAGGGCCACCAGGCCGAGCATAAACAGGCCGAGCACCACCGACAGCCAGGGGCTGACCTTGGCTACGCGCTCGATCAGCTCCGGTTGCGAGATCAGCACCAGGCCACCGCAGAACAGCGCGCCGAGGGCGAAAGTGAAGGAGCAGAAGAAGATCAGCAGGCCGATTTCCGGCGGCGTCAGGCCCTTGCTGGAATAGGCGCGGTAGCGCACCACGGCACCGGAGAACACCGAGGCACCGATATTGTGGGCCAGTGCATAAGTGGTGAAGGAGCAGAGGGTGATGAACCACCAGGAGATCTTTTTGCCCAGATGGGCGATGGCGATGCGGTCGTACCAGGCCAGGGCACAGTAGGCGCCTGCCGTGGCAGCGGCGGCCATCAGCCAGTTGTGCGCGCGGATGGCGTGCAGGCTATCGGACAGCTCGTCGAGGGAGATGGTGCGGATCTCCTTGTAGAGCAGGTAGCAAGAGAGCACGACGGCGAGCAAACCGATCAGGGTCCAGATCCAGTCGCTCCTTTTCATCATCCGCGGTGGCTCCTTGAACCCTTTTTGCCGTTCTGTCGACGGCACGTACAACTCGAAAAATCGTAACGCGCTGGCCGTAAATGAAGTGCAAGGCAGGCGGCGCGGGGTGAAAACGCGGTGCAGTATCACGGACGCGGCGGCGCGGCTCAAGTCGTTCGCCGCCTGGGACGTTACCGACTGTTTCCGAAAACATCCAGGCGCCAGGCCCGCCGGGGGCTGGCGCACTTCAGAGAATGCGCTGTTCGGTCGCAGCCGGTTGCAGGCGGATGGCGATGAACTTCGAGGTTGGCGTGTGGCTGCCGACCCCGTAGCTGTCCAGCGGCACCAGCGGGTTGGTTTCAGGATAGTAGGCTGCGGCCTGTCCGGCCGGGGTGTCGTAGGCGAGCAGGGTGAAGCCGCGCACTTTGCGCTCGATGCCGTCGTCCCAGATGGAGGTGACATCGACTTTCTGCCCGGCCGTGAAGCCCAGACGCCGGATGTCTTCAGCATTGACGAAAAGCACCTCGCGCATGCCGTGCACGCCGCGGTAGCGGTCATCCAGGCCGTACAGGGTGGTGTTGTACTGGTCGTGGGAGCGCAGGGTCTGCAGCACCAGGTGCGGTGCCTCGGCCTGGCTGCGTACTTCGGCGGGCAGCAGGTGTTCGGGCAGCGCATGGGCGATGAAGCGCGCCTTGCCGCCGGCGGTGTTCCAGCGCCGTTCGGCTGCCGAATTGCTCAGGTGGAAGCCGCCAGGCTGGCCGAGCTTGTCGTTGAAGCCGGCGAAGCCGGGAATGATCGCGGCGATCAGCTCGCGGATGCGCGCGTAGTCCTGCACCAGGTGCAGCCAGTCGACCGGTTGGGCGCCGAGCAGGGCGTTGGCGATGCCGGCGATGATCGCCGGCTCCGAGCGCATCTGCACCGACAGCGGCGGCAGCTGGCCCCAGGAGGCATGCACCATGCTGAACGAGTCTTCCACGGTCACCGCCTGTGGGATGCCGTCCTGCAGGTCGCGGTCGGTGCGGCCCAGGCACGGCAGGATCAGCGCCTGTTTGCCGTGCATCAGGTGGCTGCGGTTGAGCTTGGTGCTGATCTGCACGGTCAGCTCGCACTGCTGCAGGGCGGCATGGGTGCGCGGGCTGTCCGGGGTGGCCTGGGCGAAGTTGCCACCGAGGCCGATGAACACCTTGCTGCGCCCGGCGAGCATGGCGTTGATCGCCTCGACTGTGTTGTGCCCGTCGGCACGCGGCACCGGGAAGCGCAGGCGGCGCTCCAGGGCGTCGAGGAAGAACGCCGGCGGCCGCTCGTTGATGCCCATGGTGCGGTCGCCCTGCACGTTGCTGTGGCCGCGTACCGGGCACAGGCCGGCGCCCGGCTTGCCGAGGTTGCCGCGCAGCAGCATGAGGTTGGCGATTTCCTGGATGGTCGCCACCGAATGACGGTGCTGGGTGATGCCCATGGCCCAGCAGGTGATCACCCGTTCGGCCCTGGCATACAGGCGCGCGGCCTGTTCGATGTCGCGACGGGGCAGGCCCGACTGCTGCTCTATCTGCGCCCAGTCGCTGGCTTCCACCGCGCTCAGCCAATTGCGCAGCCCGTCGGTGTGCTCGTCGATAAAGCGCTGGTCGAACACGCTGCCCGGCTGTTCGCGTTCCCACTGCAGGAGGAACTTGGCCATGCCGCGCACCACCGCCATGTCGCCGCCCAGATGCGGGCGAAAATAGGCGCTGCTGGTCGGCCGGTCGCCGTTGCCGAGCATCTCCAGCGGGTGTTGCGGATGCTGGAAGCGCTCCAGACCGCGCTCCTTTAAAGGATTGAAGCAGACCACGCTGGCGCCGCGTTCGACCGCCTCGCGCAGCGGCTCGAGCATGCGCGGATGGTTGGTGCCGGGGTTCTGGCCGAACACGAAGATGGCGTCAGCATGCTCGAAGTCGGCGAAGGTCACCGTGCCTTTGCCCACCCCGATGCTCTGGCCCAAGGCCACGCCGCTGGCCTCGTGGCACATGTTTGAGCAGTCGGGGAAGTTGTTGGTGCCGTAGGCGCGCACCATCAGCTGATAGAGGAAGGCCGCTTCGTTGCTGGCCCGGCCCGAGGTGTAGAACTCGGCCTGGTGCGGGCTGGCGAGGCTCTTCAGGGTGCTGGCGATCAGGGTGAAGGCGGCGTCCCAGCCGATCGGCACATAACGGTCGCTGGAGGCGTCGTAGCGCAGCGGTTCGGTCAGCCGGCCCTGGTATTCGAGCCAGTAGTCGCTCTGTTCGCGCAGCTGGCCGACGCTGTAGCGGGCGAAGAAGTCGCGGCCGATGCCGCGCTTGGTGGCTTCCCAGTTGACCGCCTTGGCGCCGTTCTCGCAGAACTTCACCAGGCCGTTGTCCGGCGACTCGCCCCAGGCGCAACCGGGGCAGTCGAAGCCGCCGTTCTGGTTGGTCTTGAGCAGGGCGCGCAGGTTCTTGACCGGCTGCTTACTGTCCAGCCAGAAGTGCGTGACGCTGCGCAGCGCGCCCCAGCCGGCGGCCGGCCCGCGATAGGGCAGGTAATGCGGTTGCTGGCGGGGTGGCGTACTCATGCGGATGTTTCCTGGCTGACGGGCGCCGGGCTGTAGACCCGTGGCGCGTTGTGATGGGGCAGATGGATCAGGTTGAGGCGATGGCGGCGCGCCCAGTCCACGGTCAGCGCGGTCGGGGCGGAAAGGCTGACCAGGTTGCCGATGCCGGCGCGCACCGCCTTGTGCAGCAGCTCCAGGCTGCAGCGGCTGGTGACCACGGCGAAGCCGCTGGCGCTGTGCATATCTGCGTGCTTGAGCGCGCCGATCAGCTTGTCCAGGGCGTTATGTCGACCGATGTCCTCGCGGCACAGGCGGATCGCCCCGTGTTGGTCGACGAACAGCGCGGCATGCAGGGCGCCGCTGCTGCGGGCTTGGTGCTGCACGGCGGCGATGCGCTGGCGCAGGTCCTGCAGATGGCTGGCGGGCGGCAAGGCGCTGGCGGGCAGCACGGGCAGAGCTGGTAGCGCCTGCTCCAGGGCTTCCACGCCGCACAGACCGCAGCTGCTATTTCCGGCCAGTGGCCGGCGTTGCTGCTTGAGCGCCCAGAAGGCCCGGCTGCTGATCTGCACTTCGGCCAGGCGCGCCTCGGCAGTGCCGCTCAGGTGGATGTCATAGATATCGTCGATGGATTCGACCAATCCTGCGCTCAGGCTGAAGCCGCGCACGAAGTCGTCCAGGTCCTCGGGCGAGACCATCATCACCGCATGGTTGAGGCCGTTGTAGCTGAGCGCCAGGGCACTTTCGCTGACCAGGGCGGCATGTTGCACGCTGCCTTCGGGGCTCAGCTCGACATAGTGGTAGTCGGCGCTGAGCGTGGCTTGCGGCGGAGTTTCGCCGGGCTGGCGGATGCTGGCGCGGGGCATGGCGTGGCCCTCCACGGTGGGGATGGGCTCAGCCTAGGCCTGTGGGCTGGCAGCGTCTAATCGCTGTTGCCGATGGTTTGATCGAGCTGCTCTATGGTGCTGGCGCTGCCAGCAGCCGTTTGGCCTCATCGAAGCAGGCTTCGGCCAGGGCCGAGCGTGGCGTGCTGTGGCGCAGGATCAGGCCCAGCGGGGCGAGGGTGTGGGCGTCTTCGATGGGCGTCAGGCCGAGGTGCTGGCTGAAGCTGTCGAGCCCGCTGTCCAGCGGCATCACCGCGCAGCACAGGCCGGCGCTGGCAGCCTGCAGCAGCTGGTGCACGGCATCGCTTTCCAGTCGTGGTTGCGGCGCCAGGCCACGGCTGCGTAGGGCATGGTCGATCGACTGGCGAAAGTGCATGCCGCTCGACAGCAGGCCCAGCGGCAGGGCGGCCACGGCCTCCCAGCTCAGGCTTGGCTGGCTGAAGGTGAAGTGGCGGCGGTCATGCAGCAGGCCCATGCGTGTTTCGGCCAGTTGTAGGCTGGTGAAATGGCCGCGATCCAGGCGCTCGAGATAGGAAATACCCAGGTCCAGCTGGTTGCGCCCGAGGCGTTCGAGGATCTGCTCGCTGCTCAGGGCGAACAGCTGAAAGCGCAGGCCCGGATGGGCGCTGGCGAACAGGCTGACCAGGCGCATGGGATCGAAACCGCCGAGCGGCACCACGCCCAGGCGCAGGGTGCCGACCAGCTGTCCGCGGCAGGCGGCAGCCTCGGCGTACAGGCCGTCCTGGGCGGCCAGCAGGCTGTGGGCCCAGGCCAGCACGCGCTGGCCGGCCTCGGTGAAGCCTTCGAAGCGCTGGCCACGGCGCACCAGCTCCAGGCCCAGTTCCTCTTCCAGGTTGCGCAGGCGCATCGACAGGGTCGGCTGGGTCACGTGGCAGCGCGCGGCGGCCTGGCCGAAGTGGCGAGTTTCGTCGAGGGCGACGAGGAACTTGAGCTGCTTGATGTCCATGGCGGGGCCGGTGGCAGGGCGGTGTGGCGACGATACTGCCTGGGCAGGCGGCTGTCAGCCGTGTCTCGCTAGAAAGCTGAGTGTCAAAAATATAGAACTGCCCGGTTCTGCTGTGGAATGCAAAGTCCACTGTTTTCAGTGTGTTGAAGGTTGTAACCGGGCGTGTCGTCGGGATGTTTCAGTAAAATGGCCAATTTCGTTTGACATATTTTACGCTTTTGCGAAACTTCGCCGCCGCTCGATACCCTGCGTGCTACTTGGGGTCGCGCGGAAGGCTCATAACAACAACCTTATGGTTCGCCGCTCCTTAGCCCCGCGTCAGACGCCGGCTGCAGGCGGCGAGCTGACGTCACTGGACGGGGAAAAATGCTGATCTGGTTCGTTGCGCTTTATCTGCTGGTCACCGTAGGCATCGGCTTCTACGCCGCCACCCGCGTGAAGAACTCCCGCGACTTCGCCGCCGGCGGTCGCAGCATGGGCTTCCCCATCGTCGCTGCCATGGTCTTCGCCACCTGGTTCGGCTCCGAAGCGGTGCTGGGGATTCCCGCCACCTTCATCGAAGAAGGCTTTGCCGGGATCATCGAAGACCCGTTCGGCTCCTTCGGCTGCCTGATGCTGGTCGGCCTGATCATTGCCCGCCCGCTGTACCGGATGAACCTGCTGACCATCGGCGACTACTTCCGCAAGCGCTTCGGGCCGAATGTCGAACTGATCATCAGTCTGGTCATCGTGGCCTCCTACCTGGGCTGGATCGCCGCGCAGCTGACCGCCCTTGGCGTGGTCTTCAACGTGATCTCCGACGGCGCCATCAGCACCACCCAGGGCATGTTCCTCGGCACTTTCGTGGTGCTGCTGTACACCCTGTTCGGCGGCATGTGGTCGGTGGCCCTGACCGACTTCTTCCAGATGATCATCATCGTCGTCGGCCTGGTCTACCTGACCTGGCTGATCGGCGACATGGCCGGCGGCGCCGACAAGGTGATCGCCCATGCGGCCAGCGAAGGCAAGTTCACCTTTATCCACGGCTTCGAGGCCAAGGACATCGTCGCCTTTATCGGCGCGGCGCTGACCATGATGCTCGGCTCGATCCCGCAGCAGGACGTATACGCCCGGGTGATGTCGGCCAAGACCGAGAACATCGCCGCGCGCGCCTCGATGTTCGGTGCCGGCTTCTACCTGTGCTTCTGCATGCTGCCGATCTTCCTGGCCTACGCCGCCTCGATGATCGACCCGGAGATGGTCAAGCGCTGGCTGGCCGAAGACTCGCAGATGATCCTGCCGCACCTGATCCTGGAGAAGACCCCGCTGTTTGCCCAGATCATGTTCTTCGGCGCGCTGCTCTCGGCGATCATGTCCACCGCTTCCGGCACCCTGCTGGCGCCGTCGGTGACCTTCACCGAGAACGTGCTCAAGCGCTTCGTGCCGGTGATGAGCGACAAACAGTTCCTGCTGGCCATGCGCATCACCATCGTGGTCTGCGCCGCCGCCACCCTGAGCTTCGCCCTGTACTCGGATGCGAGCATCTACGAGATGGTCGGCAACGCCTACAAGGTGACCCTGGTCGCCGCCGTGGTGCCGTTGTTCGCCGGGCTGTTCTGGAAGCGCGCCACCACCCAGGGTGCCCTGGTCGCCATCGCCTTCGGCCTGATTTCCTGGATCTACCTGGAAGCGACCCTGACCGACGCGGCCTTCTGGCCACCGCAACTGGCCGGCCTGCTGTTCAGCCTGGCGGGCATGCTGATCGGTTCGCTGCTGCCGCAACTGCATCGCCACGCGGGTGAGCAGGCGCTGGTGGCTCAGCCCCAGTAAGCCACTGCGCTCCTCTACAAACCCCGCCTTCTGGCGGGGTTTGTCGTTTCAGGGGGGTAGAGGCGGCCTATATAGAGGTACATACCTTCGGCGCCCTCCAGCCGCAGCTCCGCGCATTGATCTGCCTGCAGCAATCGCCCGGTCTGCGCATGCTGCAGGCCGGGCGTTTGGCGTCAGGTAAAACGGATCACGCCGAAGGTCTCCGGCATATGGAAGTTCAGCTCCGGCACCGGCTGCCACGAGGCCCAGTGCGGGTGCGAGGTCTCGTCGGCGCACTTGAACAGGTTGCAGCGCCAGGCTTGCCCGGGCAGCGCGCCGAGCGGGCCGGCAAAGTCTTCGAGCACGCTGAAGGGCAGGAAGAACTGCAGGCACCATTCGGTCGGCTCGCGCAGTTCCGGCTCCACCAGGGCGGGCAGGGTGCTGCGGATGGCCACTTGGCGGCCCTGTTCGGGCGTCAGCTTGACGAACTCCCTGAAGCCGCCGGGCGCCCGCTCGGCATCGGTGATGTAGTAGCTGAGCAGGGTGCCGTTGCCGCTCATTTCCAGGTTCAGATAGCCGGGTTCCGGTCGGGGCTGGAAGTACACCTCGACGCAGCTGTCCTTGCACACCATGTCCTGGAACTGCGTGTGCACGCAGCGCACATGGCGGTCATGGGCGCGGAAGATGCCATGGATGCCCTCGGCGCTGTACAGCAGGCGTGCCTCGGTAAGCGGGCGGTGCGCGCTGCTCTCCGGGCGGAACTGCTCGATGCGGATGATCCCGGCGGCCTGCCAGGCCGGATCGGCCCAGTCGGCGTTCAGGGCCAGTGGCTCATCCAGGCGATTGATGCGGTATTCCATCTCTAGGATTCCTGCGGCGGGCGCGCTCAGGCGCCCAGGATCACGTAGACCTTGCGCACCGGGCTGAGGTTTTCCCAGGTGCCCTTGAAGCCTGCCGCCACCACGAAGGTGCTGCCGGGGCCGAACTCGCGGCTGCTGCCATCGGCATCGGTCAGGCGCACCTGGCCTTCGAGGATATGGCACAGCTCGTCGAAGTTGCAGTCGCAGTACTCCTTGTGGCTGCCGGCCTCCCAGACGCCGGCGGTGAAGTTCTTCTGCGGGTTGCTGAAGTGGCGCCAGGTGTGGCTGCGGTAGGGCGCTTCGACGATGGCGGGATCGGTGATGTCGCTGACCAGGGCCTCGGTCGGGCTGGCGGCGAAGTCGATGACGTGGGCGGGCATCTTGGACACGGTTGTTCCTTGTTGTGGTGAACGGTTGTGTTGTGGTGATCAGTTGCGGTGATCAGGAGTCGAAGCCGACACCGAAGGCGTCCAGGGTGCGCAGCAGCAGATTGCGCCGGCCGGTGCGGTCTTCCTGCTCCAGGCCGCGCTGGGCCAGGCTCACGGCGCTGTAGCGGATTGGCTCCGGAGGGAACATCACCGGCGTGCGGCTGAGCATCTTCAGGGCGGTGCGTTCAGTCTGCTCGCCGGCCAGCAGGTCGAGCAGGGTGGCGGCGGCGAAGCGGCTGGCCGAGACGCCCTGGCCGGTGAAGCCGAGGGCGTAGGCGATGCGCCCGCCGGCGGCGCTGCCGGTGAACAGGGTGGTGCGCGCCGAGGAGTCGATGATGCCGCCCCAGGCGTGGCTGAAGCGGATGTCGCCGAGCTGCGGGAAGGTGTCGAGGAACTGCCCGGCCAGGCGGATGAAAGTCTCCGGGCGCTGGGTCAGGCCTTCGTCGAGCTTGCTGGCGAAGGGGTAGACGGCGTCGTAACCGCCCCACAGAACGCGGTTATCAGCGGTCTTGCGCCAGTAGTGGAACTGGTTGCCGGAGTCGGCGATGCCATAGCGGCCCTGCCAGCCGATGGCGGCCAGTTGTGCATCGCTCAGCGGCTCGGTGGTCAGCGCGTAGTCGTAGATCGGGATGACCTTCGACGTCAGGCGCGGCAGCAGCGAGGTGAAGATGTTAGTGGCCAGGGCCAGGCGGTCGCTCACCACCACGCCGTAATCGGTTTCCAGGCGAATACCGTCGGTGTGTTCGACCAGCTGGCGCACCGGCGAATGCTCATAGAGCTCGATGCCCTGTTCCAGGCAGGCACGGCGCAGCTCGCGGACCATCTTCGCCGGGTTGAGCAGGGCGTAGTTGGGCTCGAACAGGCCGGCGCTGTAGTTGGGCGAATCGAGGCGCGTCTTCAGCGCATCGCCTTCCAGGTACTCGCAGTCGATGCCGAAGCGCCGGTACTTCTCCTGCAGCGCCTTGAGGCCTTCGACCTGCCAGGGCGTGGTGGCGACGTTGAGCTTGCCCTGGCGCTCGAACTCGACGTTCAGGCCCAGGCGCTCAAGGTCCTGCTGCAGTTCGTCGAGGTTCTGCCGGCCCAGGCGGATCAGCGTTTCGGCTTCCTGCGGCCAGCGCTTGAGCGCGTTAGACACGCCGTGGGAAATGCTCGGCGCGCAGAAGCCGCCGTTACGTCCGCTGGCGGCGCCGCCGCAGGCGTTGGCTTCGAGCAGGACGATGCGTTTGTCCGGGTGGCGCTGGCGTGCCAGCAGGGCGGTCCACAGACCGGTGAAGCCGCCGCCAACGATGGCCAGATCACAGTGCAGCTCACCGGCCTGCCGGGTGAAAGCCGGGGGAGGGCCTTCGGCATCCAGCCAGTAGGGCTGGGGTATGGCATGTCTGAGGCTGGTGAGTGCGCGGTGAGTCATATCGTTGGCTTCTTGTTGTGGCTATGAACTCGATAGCCCGAGGATGGCGCGGGCGGCCACCTCGGTGCCGTGGGAGGCTTGCATGGTGCTGCGGGCAGCACTCAGGCGCGGCTGCATGGCCGAGTCGGCGAGCAGCGCGGCGATGGCGTCCGGCAGGGCGCTCAGCGGATCGGCGAAGCGCGGCAGGTAACGGCCGACGCCGACTTCTTCGGCGCGGCGGGCGTTGTCGTGGCCGTCCCAGCAGTAGGGGATGATCAGCGACGGCAGGCCGAAGTACAGGGCCTCGCAGAAACTGTTGTTGCCGCCGTGGTGGATAAACAGCTGGCACTCGCGCAGCACGGCCGGTTGCGGGAACCAGCTGTCGAGGTAGACGTTGTCCGGCACCGCGTCGTACTGCTCGCGGTAGGCGCCGACATTGACCAGGAAGCGGTAGGGCAGGGTGGCTGCGATAGCGATCAGGCGCTTCATCATGGTCACGTCGGCGGCGCCCAGGCTGCCGAAGCTGAGGTAGATCAGCGGCGCATCGTTGTGTTGCGGGAATGGCGGCACCACGTAAGGCGCCTCGCGGCGTACGCAGCCATCCAGGTAGACGAAGCGCTGCGGGTCGAGCGGCTGCTTGCGCGCATAACGCACCGGGGTGGGCGACAGCAGCAGGTTGAGCCAGGGCGATTCCTCGAGGAACAGGCCGGGGGCGCAGGGCTGATGGCCGTGGCTCTCGAGGAAGCGGGCGAAGCGGCTGTGGGCCGGGGCGACTGCCTCGGCATAGTGCTGCCAGTAGGTACTGCAGGCCTGCGCGTCACTGGCGCTGGCGCCGGACAGGTAAGGCGGCACGGCCGCGTCGGGCAGCTCGGTCTCGGCGCAGGAGATCACCCGCACCCAGGGGCAGCCGGCCCTGGCGATGGCCGGGAACATCACCACGTTGTCCAGCACGATGGCGTCCGGCTTGAGCCGGGCGAGCAGTTGCTGCAGAGGTTTCTCCGCCTCGATGGCGGTGTCGATGATGGCTTCCCAGGCCGGCGCGACGTAGCTGTCGATCTGCTCCAGCGGGGTCTGGTCGAAATAGGGAATGTTGCGCTCGATAAAGCGCTCCCAGTAATGCTGGTGCTCCTCGGCCGACAGCGGGCTGTCCAGCAGCAGGGGGTATTCGGCGAAGCCGTACTCGGCGAACAGCCCCTGGAAATGCTCATGGCAGATGAACACCGGGCGAGCGCCTTGCTCGCGCAGTGCCTGGGCGATGCCGATGCAGTTCAGCGCGGCGCCGAAGCTGGCCTCGGGGAACAGGGCGATGAGTTTTTCTCTGGGCATAGTCAATTTTCTTCCATGGCGGGGCGCTGTCGGTCCCGTCCCGCTCGAAATAGATACTGTATTTTTTCTAATAAAAAAACATTTTTATTTTATGGCGGCCTGCGTGAGGGGCAGGCGCGCCTGACCGGCGACGAGCATGGCATGCCCGTCGCCAGCTTGCCTGGCGTGCAGGTTACAAGGCTTATCGGCGCTGGTAGAAGCCCTGCGGGACGCCGCGGTTGGCGGTCTGCGGGCGCATCGCCGCAGACAGGCGCAGGTGCAGGCGCAGCAGGTCGGCGGCGATCTGCAGTTGGCCGCGCTCGATGTGGTCGAGGATGCGCAGGTGCTCGCGCAGCGACTCCTGCAGGCGGTGCGCATTGATCGACGGCAGCAGGTTGGGCAGGCGGCGCAGGCGCTGGTGCTGCAGCAGGGCGTCGCCGATAAAGCGGTTGCCGCTGCAGGTGGCGATCATTTCGTGGAAGCCGATATCGAGCTCGCGGAAATGTTCGAGGTCGAAGCGCTCGATCGGGCTGGCCAGCAGTTCTTCGGTGCCGTCGCGCAGCAGGGCGAGGCGCTGGCGGTCGATGGTGAAGCCTTCGGTGAGCAGGGCTTCCGGCTCCATTACCATGCGGAAATGCAGGCTCTCTTCGAGGGCGGTGAGGTTGTCCAGCAAGGGCCGGAAGCGCCAGGACTGGCCGGGGCCGCGCTCCACGACCTGGTCTTCGCTGAGCTGGCTGAGCGCCTTCTGCGCCGCCGGCCGGCCGATGTCGTAGCGCCGCATGATCTCGCTGACGCTGATGCTGTTACCCAGGCGCCCGGCCATGCGGTCGCGCAGCACCGAGGCAGCCAGTTCCTCTTCGGCTCCTTGTGGCAGGGCCGGGTTCAGCGCCTGGTTGGCCGGGTCGGTCAGCAGGCTGTAGCCGCGCCCGGCCTGGTGCTCGGCCAGGCCCTGCTCGACCAGCAGGTTGAGGCCGGAGCGGATCAGTGTCCGCGAGACCTCGAAGCTGCGCGCGAGCTGTTGCTCCGAGAGGGCGTCGCCGGCGCTCATGCCGTTTTCCTGGGCGAGCTCGATGATGCGCCTGGCCAGTTCCAGGTGATTGGTGCGGGGTTTTTTCTCGGCGGTCTTGCTCAATTCTGGCGGTCTCATGCGGGGTTGTGGCGCGCGCCCCACCTTATGCCACAGCCCTGCGCCCTCAACAAGAAAGCAGAAAAGTGTTGACTTGGTCGGTCTGCTGGTTTTTATTTGAAAAAAAAGACATGCAATACCGCTTTTGATCCGCTGCCTTCGAAACAACAACAAACAGTCGTTAGGTGTGCCAAATGAAAAGAAGCAGAACCCTGCTGTGCGCAAGTCTTAGCCTGTCCGCCGCTCTGGTCGCTCCACTGGTCCAGGCCAAGGATATGGTGATTTCCATCTGGGACGGTTACATGGCCCCGGATGCCCTGGAGAAATTCCAGAAAGCCACTGGCATCGAGGCCGACAAGTCTCTGCATGCCACCAACGAAGAGATCATGGGCAAGCTCATGGCCTCGGGTGGTGAAGGCTACGACGTGGTCTTCGTTTCCGCCCAGTTCGCCGAGATCCTGCAGAAGCAGGGGCTGTTGGCCGGGATGGATCCGGTCAAGGTGCCCAACCTGAAGAATCTTTACCCCGAGGCGCAAAGCCTTGCCTACGATCCGGGCAACCACTTCTCGGCGCCTTACACCTGGGGCACCACCGGTATCTGCTACCGCTCCGACAAACTGGCCCAGGCACCATCCAGCTGGAACGACTTGCTCAAGCCCAGCGATGAGGTCAAAGGCAAGCTGACCCTGCTGGCCACCGACCGCTGGTTGCTCGGTGCCGGTTTCCTCGCCAACGGCTGGAGCGTCAACGAGAACGACCCGGCGCACATTGGCCAGGTGCGTGACGAGTTGATCCAGACCAAGAAGCGCCTGCTCTCCTTCGACGACACCACCTTCTACTCCAAGCTGGCTTCTGGCGAGACCATCATGGCCCATGCCTGGGACGGCTGGTGCAACTACGGCACCCAGGCCAACGCCAGCATCAAGTTCGTGGTGCCCAAGGAAGGCTCCGACCTGTGGGTCGACACCATGGTGGTGATGAAGAGCTCGAAGAACCTCGACGCGGCCTACCAGTTCGTCAACTTCATGCTGGAGAAGGGCAACCACGCCTGGGTCGCCGAGAACATCCTCTACAAGGTGCCTAACCAGGCCGCCATGGCGGGTCTGAGCAAGGAGCTGCTGACGCAGTATCCAAACCTCACCACGTCGCCTGCCGAGCTGGTCAAGCAGGAGCTCCTGCGCGATGTCGGTGGCGCCACGCAGAAGGCCTATACCCGCGCCGTGACCGAGATCATGGCCGCCCAGTAAAGGCTGCACGACTGCGGGGCGGCGTTCGCCGCCCCGCCATCCGAACCCGCTGCATACCACCCCGCTGGCTTGGGGTTGGGGGAACTACGCATGAGTGTTTTGCACGCTGACAGACGCCTGTCGGCCTGGCTGCTGCTGCCCGCACTGGGCTGGCTGGCCCTGTTTCTGCTGGTGCCGTGCCTGCTGGTGCTGGTCTACAGCTTCTTCGAGCGCGGTGCCTATGGTGGCATCGAGTACGTATTCACCTGGGAGAACTACCAGCGCGCGTTCGATCCGCTGTACCTGGATATTCTCCTGCGCTCGGCGAAGATCGCCGGGCTGGCCACCCTGTTCGCCGTGCTGATCGGCTACCCGGCGGCCTATGCCATCGCCCGCGCCCCGCAACGGCGCCAGGCGGTGTACCTGTTCCTGGTGATGCTGCCGTTCTGGAGCAACTACCTGATCCGCACCTACGCCTGGATCGTCCTGCTCAACCGCAAGGGCCTGATCGCCAGCGTGCTGGAGCCGCTGGGTCTGTACGGCGAGCTGCTGGACATCCTCTACACCGAAAAGGCGGTGATCCTCGGGCTGGTCTACAACTACATCCCCTTCGTGATCCTGGCCATCTACTCCTCGCTGTCGCGGATCAACCGCGAGCTGTGGGAGGCCTCCAACGATCTCGGCGCCTCGGGCTGGACCACCTTCCGCCGCATCATCCTGCCGATGAGCGTGCCCGGCATCGCCGCCGGCGCGGTGTTCGTCTTCGTCCTCAGCATCGGCAACTTCATCACCGCCGACCTGCTGGGCGGCAAACAGGTGCTGATGGTCGGCAACCTGATCTATTCGCAGTTCCTCACCGCGCGTGACTGGCCGTTCGGCTCGGCGCTGGCCTTCTTCCTGATCGGCATTATGCTCCTGCTGCTGTTCGTCCAGGCGCTGCTGGCCCGTCGTGCTCAGGGGGTGCGCCATGCGTAATCCGTCTGGTCTGCTGCTCGGCAGCCACCTGTGGCTGGTGTATGGCTTCCTGTATATCCCGATCCTGGTGCTGATCGCCCTGTCGTTCAACGCCAGCGGCCTGCCCACCGCCTGGGGCGGCGCGTCCTTCAAGTGGTACGCCGCGCTGCTGGCCAACCAGGCGATCCAGCATGCGGCGCTGAACACCCTGATCGTGGCGGTGATCTCCACCGTGCTGGCCTGCCTGCTCGGCACCCTGCTGGCGCTGGGCGTCGAGCTGCGGGCCCATGCCAGCGGCAACCCGGCGCGCAGCGCGGGGCTGGCCGACACCCTGCTGATGGCGCCGATGATCATCCCCGACATCGTTCTGGCCATCGCCCTGCTGAGCTTCTTCAACCTGCTGAAGATGAGCCTGGGCCTGCACTCGATCATCCTCAGCCACGTGGTGTTCAACATCGCCTTCGTCTGCGCGGTGGTGCGCACCCGTCTCAAGCACTTCGACTACTCGATCCTCGAGGCCTCCATCGACCTCGGCGCGGGCTGGCCGACCACCCTGCGCCGGGTGCTGCTGCCGGCGATCTTCCCCGGCGTGCTGGCGGGCGGGTTGCTGGCGTTCACCCTGTCGGTGGACGAATTCATCATCGCCTTCTTCAACGCAGGCGCCGGCAGCGCCTCGACCACTCTGCCGATGCAGGTCTATTCGATGATCCGCTTCGGCGTCACCCCCGAAATCAACGCTCTGGCGACCCTGGTGATGCTGGTCAGCTTCACCGCGCTGTTCGCTTCCCAGCGGCTCAACAAGGTGCAAAGCAAGCATGAAGACTGATAAAGCCCCGCTGCTGGTTCTGGACAAGATCAGCAAGAGCTATGGCCAGGGCCTGGCCGTCAACGAGGTGTCGCTGAGCGTGCGCGAGAACGAGTTCTTCGCCCTGCTGGGGCCGTCCGGCTGCGGCAAGAGCACCCTGCTGCGCATGCTCGCCGGCTTCGAGACGCCGACCTCCGGGCAGATCCTCCTCGACGGCCGCGATATCTCGCCGATCCCGGCCAACCGCCGCCCGCTGAACCTGATGTTCCAGTCCTACGCGCTGTTCCCGACTATGAGCGTGCGTGACAACATTTCTTACGGTCTGGAGATGGAGAAGCTGCCCAGGGACGAGATCGCCCAGCGCGTCGACGCCATGCTGGAGACTGCGCAGCTGCGCGACCTGGCCCGCCGTCGTCCGGAGCAGCTGTCCGGTGGCCAGCGCCAGCGCGTGGCCCTGGCCCGTGCACTGATCAAACGCCCGCGGGTGCTGCTGCTCGACGAACCGCTCGGCGCCCTGGACAAGAAGCTGCGCGGCAAGATGCAGCTGGAGCTCAAGCGCCTGCAGCACGAAAGCGGCATCACCTTCATCGTGGTCACCCACGACCAGGAGGAAGCGCTGGTCATGGCCGACCGCATGGCCGTGCTCAAGGACGGCCAGGTCAGCCAGTGCGGCACGCCCGCCGAGCTCTACGAGTACCCGAAGAACAGGTTTGTCGCCGACTTCATCGGCGTCAGCAACCTGATCGAGGCCAAGCGCCTGTCCGGCAACCAGGTCGAGGCCGGCGGCCAGACCCTGTGCATCGAGCCGACCGCCGAGGCGGTCAATGGCCAGGTGACCCTGGCCGTGCGTCCCGAACGCCTGCGTGTGCTGGCCGGCGAGGCGAGCTGCGACAACCAGTTCGACGGCCAGGTGGTGGAAGTCGCCTACCACGGCCTGGACACCAACCTGCACGTGCGCACGGCGGTTTCCAGCAAGCCGCTGATTGTCCGCGTGCCGAGCGCCGAGCACGAATTCTCCGCCTTCACCTGCGGCATGCCGATCCGCCTTGGCTGGAACGCCGCGCATGCCCGTGTCCTGTCCTGCTGAATCACAAGAACTCTGGATCACAAGAACAAAGTTGGGAGTACGAAAATGAGTGAACGCAAAGTCATCGCCTTCTTCCCCGAGGCCGCCTACGGTCCGGCGCTCAACTCCGTGGGCATCGCCCAGGCCTGCGAGGCTCTGGGCCACAAGGCGGTGTTCCTCACCGACCCGGGCATGACCGGGGTCTACTCGGCCTACGGCTTCGAGGAGCACTACGTAAATATGTCCGAGCCGATGCCGGCCGAAGAGATGGCGCGCTACTGGTCCGACTTCATCAACGGCCACATCCCCAACTTCGGCAAGGAGCCGATCGACCAGCTCGATAACTATGTGAAGGAATGCTGGGCGGCCATAGTCGAGACCAGCAAGTGGGCGCAGAAGGAGTTGCCGGCGATTCTCGACCGGATCAAGCCGGACCTGATCTGCGTCGACAACGTGATCCTGTTCCCGGCCATCAAGCAGTACGGCAAACCGTGGGTACGCATCATCTCCTGCTCGGAGAACGAGGTCGAAGACCCGGATATCCCGCCGTACCTGTCGGGCATGAGCATCGACGACAAGGCCGGGCACGCACGCTTCCGCGCCAGGTTCGAGGAAGTCATCACGCCGATCCACGATGACTTCAACCGCTTCCTCAACCAGTGCGGCGAGCGTCCTTATCCGATGGGCACCTTCTTCGAAGAGTCGCCGTGGATGAACCTGCTGCTGTACCCGGACCCGGTCAAGTTCGAGCGCCGCTACCCGCTGCCGAACCGCCGCTTCCACTACCTGCAGGGCTGCGTGCGCCAGGACAAGCCGTACCAGATCCCCGAGTTCCGCGCCAACAACGACAAGCCGCTGCTCTACGTCAGCTTCGGCAGCCTCGGCTCCGGCGACGTCGGCCTGCTCAAGCGCCTGATCGCCAGCGTCGGTGAGCTGCCGTACCGCGCGCTGTTCAACGTCGGCGAGCACCTGGAGGAGTACAGCGACCTGCCGGACAACGTGGTCATCTCCAACTGGTACCCGCAGCCCTCGGTGATCGCCCAGGTCGATGCGGTGATCCACCACGGCGGCAACAACAGCTTCACCGAGTGCCTGTACTTCGGTAAGCCGGCGATCGTCATGCCCTACGTCTGGGACGGCCACGACAACGCCATGCGCGCCGAGGAAAGCGGCCACGGTTTCCGCATGCACCGCAGCAACTGGGAGCACGCCGAACTGGCTGAGAAGCTGGCGCTGTGCGTCGGCGACGCCGCGATGAACGCACGCCTGAAGAAAACCAGCGAATACATGACCTCGCGCAAGGGCCCGCAAGACGCGGCCAGCATCCTCGACGGAATCCTCAAAAATGCCTGAAGCCATCCTGCAATCCACTGCGCCGCGCATCACCGGCGCGCGTGACTACGCCGACCTGGTCGACTGGGGCTACCAGTCCGATGCCGTTTCCGGTCAGTCGCACTCCAGCGGCCGCCTGCTGCACAAGGGCCCGGACAACCGCCCGGAAGTCGGCCTGTGGGTGTGCACCCCGGGCATCTGGAAGCTGTCCATCCCGCGTGACGAGCTGTGCCATTTCCTCGCAGGCGTCGCCATCTACCGCCGTGACAACGGCGAGGTGATCGAGGTCGGCGCTGACACCCTGGTGCTGTTCCCCGCCGGCTGGACCGGTGAATGCGAGGTCACCGAGACCCTGCGCAATACCTACATGCTGGTCTGAACCGGCTGAATCTGCCGCGTCCATGCGGGCGCGGCTCCGTTTGCAGAAAGTGAGTACACAACCATGACAACTCCCGTTATCCGCCGCCCCCTGGAAGTCACCGAGCTGAAGGACTGGGGCATGATCCCGACCATGCTCGAAGGCGAGTCGCACATCTGCGGCGTGGTGCTGCACAAGGGCCCCAACGGCGAGTCCGAATGCGGCATCTGGCACTGCACCCCGGGCAAGTGGTTCTGCCACGTGACCAGCGACGAGTTCTGCCACTTCCTCGAAGGCCGCTGCACCTACGTGCACGAGTCGGGCGAAGTGATCGAGATCACCCCGGATACCGCCGCCTTCTTCCCCAAGGACTGGAAAGGCGTATGCACCGTCCATGAGACGGTGAAAAAGGTCTACATGATCCGGTGATGCCATGAACCAAGCCCTGACCTCTCAGGCGGACGCCCGCGCGCTGGAGCGCGCGGCCTTCGTCGCTCAGCACTGGCATGCCGAGGCACAGCTGCAGGCGTTGCCGGCGGACGCTTCGGCGCGTCGCTACTTCCGCCTGGACGGTGCGGCCCTGTTGCTGATGGATTCGCCGCCGCAGAGCGAGCCGCTGCTGCCCTATCTGCAGGTGGCCGGCCTGCTGTGCGACCTCGGCCTGTCCGCCCCGCGTGTGCTGGCGGCCGACGAGGCGGCGGGGCTGGCGCTGATCGAAGACTTCGGCCACAGCACTTACACCCGTCTGCTCGCCGCCGGCCATGCCGAGGCGCCGCTGTACGAACTGGCGGTAGATTGCCTGGCGCGCCTGCATGCGGCGCCGGCTGAGCAGGGCGCCGTCCTGCCGGCCTATGACGACCAGCGCCTGGCCGGTGAGTTCGCTCTGTTTATCGACTGGTACGCGCCGCTGCTGCTCGGCGCGGCGCCGTCCTCGGCCCTGCGCGCTGCCTATATGGGCTTGTTCGACGGGCTCTGTGACGACGCTGCGCAACGCCGCGAGGCGCTGGTGCTGCGCGACTTCCACGTCGACAACCTGATGCTGCTGGAAGGGCGCAGCGGCGTGGCCGCCTGCGGCCTGCTGGACTTCCAGGATGCCCTGCACGGCGCCTGTGCCTACGACCTGATGTCGCTGCTCGAAGACGCCCGCCGCGATGTGCCGCGCGAGCTGCAGGACAACCTGCTGCAGCGCTACCTGGCGCAGCGTCCACCGTCCGCTCACGAGGCTTTCCTCGCCGACTACGCGGTGCTTTCCGCCCAGCGTCACGCCAAGGTGCTCGGCATCTTCGTGCGCCTGGCTCAGCGCGACGGCAAGCCCGGTTACCTCGCTCACCTGCCACGGGTGCTGCGTCTGTTCCGCGAGGCACTGGAACGGCCGGCGCTGCATCCGCTGCGCGATTTTCTCGATTGCCACCTCCAGGGTTGGCGCGACGACCTGCCGGTCGCCGTGCTCGACGGCCTGCGTGGCCAATCCCTCTGACTTTGCAGGAACTGCCATGACCTCCTTCAACTGCGACACCCCGCTGCGCTTCATCAACCCGGACTACCAGAGCCCGGCGACCCGCCGCCTGCGCGGCATCATCGACCCGGCCAGCCTGCAGCAGGTCGGCAGCATCGGCCTGTGCGAGCGTGACGACGTGGACGCGGCACTGGACGCCGCCGGCGCCGCTTATCTGGAGTGGCGCAAGATCGACGCCAAGAGCCGTGCCGCGCTGCTGCACCGGCTGGCCAACGCCATCGAGCAGAACGAGGCGTGCAACCGCGAGGTGGCGCGCCTGATGACCCTGGAGATGGGCAAACCGTTCCCCGAAGCCATGGGCGAGCTGGCCAACTGCGCGCCGATCTTCCGCTACTACGCCGAGATGGCCCGCGACGAGGCCGGCAAGGTCGCCGGCACCACCCAGCTTGGCTCCTTCCAGCATGTGCGCTATGAGCCCTACGGCGTCAGCGTGCACATCATGCCGTTCAACTTCCCGATCCTGCTGATGTGCTGGACCCTGGCCGCCTCGCTGGCGGCCGGCAATGCCTGCATCATCAAGCCGGCCGAGAGCACCAGCCTGTGCACCCTGAAGTTCATGGAGCATTTCCGCGTGCTGCCGGCCGGGATGATCTCCTGCCTGCCGGGCGATGCGCAGACCGCGCAGCTGCTGGTGCAGTCCGAGCGCACCCACGCAGTGGCCTTCACCGGTAGCGTGGCCGCCGGCAAGGCGGTGGCGATGGCCTGCGCCGAGCGGATGAAACCGGCGGTGATCGAGGCCGGCGGCAGCGACCCGATGATCATCAGCAAGCACGCGCCACTGGAGGTGGCTGCCGCCGGCGCGGTGACCGCCGCCTTCCACCTGACCGGGCAGATCTGCACCTCGGCCGAGCGCTTCTTCGTGGTCGACGAGGTTCACGACGAGTTCGTCGCCCGCTTCGCCGAGCGCACCCGTCAGCTGCGCATCGGCCACGGCCTGGAGCACAGCGAGATCGGCCCGCTGGTCAGCCAGGCCGCGCGCGACAAAGTCATGCGTCTGGTCGACGACGCCGTGGCCAAGGGCGCCCAGGTGGCCTGCGGCGGGCGTATTCCGCCGCAGCACCAGGTCGGCTGGTTCTACGAGCCGACCATCCTCACCGGCGTTACCGCCGAGATGGCGATCTTCCACGAGGAATGCTTCGGCCCGGTGGCGGCGATCTGCAAGGTCGCCGACTTCGATGAGGCAGTGCGCCTGGCCAACGACTCGCCGTTCGGCCTCGGTGCCTCGCTGTTCTCCACCGACCTGGCCGAGGCGATGGAGGCCGCCGACCGTCTGGAAGCCGGCATGGTCTGGGTCAACAACCCGCTGATCGACAACGACGCGCTGCCTTTCGGCGGCTGGAAGATGTCCGGCATGGGCCGCGAGCTGGGCCGCCAGGGCCTGGATGCGTTCCGCCGCTCGAAGATGGTGATCATCGACCACCAGCCGCAGATCCAGTCGTGGTGGTACCCCTACGCCGACGACCAGTTCTACCGCGCCTGAGGACGCCGACCATGAGCGAACAATCCCTGTTCCCCACTCTGGCGCTGGTCCTCGCCGCCGGCCAGGGCACGCGTATGCGTTCGCCCTTGCCCAAGGTCATGCACCAGGTGGGTAACCGCCCGCTGCTCGGCCATGTGCTGGCCACTGCCGGGCAGGCCGGCGTCGAGCAGCTGGCCGTGGTGCTGGGGCCGGACAGTCCGGCGGTCAGCGATTACGTGGAGGCGCTGGCGCCGCATGCGCAGCGCTTTGTGCAGCGCGAACGGCTGGGTACCGCCCACGCGGTGCTGGCCGCTCGTCCGGCACTGGCGGCGCACGCCGAGGGCTGCGTGCTGGTGCTGTTCGGCGACTCGCCGCTGATCGGCGTGCAGACCCTGCAGCGTCTGCGTCAGACCCTGATCGACGGCGCCGCGGTGGCGGTGGCCGGCTTCACCACAGAACAACCCGGCCCTTACGGCCGGCTGCTGGTGGAGGACGGCAAGCTGACCGCCATTCGCGAGGCCAAAGACGCCAGTCCGGCGGAGCTGGCCATCAACCTGTGCAACGGCGGGGTGATGGGTTTCCGCGCCGACCACTGCCTGTGGCTGCTGGAGCGCATCGGCAACGCCAACGCCCAGGGCGAGTACTACCTCACCGACGCAGTGGAGCTGGCCAACGCCGCCGGCCTCGTCGTGGTGGCGGTGGAAGTGGCGGAAGAGGAAATCATGGGGGTCAACGACCGCGAGCAGCTGCATGCCGCCGAGCAGGTGTTCCAGCGCCGCCGGCGCGACCGGGCGCTGCGCGAGGGGGTGACCCTGGCCGCCGCCGACACCGTGTACTTCAGCGCCGACACCGAACTGGCGGCGGACGTGCAGGTGGAGCCCTGCGTGGTCTTCGGGCCCGGGGTGCGGGTCGGCCGGGGCGCGCGCGTGCCGGCCTTCAGCCGCCTGGAAAATGTCCGCATCGAAGCGGCCGAACGAGCCTGAGAGGAATAGCCGATGGATATCTACCAGCATCTGTATATCGACGGGCAGTGGACGCTGCCGGTCAGGGGCGGCAGCTTCGCCAGCCTGGACCCGGGCGATGAGCGCGTACTGGCCCAGGTGCCGGCGGCCACTGCCGAGGACGTCGACCTGGCCGTGCGCGCCGCCCGCCGCGCTTTCGATCAGGGCCCCTGGCCGCGTCTGTCCGGCGCCCAGCGCGGTGAGGTGCTGCGCGCGATTGCCGACGGTATCCGCCGGCGGCTGCCTGAACTGGCCGAACTGGAAGTGCGTGACAACGGCAAGCCGCTGCCCGAGGCCGAATGGGACCTGGGCGACGCGGCCGGCTGTTTCGACTTTTACGCCGGGCTGGCCGAGGCCGCCGACCGTGCGCCACGCCAGGACATCGCCCTGGCCGACGAGCGTTTCAGCTCCTGGGTCGAGCGCGAGCCGGTCGGCGTGGTGGGGGCGATCATCCCGTGGAACTTCCCGTTGCTGATGGCCGCGTGGAAGGTCGCCCCGGCCCTGGCCGCCGGCTGCTGCATCGTGCTCAAGCCGTCCGAACTGACGTCGCTGACTGCCCTGGAGCTGGCAGCCATCGTCCATGAGGCGGGGGTACCGGCCGGGGTGTTCAATCTGCTCACCGGTCTCGGCCCGGATGCCGGCGCGCCGCTGACCGAGCACCCGCTGGTGGACAAGCTGGCCTTCACCGGCAGCGTGCCGACCGGGCGCCGGGTCATGCAGGCCGCATCCCGCGAGATCAAGAACCTCAGCCTGGAGCTGGGCGGAAAGTCGCCGCTGATCGTCTTTGCCGACAGCGATATCGCGGCGGCGGTGGAATGGATCATGTTCGGCATCTTCTGGAACCAGGGCCAGGTCTGCTCGGCCACCTCGCGGGTGCTGGTGCAGCGCGGGCTGTACCCGGCGCTGCTCGAACGGCTGGTCGCGGAGACGGCGAAGATCCGCATCGGCTATGGCCTGGAGCCCGGTGTGCTGCTTGGCCCGCTGGTCAGCCGCGGGCAATACGACAAGGTCCTCGCCGCCATCGATAGCGGTCGTACCAGCGGCGCGCGTCTGCTGCACGGCGGCGAACGGCCGGCCGGGCTGGAGCAGGGCTACTACCTGACCCCGGCGATCTTCGCCGACGTGCCGACCGACAGCGCCATCTGGCGCGAGGAAATCTTCGGCCCGGTGGTCTGCCTGCGCGCCTTCGATGACGAGGCCGAGGCTCTGCAGCTGGCCAACGACTCGCCCTTCGGCCTGGCCGCGGCGGTGATGTCGCGCGACCTGCCGCGTGCCGACCGGGTGGCCAAAGGGCTGCGCGCCGGCATCGTCTGGATCAACTGCTCGCAACCGACTTTCACCGAAGCGCCCTGGGGCGGCTACAAGCAGAGCGGCATCGGCCGCGAGCTGGGCCAGTGGGGCTTCGACAGCTACCGCGAGGTCAAGCAGGTGACCCGCTACGACAGCGCCGAGCCCTGGGGGTGGTACCTCAAGTGATCGCCCGCGCCTGATCCCGGCCGCCCGGCCGGAGCACCGCTTTTTCATTCGTAAGGGTCGCCCCGCATGCCAGCCGGGGCCAGGCCCGGGGCACCTGCACGCCCGCGAACCCGATTCTCTTTGTGTGATCTGGCAACGAGAAAGTGGCCGGCAGCGACCGGCAATCCAACCATAAGAATGTGAGGAGCAGTTGATGAAACGCGCATTTCGCTTGGCCCTGATCGGCCTGGCGCTGGCCCCGTGGTCGGCATCCCAGGCTATTACCCTGAACGACGATTTCAGTCTGGACCTGAACATCGGCGCCTACAGCGACTACCACTCGCGTGGCATGTCGCAGACGCAGAACGACCCGGCCATCCAGGGTTCCGCCACCCTGTCGCACTCCAGCGGTCTGTACGCCGGGGTGTGGAGCTCCAACGTCGACTTCGGCTACGGCAGCAAGACCCGCCAGGAGATCGACTACTACGTCGGCTACTACTGGCAGGCCACCGACGACGTCAGCCTCGACCTGACCTACTACGAGTACGAGTACCCGAAAGAGGGCGGCCTGAACTACAGCGAGACCTTCGCCAAGCTGTCCGCCTACGGCGCCTATGTCGGCGGCTACTACTCGGATGACCTGGGCGGCGACCAGAGCTACCTGTACAGCTTCGTCGGCTACGAGACCACCCTGCCAATGGAAGTCGGCCTGGACGTGCGCTACGGCTGGGTCGACTTCAAGGACGCCACCTTCATCGACAGCGATGGCGGTGACCGCGACGGCTACAACGAGTGGCAGGCGACCCTGAGCAAGACCCTGGTCGGTCTGGACTGGTCGCTGGCCTATGTCGACTCCGATCTGTCCGACACCGAGTGCCTCAACTACAACGGCTTCGACGACGTGTGCTCGGGGAACGTGGTGGTGGGGGTCAGCAAGTCCTTCTGATTCAACAATTACGGCAGTAGCCACGCTCCGCGAGGGGCGTGGTTCGTATTCATCGTGGTTCAACCCTTCACGGAGGTACCTCATGAGTCGCAAGTCCCGTCGTAGTAATTCCCCCCTGGCCCGCCTGTTCAGTCGTCTGCAGTGGGCCCATCACGAATCCGAGCGCACCGGCATCCCGGTGGATGAGCTGCTCGATGTGCAGCGTGAGCAGGCTCGCCTGGCCAACGCCCAGCGCCAGCAGCGCCGCGATTTCCTCAAAACCCTCGGCGCCGGCGTGGCCGGGGCCAGCCTGCTCGGCGGTCTGGCTCCGGCCGTGGCGGCCATGGGCGGGCAGGGCGGTGGCCCCGGCCGGGTGATCGTCATCGGCGCCGGTCTGGCCGGCCTGCGCTGTGCCCACCGGCTGAAGCAGTACGGTTATGGCTGCACCCTCTACGAGGGCAATACCCGCATCGGCGGGCGCGCCTTCACCACCCGCAACTTCTTCGACGACGGCATGGCTGTCGAGCGTGGCGGTGAGCTGGTGTCCACCGAGCACAGCGCCCTGCGCAACCTGGTCAACCAGCTCGGCCTCAGCCTGGAGGACGTCAACAGCGGCGGGACGCCCGGCAGCGAGGAGCTGTATC
>JBOFCR010000101.1:0-32542 GCA_051646165.1 Pseudomonas sp. | reverse complement strand
GGTACGCCAGTACCTGCTTGTGCGAGGGGTTTGTCTGCTGGTGGCATGGCCGTAGTGTGCGCCAATGTCGGGAGATCCGGGATGAGTCAGGAGACCAGCGCCAGGCCGGCGCACATGACCTCGCAGCTGTTGCGGCTGGTGTGGCCGTTCGCCCTGGTGATCCTGCTGCAGGTATTGCTGGCCGGTGGCAGCCTGTACCTGCTGTCGGCGGTGCGCGGTTATGTCGGCGGCGAGAGCCTGTGGTCGAAAGGGCTCAAGGACGCCATTCTCTACCTCGACCTGTATGCCCGCAGCGGTAATCCCGGCTACCTCGAACAGTACCAGCAGGCGATTGCCGTGCCCCTCGGCGACCATGCCTTTCGCATTGCCCTGGATCGCCCCGAACCGGATCTCGCCACGGCCCGGGCCGGCATCCTGCAGGGGCGCAACCACCCCGACGATGTCGAGGGGATGATCTGGCTGTTCCGCAACTTCCGCCATATCAGCTACCTGGACCGAGCCATTCGGCAGTGGGAAGTGGGCGACCGCTATATCTTCCAGCTCACCGGGCTGGCTGACGAGATGCAGCAGAAGGTCGCCGAGGGGCCGATCGAGGCGGCGCAGACCCGCGCCTGGCAGGCGCGCATCGCCGAGATCAACGGCAGTGCCACGCCGGCGGCGCAAGCCTTCTCGAATATCCTCGGCGAGGCTTCGCGGGCGGTGATGCGCCTGCTGATTCTGGCCAACCTGGGTACGGCGCTATTGCTGATCGGCCTGGCGCTGCTACGCACGCACAAGCTGCTGGTACAGCGCGAGCAGGCGGACCTGGCCTTGCAGGCGGAGAAGCAGCGCGCGCAGCTGACCTTGGCCTCGATTGGTGATGCGGTGATCAGCCTGGAGCCCGACGGCCGCATCGCCTACCTGAACTCGGCCGCCGAGCGTTTGCTCGATTGCGTGGCGGGTGACGCCCTGGGCAAGCCGGTCGAGGCGCTGTTCAGCATTGTCGACGAGTTTCCCGGCAGCTCCACGGACTCGTCGTTGCAGCAGATTCTCTCCGGTCAGGACGAGCGTCCGGGTGATCGCGCCAGGTTGCTGGTGCGTGCCGATGGCGGCTCGGTGCCGGTCAACCTGGTCGGCACGCCGATCCTGCTCGATGGCCGGGTCAGCGGTGCGGTGATGGTGCTGCACGACATGACCCGCGAGCGCCAGTTCGTCGCCAGCCTGTCCTGGCAGGCCAGCCACGATGCGCTGACCGGGCTGGCCAACCGCCGCGAGTTCGAATACCGCCTGGCCCAGTTGCTGGCGCGCATGCTGCGTCAGCCGGGGCGGCATGCGCTGATGTTCCTCGATCTCGATCAGTTCAAGCTGGTCAACGACACCTGCGGCCATGCCGCCGGCGACGAGCTGCTGCGCCAGCTATGTACGGGGCTGCAGCAGCACCTGCGCGAGGGCGATACCCTGGCGCGCCTGGGTGGTGACGAGTTCGGCGTACTCCTGGAAAACTGCCCGGCCGAGGCTGCGCTACGGGTGGCCGAGAATCTGCGCGAGGCGGTGCAGAACCTGCGCTTCGCCTGGGGCGGGCGTGCCTTCTCGATCAGCGTCAGCATCGGCCTGGTGCAGATCCCGCCGGGCCAGGCCAGCCTTGCCGATATCCTGCGCACCGCCGATCTGGCCTGTTATTCGGCCAAGGAGAAGGGCCGCAACCGGGTGCACACCTTCCAGCCCGGAGACTCCGAGCTGTCCCTGCGGGTTGGCGAGATGAGCTGGGTGCAGCGCATCCACCGGGCACTGGAGGAAAATCGCTTCCGCCTGTATGCCCAGCGCATCGTCGCGTTGCACGAGAAGGAGAGCGATCACCTGGAAATACTGCTGCGCCTGCAGGACGAGGACGGCCAGCTGATCGGCCCTGGCAGCTTCATCCCGGCGGCCGAGCGCTACGGGCTGATGCCACTGATTGACCGCTGGGTGGTGCGTCACACCCTGGAGGCCCTGGCGGGCCAGGTGGCAGAACCGCTGAACTGTGCGGTCAACCTGTCCGGGGCGAGCATTGGTGATCACGACTTTCTCGGCTTCATCCGCGAGCAGTTCACTGTCCATGGCGTGGCGCCGCAGTCGATCTGCTTCGAGATCACCGAAACCGCCGCCATCGCCAACCTGGCCGATGCCACCCGCTTCATCAACGAGCTCAAGGTGCTTGGCTGCCGTTTCTCGCTGGACGATTTCGGCGCCGGCATGTCCTCGTTCATGTACCTCAAGCACTTGCCGGTGGACTTCTTGAAGATCGACGGCAGCTTCGTGCGCGACATGCTGGAAGACCCGATCGACCGCGCCATGGTCGAGGTGATCAACCATATCGGCCATGTCCTGGGCAAACTCACGGTGGCCGAGTTCGTCGAGTCCGAGGCGATCCTCGCCGCCTTGCGCGACATCGGCGTGGATTTTGCCCAGGGCTATGCCCTGGGCCGGCCGCAGCCCTTCGCCACGTTCGCCGAACAGCAGGTCGCGGCGACTCTGTCGGTCCCGGCGAGCTAGCGGCAAGCCGCTTTCCGAGCCTGTTTTTAACGCGGTATGGCCGATCGCAAACAGGTTTTTAGCCCGGGCACAGACTGCTTGTATGGCTTGCGGCAGTCCGACCGGCAAGCAGGGTTACCACCTTGTAAACAAATCGTGACGTGAGGGGTGAGGCAGCGACCGCCCTTCGGCTGCCCCCAGGACTGTAAGGAAAACTTGCCGGTGAGGGCGCCCGGCAGCGCGTGTCGGTCATGGCGCCTGGCTTGTGCCTCCCTGCAACGCGGGCTGAGATGGGGATAGCGCAATCCCGCAGGCCTGGTCGGCGGGGCAAGCCCGGACAATGACAATCAGGAGGCTGGATGAACGCCGTGATCAAGATTGAGCAGCACAACCCCATCGGTACCGACGGTTTCGAGTTCGTCGAATTCACTGCCCCCACGGCCGAAGGCATCCAGCAGCTGCGCCAGCTGTTCGGCGCCATGGGCTTTACCGAAACGGCCAAGCACCGCTCCAAGCAGGTCTGGCTGTTCCAGCAGAACGACATCAACATCGTTCTCAACGGCAATCCCACCGGTCACGTTCGCGCCTTTGGCGAGAAGCACGGGCCGAGTGCCTGCGCCATGGCCTTCCGGGTGAAGAATGCGGCCCAGGCCGCCGCTTACGTCGAGTCCCAGGGCGCCACCCTGGTCGGCAGCCACGCCAACTTCGGCGAGCTGAACATCCCCTGCGTCGAGGGTATCGGCGGTTCGCTGCTGTACCTGGTTGACCGCTATGGCGACAAGACCATCTATGACGTCGACTTCGAATATATCGAGGGCCGCTCGGCCAACGATCGCGCTGTCGGCCTGCAGCAGATCGACCACCTGACCCACAACGTCAAGCGCGGGCAGATGGACGTCTGGTCGGGCTTCTACGAGCGCATCGCCAATTTCCGCGAGATCCGCTACTTCGACATCGAGGGCAAGCTCACCGGCCTGTTCTCCCGCGCCATGACCGCGCCCTGCGGCAAGATCCGCATCCCGATCAACGAGTCGGCCGACGACAAGTCGCAGATCGAGGAATTCATCCGCGAGTACCACGGCGAGGGTATCCAGCATATCGCCCTGTCCACCGACGATATCTACGAGACGGTGCGTAAGTTGCGCGCCAATGGTGTGGACTTTATGACCACCCCGGATACCTATTACGAGAAGGTCGACAGCCGCGTGGCCGGCCATGGCGAGCCCACCGCCACCCTGCGCGAGCTGAGCATCCTGATCGATGGCGCGCCGGGCGACGATGGCATCCTGCTGCAGATCTTCACCAATACCGTGATCGGCCCGATCTTCTTCGAAATCATCCAGCGCAAGGGTAACCAGGGCTTCGGCGAAGGCAACTTCAAGGCGCTGTTCGAGTCCATCGAGGAGGATCAGCTACGCCGTGGCGTGATCTCCGAGGAGTAGTCATGTACCGATTTTCTACTGCGCTTGCCCTGGCGGTGTTGCCGCTCCGCTCAGGTTGCTCATTGACCGGCATGTCAACTGCGCACCTTCGCGAAGCGGCGCCTAGCCAGGCCTGCGCTCGCTACGAAACTCGATACATGACAGGAGCTCCGCAATGAGCCGCAAATGGATCAGCTTCCCCCTGCGCGAGGGCGAGCACTCGCGCCAGGCCCACTGCGACTTCCCCGAGGGCACCTACGAGCGGGAGATGGGCCGCGAGGGCTTCTTCGGCCCGGTGACCCACCTGCACCACAAGCACCCGCCCACCGGCTGGGTCGACTGGGAGGGGCCGCTGCGCCCGCATGCCTTCAACTTCAACAAGATCGCCAGCGAGCGCGACTGCCCGCTGCAGGCACCGCTGTGCCTGCACAACGCCGACGTGAAGCTGCGTGTGTGGAAGACCCACGGCGCCATGCACCACCTGGTGCGCAACAGCGACGGCGACGAGCTGCTGTTCGTGCATGACGGAGCAGGGCACTTCTACTGCGACTTCGGTCATCTGGATTACCGCGACGGCGACTACCTGCTGATCCCGCGTGGCACCGCCTGGCGCATCGAACCGAGCGCGCCCAGCCACTTCCTGCTGATCGAGAGCACCGACGGCGCCTACCAGCTGCCGGACAAGGGCCTGCTCGGCCCGCAGGCAATCTTCGACCCGGCGGTGCTTGACCATCCGCATATCGACGATGCCTTCAAGGCCCAGCAAGACGAGCAGACCTGGCAGATCCGCATCAAACGGCGCAACCAGATCAGCACCGTGACCTATCCGTTCAACCCGCTGGATGCGCTGGGCTGGCACGGCGACAACACAGTCGTGCGCCTCAACTGGCGCGACATCCGCCCGCTGATGAGCCATCGCTACCACCTGCCGCCGTCGGCGCACACCACCTTCGTCGCCAACGGCTTCGTGGTCTGCACCTTTACCCCGCGCCCGGTCGAGAGCGATCCGGGTGCACTGAAGGTGCCGTTCTTCCACAACAACGACGACTACGACGAGGTGCTGTTCTACCACCGCGGCAATTTCTTCAGCCGCGACAACATCGAGGCCGGCATGGTCACCCTGCACCCCTGCGGCTTCCCCCATGGCCCGCATCCCAAGGCGCTGAAGAAGGCGCAGACCGACCCGGCCACCTTCGCCGAGGAAGTGGCGGTGATGATCGACACCCGCCGCGCGCTGGAAGTGGCCGATGCCGCCGCTGCCGTGGACGTCCCCGAATATGTGAATTCCTGGCGCGCGCCGGGAAAACCAGGCTGACGCAGAACAACTCCCTCTCCCTCTGGGAAAGGGCTGGGATGAGGGCGCTACAGGCAACTCGAAGCTGCCCCCTCACCCCCGGCCGCTCTCCCAAGGGGAGAGGGGAGTGAAAGCCCTGCGTGCTGCATCAACGAGCAGGTAGAACCCATGAAACTCGCATCACTCAACCAAGGCCGTGACGGCGCCCTTATCGTCGTCTCCCGCGACCTGGCCCGCGCTGTGAAAGTGCCGCAGATCGCCGCCACCCTGCAGGTCGCGCTGGACGACTGGGCGACCAAGCGCCCGCTGCTGGACTCGGTGTACCAGCGCCTCAACGACGGCCTGTGCGGCGACGCCTTCGCCTTCGACCAGGCCGACTGCCACAGCCCGCTGCCGCGCGCCTATCACTGGGCCGACGGCAGCGCCTACGTCAACCATGTGGAGCTGGTGCGCAAGGCCCGTGGCGCGCAGATGCCCGAATCCTTCTGGCACGACCCGCTGATGTACCAGGGCGGCGCAGATTCCTTTATCCCGCCGCATGCGCCTATCCGCCTGGGCGACGAGGCCTGGGGCATCGATCTGGAAGCGGAGATCGCGGTGATCACCGACGACGTGCCGATGGGCGCCACGGCCGCCGAGGCGGCTGGGCATATCCAGCTGCTGATGCTGGTCAACGACGTGTCGCTGCGCAACCTGATCCCCGGCGAGTTGGCCAAGGGCTTCGGCTTCTATCAGAGCAAGCCATCGTCGAGTTTCTCGCCGGTGGCGCTGACGCCGGACGAGCTGGGCGAGGCCTGGAAGGACGGCAAGGTGCACCGACCGCTGGTCTCGCATATCAACGGCGCGCTGTTCGGCCAGCCGGATGCAGGTACCGACATGACCTTCAACTTCCCGACCCTGGTCGCCCACGCCGCCAAGACCCGCCCTCTGGGTGCCGGCACCATTATCGGCTCCGGGACGGTCTCGAATTACGATCGTAGCGCCGGCTCCAGCTGCCTGGCCGAGAAACGCATGCTGGAGATCATCGAGCTGGGTGAGGCCAGGACGCCGTTCCTCAAGTTCGGTGACCGGGTGCGCATCGAGATGTTCGACGCCGCCGGCCAGAGCATCTTCGGCGCCATCGACCAGGCGGTGGAGCGCTATGAGCAGTGAGCTGACGCTCTACGGCTACTGGCGCTCCAGCGCCGCCTACCGGGTGCGCATCGCCCTCAATCTCAAGGGCTTGGCCTATCACCAGGTGCCGGTTCACCTGGTCAAGGACGGCGGCCAGCAGCACTCCGCCGACTACCTGGCGCTCAACCCGCAGGGGCTGGTGCCGCTGCTGGTGGATCAGGCCAATGGCGGGGTATGCATCGCCCAGTCGCTGGCCATCCTCGAATACCTGGAAGAGGTGTTTCCAGTGCCGGCGCTGTTGCCGGCCGATCCGGCGCAGCGTGCCCAGCTCCGGGCGCTGGCCCTGCATATCGCCTGCGATATCCATCCGCTGAACAATCTGCGGGTGTTGCAGTACCTGAGCGCCGAGCTGGGCGCCGACGACGCGGCGAAGAACGCGTGGTACCGGCACTGGGTGGAGCAGGGGCTGATGGCGGTGGAGCAAGGGCTGGCGGTACTCTCCGGTCGTCTGTCGCTGGGGCAGCGGCCCGGTTATCTGGAGGCCTGCCTGATTCCTCAGGTGTACAATGCGCGGCGTTTTAACTGTGACCTCAGTGCGTGTCCACGCATTCTAGAAATTGCCGCTCGCTGTGAACCTCTCGACGCCTTCGCCAAGGCGGCTCCGGAGGTGCAGGCGGACGCGCAATAACGGCCAACCAGCCTTGCATTCCGCCCCGCCACAAGCGCGGCGGGTCCTATCCCGTCACGGATAAAAACAAACAGGTGACGCCATGACCCGTGAAGTTCTGCACACCGGCCCGCTCAACCGCGGCCTGAAGAATCGCCATATCCAGCTGATCGCCCTGGGGGGCGCCATCGGTACCGGTCTGTTTCTTGGCTCGGCCGGGGTGCTGCAAAGCGCCGGGCCGTCGATGATTCTGGGCTATGCGATAGGTGGTTTTATCGCTTTCCTGATCATGCGCCAGTTGGGTGAGATGATCGTCGAAGAGCCGGTTGCCGGCTCCTTCAGCCACTTCGCTCACAGCTACTGGGGGCGCTTTGCCGGCTTCCTCTCCGGCTGGAACTACTGGGTGCTGTATGTGCTGGTCGGCATGGCCGAGCTCACGGCGGTAGGCAAGTACGTGCAGTACTGGTGGCCGGAGATCCCCACCTGGGCAACGGCGGCGGCGTTTTTCGTGCTGATCAACTTGATCAACCTGGTCAACGTGAAGGCTTTCGGTGAGACCGAGTTCTGGTTCGCCATCATCAAGGTGGTGGCCATCATTGGCATGATCGGCCTCGGCCTGTACCTGCTGATCAGCGGTGCCGGCGGCGAGCAGGCCACGGTGAGCAACCTGTGGAGCCACGGCGGATTCTTCCCCAATGGCATCCAGGGCCTGGTGATGATGATGGCGATCATCATGTTTTCCTTCGGCGGCCTGGAGCTGGTGGGCATCACCGCGGCCGAAGCGGCCGAGCCGAAGACGGTGATCCCCAGGGCGATCAATCAGGTGGTCTACCGCATCCTGATCTTCTACATCGGTGCGCTGACCGTGCTGCTCTCGCTGTATCCCTGGGACAGTCTGGTGGCGACCCTCAATGCCGGTGGCGACTCCTACGGCAGCAGCCCGTTCGTGCAGATCTTCTCGCTGATCGGCAGTGACACCGCCGCGCATATCCTCAATTTTGTGGTGCTGACCGCGGCGCTGTCGGTTTACAACAGTGGCGTGTACTGCAACAGCCGCATGCTCTACGGCTTGGCCGAACAGGGCGATGCGCCGAAAGCGCTGATGAAGGTCAATGATCGCGGTGTGCCGGTGCTGGCCATTGCCCTGTCGGCGGCGGTGACCCTGCTCTGCGTGGTGGTCAACTATGTGCTGCCGCAGAGTGCGCTGGAGCTGCTGATGTCGCTGGTGGTGGCGGCGCTGGTGATCAACTGGGCGATGATCAGCCTGACTCACCTGAAGTTCCGCAAGGCGATGCGCGCCAAGGGCGTGGAGCCGAGCTTCAAGGCCTTCTGGCACCCGCTCAGCAACTACATCTGCCTGGTGTTCGTGCTGTTCATCCTCGGCGTAATGCTGCTGATTCCGGGGATCAAGGTGTCGGTTTACGCCATTCCGGTGTGGCTGCTGTTCCTCTGGGGCTGCTACCGCCTCAAGCAGTCCGGCGCCGCTTCGGTGGCGGGCTCCAGCGCCAGCTGAATACTGTGCTCATGAAAAAGGCCGCTCTAGAGCGGCCTTTTTTCTTTCCGGAGCTGCTTACGCGTGCAGGTGCTCTGCAGCGTACAGGGTATTTTCCAGCAGGCAGGCGCGGGTCATCGGGCCGACACCGCCCGGAACCGGGGTGATCCAGCCGGCGCGCTCGGCGGCAGCATCGAACTCCACGTCGCCGACCAGCTTGCCATCGGCCTGGCGGTTGATGCCGACGTCGATGACGATGGCGCCCGGCTTGATCCACTCGCCCTTGACCAGGCCCGGCTTGCCGGCGGCCACGACGACCAGGTCGGCATTGGCCAGGTGGCCCGGCAGATCCTTGGTGAAGCGGTGGGTCACGGTCACGGTGCAGCCAGCCAGCAGCAGCTCCATGGCCATCGGCCGGCCGACGATGTTGGAGGCGCCGACGATCACCGCATTGAGGCCGTGCGGGTCGACACCGGTGCTTGCCAGCAAGGTCATGATGCCTTTCGGCGTGCATGGGCGCAGCAGTGGGATGCGCTGGGCCAGGCGGCCGATGTTGTAGGGGTGGAAGCCGTCCACGTCCTTGTCCGGGTTGATCCGCTCGAGCAGCTGCGAGGCATCCAGGTGGGCCGGCAGCGGCAGTTGCACCAGGATGCCGTCGATGGCGTTGTCGCGGTTGAGCTGGTCGATCAGCAGCAGCAGCTCACCCTGGCTGGTGTTGGCCGGCAGGTCATGGGCCACGGAAACGAAGCCGACTTCCTCACAGTCTTTACGCTTGTGCGAGACATAAACCTGGGAGGCGGGGTCGCTGCCGACCAGGATCACGGCCAGGCCGGGTGCGCGCAGGCCTTGCTGGCGGCGTTCGGTAACGCGTTGGGCAATCTGCTGGCGCAGGCTGGCGGCTATGGCTTTGCCGTCGATCAGTTGTGCAGTCATGACGCTTGGTTAACCATCGGAAGGGATTGAAAAAGGACCGCCATTCTCGCACGGCGGGGCAGTCGGGCAAAGGCGCCAGCCGGCGAATTTCCTGTAAGCCCTTTATCTTTCTGAATTTTTTTAACTTTTAGTGTTGACGGTGTGGGGCCGGCTATATAAGATTCGCCCCGCTTGTCGAGCACAGCCAGTCGCTGGGTAAGATGGCAAAAGCGAAGCCTCCGGGCCAAGCCGAAGCCTAAGCTTCAAGTCTGCGCTAGCAGATGAACAAGCGCCCGTAGCTCAGCTGGATAGAGCATCCGCCTTCTAAGCGGATGGTCGCAGGTTCGAGTCCTGCCGGGCGTGCCATCTGGCAGTCAGGCACAAGCATCGCAATATGGTGGGCGTAGCTCAGTTGGTAGAGCACAGGATTGTGGCTCCTGGTGTCGTGGGTTCGATTCCCATCGTCCACCCCATATTCGAGAAAGCGCCAGGCCATCAGGCCTGGCGTTTTTGTTTCAGCGCTATACCACGCGGACGTGGTGAAATTGGTAGACACACCAGATTTAGGTTCTGGCGCCGCAAGGTGTGAGAGTTCGAGTCTCTCCGTCCGCACCATCTTTTCTTCCTTTATATCTCTCGCCGTTCCTGCGCCTTTTCCGCAGGTGACTTCTGCTATTTGACCCACTAGAATGCATGCCCTTGATTCTGGGCCAGAACGGCCGTCTTACGTCTGTGCAACGAGGAATATCCATGCAAGTTTCTGTTGAAAGCACCTCCGCTCTTGAGCGCCGCATGACCATCGGTGTCCCGGCCGAGCGCATCGAGACCGAAGTGACCAAGCGTCTGCAACAGACTGCCCGTCGTGCCAAGGTCGCTGGTTTCCGCCCTGGCAAGGTGCCGATGAGCGTGATCCGTCAGCGTTACGAAGACTCCGCTCGTCAGGAGGCTCTGGGTGATCTGATCCAGTCCACTTTCTACGAAGCCATCGTTGAGCAGAAGCTGAACCCGGCCGGCGCCCCGGCTGTAGAGCCGAAAGCCTTCGAAAAAGGCAAGGATCTGGAATACGTCGCTACTTTCGAAGTGTTCCCTGAATTCCAGGTTGGCGGCCTCGACAGCATCGCCATCGAGCGTCTGCAGGCTGATGTCGGCGATGCCGATGTCGACAACATGCTGGAAATCCTGCGTAAGCAGAACACCCGTTTCGAGGCGACCGAGCGCGCTGCCGAGAATGGCGACCAGCTGAATATCGATTTCGTTGGCAAGATCGACGGCGAAGTCTTCGCTGGCGGTTCCGCCAAGGGCACTCAGCTGGTGCTGGGTTCCGGTCGCATGATCCCGGGCTTCGAAGATGCCCTGGTCGGCGCCAAGGCTGGCGAAGAGCGCGTGATCAACCCGACTTTCCCGGCTGATTACCAGAACCTCGACCTGGCCGGCAAAACCGCCGAGTTCACCGTGACCGTCAATGCCGTTGCCGCCCCGCAACTGCCGGAGCTGAACGACGAGTTCTTCGCCCAGTTCGGTGTCAAGGAAGGCGGTCTGGAAAGCTTCCGTGCCGAAGTACGCAAAAACATGGAGCGCGAGCTGCGCCAGGCCATCAAGTCCAAGGTGAAGAACCAGGTCATGGAAGGTCTGCTGGCCGCCAACCCGGTTGAAGTGCCGAAGGCTCTGATCAGCAACGAGGTAAACCGTCTGCGCGTGCAGGCCGTTCAGCAGTTCGGCGGCAACATCAAGCCGGATCAACTGCCGGCCGAGCTGTTCGAAGAGCAGGCCAAGCGTCGCGTAGTACTGGGTCTGATCGTTGCTGAAGTGGTCAAGCAGTTCGAGCTGAAGCCGGACGACGCCCGCGTACGTGAGCTGATCGAAGAAATGGCCTCGGCCTACCAAGAGCCTGAACAAGTCGTGGCCTGGTACTACAAGAACGACCAGCAACTGAACGAAGTACGTTCGGTTGTACTGGAAGAGCAAGTTGTAGATACTGTTCTGCAGAAGGCCAAAGTGACTGATAAAGCGGTCTCTTACGAAGAAGCGGTCAAGCCGGCGGAAGCTCCGCAAGCAGCCTGATCCCTCGCTTCGTTCGAGCAAACCATAAGCCAGCCTTCGTGCTGGCTTATGCGTCTTTGAGAGATGACTATTAGGGAGAGATCGCTGGACATGTCGCGTAATCCATTCATGCAGCAAATGCCAGACATCCAGGCCGCCGGTGGCCTCGTGCCCATGGTGATCGAGCAGTCCGCCCGTGGCGAACGTGCCTACGACATCTATTCCCGTCTGCTGAAAGAGCGGGTGATCTTCTTGGTTGGTCAGGTCGAAGACTATATGGCCAACCTGATCTGCGCCCAGCTGCTGTTCCTTGAGGCGGAGAACCCGGACAAGGACATCCACCTGTACATCAACTCGCCAGGCGGCTCCGTAACGGCGGGCATGGCGATTTACGACACCATGCAGTTCATCAAAGCCGATGTGTCCACTACCTGTATTGGACAGGCCTGCAGCATGGGTGCGTTCCTGTTGGCCGGCGGCGCCAAGGGCAAGCGTTTCTGTCTGCCGAACTCGCGTGTGATGATTCACCAGCCGCTGGGTGGTTTCCAGGGGCAGGCTTCGGACATCGATATTCACGCGCGCGAGATTCTGTTCATTCGTCAGCGCCTGAATGAGTTGCTGGCCTTCCATACAGGGCAGGATCTGGACGTCATTGAGCGTGACACCAACCGCGACTACTTCATGAGCGCCTCGCGGGCGCTGGAGTACGGGATTGTTGATGCTGTTCATGAAAAACGGCAAATGCCGGTCTGATGTAGGCTAGGCGGGGCGTAGCAGGCGAGCAGGCAGCAGATGTGCTGTGCTCGCCCTTGAAAGTGCCCGCATTTGCCTCCATCTTGTGTTTTAAGCCTACCGTATTGGATTGATCGAATGACTGACACCCGCAACGGCGAGGACAACGGCAAACTGCTTTATTGCTCCTTCTGCGGCAAAAGCCAGCATGAAGTGCGCAAGCTGATCGCCGGTCCCTCCGTATTTATCTGCGACGAGTGCGTCGACCTGTGCAACGACATCATCCGCGAGGAGGTGCAGGAAGCCCAGGCCGAGAGCAATGCGCACAAGTTGCCAGCGCCGAAAGAAATCAGCGGCATCCTGGATCAGTACGTCATCGGTCAGGAACGTGCGAAGAAAGTGCTGTCCGTAGCGGTGTACAACCACTACAAGCGCCTCAATCAGCGCGACAAGAAAGACGATGTTGAGCTGGGCAAGAGCAATATCCTGTTGATCGGTCCGACCGGCTCGGGCAAGACCCTGCTGGCCGAGACGCTGGCCCGTCTGCTCAATGTGCCGTTCACCATCGCCGATGCCACCACCCTGACCGAGGCTGGTTATGTGGGTGAGGACGTCGAGAATATCATCCAGAAGCTGTTGCAGAAGTGCGACTACGATGTCGAGAAGGCCCAGATGGGCATTGTCTACATCGACGAAATCGACAAGATTTCGCGCAAGTCGGACAACCCGTCGATTACCCGCGATGTCTCGGGCGAAGGCGTGCAACAGGCGCTGCTGAAACTGATCGAAGGCACCGTGGCTTCGGTTCCACCGCAAGGTGGGCGCAAGCATCCACAGCAGGAATTCCTGCAGGTGGATACGCGCAACATCCTGTTCATCTGTGGTGGTGCGTTCTCCGGTCTGGAAAAAGTCATCCAGAACCGTTCGACCAAGGGCGGTATCGGCTTCAATGCCGAAGTGCGCAGCAAGGAAGCCGGCAAGTCGGTTGGTGAATCCCTGCGTGAGGTCGAGCCGGACGATCTGGTGAAATTCGGGCTGATTCCGGAATTCGTCGGTCGTCTGCCGGTTATCGCGACCCTCGAAGAACTCGACGAGGCGGCGCTGATGCAGATCCTCACCGAGCCGAAGAACGCGCTGACCAAGCAGTACGGCAAGCTGTTCGAGATGGAAGGCGTGGATCTGGAGTTCCGCCCAGACGCGCTCAAGGCTGTGGCTCATCGTGCGCTGGAGCGCAAGACCGGTGCCCGTGGCCTGCGTTCGATCCTCGAAGGCGTGCTGCTCGATACCATGTACGAGATCCCCTCGCAGTCCGAAGTGAGCAAGGTGGTGATCGACGAAAGCGTGATCGAAGGTACTTCCAAGCCGCTGCTCATCTATGAAAACAGTGAGCCGCCGGCCAAGGCTGCGCCTGACGCGTAATGCCTGATACCTGACGAAACAAAGGGCCCTGCGGGGCCCTTTGCTTTTCTGCCGTTCTCGCTTGTTTTTTCCGGGAGGCGGCCCCATCTTAGGGTCAAGGGTCTCCCGTCCGATTACGGCCAAATGGCCGCCGTAGAGCTGAAATCATGAAGACAACCATCGAATTGCCTCTCCTGCCATTGCGCGATGTTGTGGTCTATCCACATATGGTCATCCCGCTGTTTGTGGGGCGTGAGAAGTCCATCGAAGCCCTTGAGGCGGCGATGACGGGCGACAAGCAGATTCTTCTGCTGGCCCAGCGCAATCCGGCCGATGACGATCCGGATGAAGAGGCGCTCTATCGCGTCGGCACTGTGGCTACCGTGCTGCAATTGCTGAAACTGCCGGATGGCACGGTCAAGGTGCTGGTCGAGGGTGAGCAGCGTGGCTCCATCGAACGCTACATCGAGGTCGACGGTCATTGCCGGGCCGAAGTGCAGCTGATCGACGAGATGGAGGTCGCCGAGCGCGAGTCCGAAGTCTTCACCCGCAGCCTGCTCAGCCAGTTCGAACAGTATGTGCAGCTGGGCAAGAAAGTCCCGGCCGAAGTGCTGTCCTCGCTGAGCAGCATCGATGAGCCCGGGCGCCTGGTCGATACCATGGCCGCGCACATGGTGCTGAAGATCGAGCAGAAGCAGGAAATCCTCGAGCTCACCGAGCTGCCCGTGCGCGTCGAGCATGTGCTGGCGCTGCTGGATGCGGAAATCGACCTGTTGCAGGTCGAGAAACGCATCCGCGGCCGGGTCAAGAAGCAGATGGAGCGCAGCCAGCGCGAGTACTACCTGAATGAGCAGATGAAGGCTATTCAGAAAGAACTGGGCGATATCGATGAAGGCCATAACGAAATCGATGAGCTGAAGAAGCGCATCGACAATGCCGGCCTGACCAAGGAAGCCCTGGCCAAGGCCAATGCCGAGCTGAACAAGCTCAAGCAGATGTCGCCCATGTCGGCCGAAGCCACCGTGGTGCGCTCCTATATCGACTGGCTGACCAACGTGCCGTGGAAGGCCGAGAGCAAGGTGCGCCTGGACCTGGCCAAGGCCGAGGACATCCTCGATGCCGACCACTACGGTCTGGAGGAGGTCAAGGAGCGCATCCTCGAGTATCTCGCCGTGCAGAAGCGGGTGAAGAAACTCAAGGGGCCAGTGCTCTGCCTAGTCGGCCCGCCCGGGGTGGGTAAGACCTCCCTGGCCGAGTCCATCGCCCGTTCGACCAATCGCAAGTTCGTGCGCATGGCCTTGGGTGGCGTGCGTGACGAGGCCGAGATTCGCGGCCACCGGCGTACCTATATCGGCTCGATGCCGGGTCGCCTGATCCAGAAGATGACCAAGGTGGGCGTGCGCAACCCGCTGTTCCTGCTCGACGAAATCGACAAGATGGGCAGCGACATGCGTGGCGACCCGGCCTCGGCTCTGCTGGAGGTGCTCGATCCCGAGCAGAACCACAACTTCAACGATCACTACCTTGAGGTCGATTACGATCTGTCGGACGTGATGTTCATCTGTACTGCCAACTCGATGAATATCCCCGGTCCGCTGCTGGATCGGATGGAAGTCATCCGTCTGCCGGGTTACACCGAAGACGAGAAAATCAATATTGCGGTCAAGTACCTGGCGCCCAAGCAGACCGAGGCCAATGGCCTGAAGAAGGGCGAGATCGAATTCGCCGAAGACTCGATTCGCGACATCGTGCGCTACTACACCCGTGAAGCCGGTGTGCGCAGCCTCGAGCGGCAGATTGCCAAGGTTTGCCGCAAGGTGGTGAAGGAGCATGCCAAGGAAAAACGTTTCAGCGTGTTGGTGACTGCCGACTCGCTGGAGCACTTTCTCGGTGTGCGTCGCTACCGTTATGGCCTGGCCGAGCAGCAGGATCAGGTGGGGCAGGTGACTGGTCTGGCCTGGACCCAGGTCGGTGGCGAGCTGCTGACTATCGAAACCGCCGTGGTGCCGGGCAAGGGCCAGCTGATCAAGACCGGCTCGCTGGGCGACGTGATGGCCGAGTCGATGACGGCTGCCCTGACCGTGGTGCGCAGTCGGGCGAAAAGCCTGGGTATTCCTGTGGACTTCCACGAAAAGCGCGACGTACACATCCATATGCCGGAAGGCGCCACGCCGAAGGACGGTCCGAGTGCCGGTATCGGCCTGTGCACCGCGCTGGTCTCTGCGCTGACGCAGATCCCCGTGCGCGCCGATGTGGCCATGACCGGTGAGATCACCCTGCGCGGTCAGGTGCTGGCCATTGGCGGGTTGAAGGAAAAGTTATTGGCTGCCCATCGCGGTGGAATCAAGACCGTGATCATTCCCGAGGAAAATGTTCGCGATCTGAAAGAAATTCCCGAAAATATTAAGCAAGACCTGACCATTAAGCCGGTTAAATGGATTGACGAGGTCCTGCAAATTGCGCTGCAATACGCCCCGGAGCCCTTGCCCGATGCGGCTCCCGAGATGGTTGCAACGGATGACAAGCGCGAGTCTGATTCCAAGGAGCGAATCAGCACGCATTAGGCCGAAGGCTTCCTTGACACAATTTTCGAGCCCTTGCTATAAAGCGGCTCTTACGTGTCGGTAGGCTCTTCAGCACCCGCTTTGCTTACACCAAACAATTAAGAAACAACTCAACAGAAATAAGGGGACTTAGAGTGAACAAGTCGGAACTGATTGATGCCATCGCCGCATCTGCTGATATCCCGAAAGCTGTGGCTGGCCGCGCGCTGGATGCAGTGATCGAATCCGTCACTGGCGCCCTGAAGGCTGGTGACTCCGTGGTCCTGGTTGGCTTCGGCACCTTCGCCGTTAAAGAGCGCGCTGCTCGCACCGGCCGCAACCCGCAGACCGGCAAGCCGATCAGCATCGCTGCTGCCAAGATCCCTGGCTTCAAAGCTGGTAAAGCTCTGAAAGACGCCGTCAACTAAGCGTCTCTCTGGCCTTACCCTTCCAGGCTGGTTCGCCGGCCTGGTTGTGGGGCAGAGAGCGCTAAGTCTCTCCGCTCCACCAGTTATGAGAAGGCGCATCCTCGGATGCGCCTTTCTTTTATCCAGAATTATTACCCACGCTGCATGGCTGTTTATTCAGTGCAGACGTTTCGGGGGATGCATGCTGCAGAACATCAGGGACAACTCTCAAGGCTGGATTGCCAAGACCATCATCGGTGTCATTGTCATGCTGATGGCGCTGACCGGCTTCGATGCGATCGTCCGCTCGACTGGCCATGCCGGCGAAGCTGCCGAAGTCAACGGTGAGAAGATCACCCAGGACAGCTTGAATGGCGCAGTGGACATGCAGCGTCGCCAACTGATCCAGCAATTCGGCAAGGACTTCGATGCCTCTCTGCTGGATGACAAGCTGTTGCGCAAGTCCGCGTTGGACAGCCTGATTCAGCAGTCTCTGCTGCTGCAGGGCGCCAAGGATTCCGGCATGGGCTTCGCCGAGTCGTCGCTCGACCAGTTGATTCTGGGCATGCCGCTGTTCCAGGTCGACGGCAAGTTCAATGCCGAGCGTTTCGACCAGATGCTGCGCCAGCAAGGCTTTACCCGTATCCAGTTCCGCGAGCGCCTGAAGCAGGACGTGCTGATCAGCCAGCTGCAGGCCGCCCTGGCCGGCAGCAGCTTCGTCACCGACGCCGAGCTGCAAGCCTTTGTGCGCCTGGAGAAGCAGACCCGCGATTTCGCCACCCTGACCCTGAAAGCCGACAGCAAGGCGGTGCAGCTCAAGGATGAAGAACTCAAGGCCTACTACGAGCAGCATCCTGACCAGTTCATGAGCCAGGAGCAGGTCGTGCTCGACTATATCGAGGTGAAGAAGAGCGCCTTCTTCGACCAGGTCAGCGTCAAGGACGAAGATCTGCAGGCCAGCTACAAGCAGGAAATCGCCGGCCTCGCCGAGCAGCGCCGCGCCGCGCACATCCTGCTGGAAGTCAACGACAAGCTGACCGACGAGCAGGCCAAGGCCAAGCTGGAAGAAGCCAAACAGCGCATTGCCAAGGGCGAGGACTTCGCCAAGGTGGCCAAGGAGCTGTCCCAGGATGCCGGTTCGGCAACCGCCGGTGGCGACCTCGGTTTCGCTGCGCCGGGCGTGTATGACCCGGACTTCGAAAAGGCGCTGTATGCGCTGAACAAAGGCGAAGTTTCCGCGCCGGTGAAAACCCAGTTCGGCTGGCATCTGATCAAGCTGCTCGATGTGCAGGCGCCAGAAGTGCCTAGCTTCGCCAGCCTGAAAGACAAGCTGGAGCATGACCTCAAGGCACAGCAGGTCGAGCAGCGCTTCGTCGAAGCGACCAAGGCCCTGGAAGACTCCGCTTACGAGGCTTCCGACCTGGCCCAGCCAGCCCAGGATCAAGGCTTGCAGGTGCAGACCAGCGCGGCCTTCGGTCGTGAGGGTGGCGAAGGTATCGCTGCCAATCGTCAGGTACTGCAGGCTGCCTTCAGCAGTGACGTGCTGGAAGACGGTGCCAACAGCGGTGCGATCGAACTGGATCCGGACACCGTGGTAGTTCTGCGCGTCAAGGAGCACAAGAAGCCTGAACTGATGGCGTTCGACCAGGTGGTGGGCGGTATCCGCGACACCCTGACCCGCGAGAAGGCCAACGAAGCGCTGAAGACCAAGGGCGACAGCCTGCTGGCCAGCCTGCGTGAGGGCAAGACGCCGGTTGAGCAGGCGCAGGAAGGGCAGAGCTGGAAAGTGGTGGAAGCCGCTACCCGCAGCCAGGAAGGTATCGACCCGGTGGTGCTGCAGGCGCTGTTCCGCATGCCGAAGCCTGCCGACAAGACGCCGACCTTTGCCGGCGTCAGCCTGAACAATGGCGACTTCGTGCTGCTGCGCCTGAATGGCGTCAGCGAAGCGAAGAGCGAGCTGTCCGAGGAAGAGAAGACCAGCTACCGTCGCTTCCTGGCTTCGCGTGTGGGCCAGCAGGACTTCAGCGCGTTCCGCAAGCAGCTGGAAGCGCAGGCTGATATCGAGCGTTTCTAAGGGCTGTCGACCCCGCCGAGAGATGGGGTTTGCTGCAATAAAAAAGGCCGCTGAAAAGCGGCCTTTTTTGTGGGCGTGAAGATCAGTCTTCGATGGCGCCCATGGCGGTGGTGTTGAAACCGCCGTCGACGTAGAGGATCTCGCCGCTGATGCCCGAGGCCAGGTCGGAGCAGAGGAAGGCGCCGGCGTTGCCGACTTCATCGATGGTCACGTTGCGGCGCAGTGGAGTCTGCTTCTCGTTGGCCGCGAGCATCTTGCGGAAGCTCTTGATGCCGCTTGCGGCGAGAGTGCGAATCGGGCCGGCGGAGATGGCGTTGACGCGGGTGCCTTCCGGGCCAAGGCTGCCGGCCAGATAGCGTACACCGGCTTCCAGGCTGGCCTTGGCCATGCCCATTACGTTGTAGTTGGGCATGGTGCGTTCGGCGCCCAGGTAGGACAGGGTCAGCACGCTGCCATTGCGGCCCTGCATCAGCTCGCGACCGGCCTTGGCCAGGGCCACCAGGCTGTAGGCGCTGATGTCGTGGGCAATACGGAAACCTTCGCGGGTGGTGACGGCAGTGAAGTCGCCGTCCAGCTGGTCGCCCGGGGCGAAGCCGACCGAGTGGACGATACAGTCCAGGCCGTCCCATTTCTTGGCGAGGGCCGCGAACACGCTGGCGATTTCCTCGTCACTGGCCACGTCGCAAGGGAAGCACAGTTCGGGATTGGAGCCCCAGCCTGCGGCGAACTCCTCGACCCGGCCTTTGAGCTTGTCGTTCTGGTAGGTGAAGGCGAGCTCGGCGCCCTCGCGATGCATGGCGGCGGCGATGCCCGAGGCAATCGACAGTTTGCTGGCCACGCCAACGATCAGTACGCGCTTACCGGCGAGAAAACCCATGTGCGTTGTTCCTCTTCTGGTTAATCGGCAGTGGTGGGGGCCATAAAGGCGGCTTCCAGCAACTGCCGTGTGTATGTGTGCTGCGGGGCGGCGAAGATCGTCTCGGCAGAACCCTGTTCAACCACCTTGCCCTGTTTGACCACCATCAACTGGTGGCTCAGGGCCCTGACCACCGCCAGGTCATGGCTGATGAACAGGTAGGTCAGGTTGTACTTGCTCTGCAGCGAGCGCAGTAACTCCACCACTTGGCGCTGCACCGTCCGGTCGAGCGCCGAAGTGGGCTCGTCCAGCAGAATCAGCGCCGGTTTCAGCACCAGTGCCCGGGCAATGGCAATTCGCTGCCGTTGCCCGCCGGAAAACTCATGGGGATAGCGATGCCGGGTTTCCGGATCCAGGCCTACCTCCGTGAGCGCGTCGATGACAGCTTGTTCCTGCTCCGCTGCATTACCCATGCGGTGGATGCGCAGGCCTTCGCCAACTATCTGCCCGACTGACATACGCGGGCTGAGGCTGCCGAAGGGGTCCTGGAACACCACCTGCATCTGTCGCCGCAGCGGCCGGATGGCCTGTTGCGACAACCCGTTCAGCGCCTGGCCCTGGAAACGGATGGCGCCCTGGCTGCCAAGCAGGCGCAGGATCGCCAGACCGAGGGTGGATTTGCCGGACCCGCTTTCGCCCACGATGCCCAGGGTCTGGCCCTGGGGCAGGCTGAAGTTGATACCGTCCACCGCCTTCACATGGTCGACCGTACGGCGCAGCAACCCTTTCTTGATCGGGAACCACACACGCAAGTCGTCCACTTCCAACAGCGGCTCGCCAACCGGGTTCTCCGCTGGCTCGCCGCTGGGCTCGGCACCGAGCAGTTCCCGGGTATAGGGATGCTGCGGCGCATGGAACAATTCGTCACACGACGCCTGTTCGACGATGCGACCGCGCTGCATGACACATACGCGATGAGCGATTCGTCGAACCAGGTTGAGATCGTGGCTGATCAGCAGCAGGGCCATGCCCAGGCGGGCCTGCAATTCCTTGAGCAGTTCGAGGATTTTCAGCTGCACGGTGACGTCCAGCGCTGTGGTCGGCTCGTCGGCGATCAGCAGCTCCGGTTCGTTGGCCAGTGCCATGGCGATCATCACCCGCTGGCGCTGGCCGCCGGATAACTCATGGGGCAGGGCGAGCAGGCGCTTGTGCGGTTCGGGAATGCCGACCAGCTCGAGCAGCTCGAGGATGCGCGCCGTGGCGGCCTTGCCGGTCAGGCCCTTGTGCAGGGCCAGGACTTCGCCGATCTGCTTGCCGATGTTGTGTAGCGGGTTAAGCGAGGTCATCGGCTCCTGGAACACCATGGCGATGCGGTTGCCGCGGATGCCGCGCAGCTTGGCCTCGCTGAGTTGCAGCAGGTCCGTGTCGTTGTAGCTGATGCTGCCGACCGGATGGCGAGCCTGCGCGGGCAGCAGGCGCAGGATCGAGTGGGCGGTGACCGACTTGCCCGAGCCGCTCTCGCCAACCAGTGCCAGGGTCTCGCCCTTGCGGATGTTGAAGCTGACGCCTTCGACCACGCGCTGAACCTGGCTGCCGTTGACGAACTCGACGGCGAGGTCGCGCACTTCGATGAGATTGTCTGATTCGCTCATCTCATTTCCTCGGGTCGAATGCGTCGCGGGCGGCTTCGCCGATGAATACCAGTAGGCTGAGCATGATGCCCAGCACCATGAACGCACTGATGCCCAGCCACGGTGCCTGGGTGTTGGCCTTGCCCTGGGCGACCAGCTCGCCCAGCGACGGCTCGCCGGCGGGCAGGCCGAAGCCGAGGAAGTCCAGCGAGGTCAGGGTGCCGATCGCCGTGGTGATGATGAACGGCATGAAGGTCAGGGTCGACACCATGGCGTTGGGCAGGATGTGGCGGAACATGATGGCGCCGTTCTGCATGCCCAGCGCGCGGGCGGCACGCACGTATTCGAGGTTGCGCCCGCGGAGGAACTCGGCGCGCACCAGGTCGACCAGGGTCATCCAGGAGAACAGCAGCATGATCCCCAGCAGCCACCAGAAGCTCGGCTGCACGAAGCTGGAGAGGATGATCAGCATGAACAGCATCGGCAGGCCCGACCAGATTTCCAGGATGCGCTGGCCGGCCAGGTCGACCCAGCCGCCGTAGAAGCCCTGCAGGGCACCGACGAACACGCCGAAGATCGAGCTGAGCACGGTCAGCACCAGGGCGAACAGGATCGAGATGCGGAAGCCGTAGATGATCCGCGCCAGCACGTCGCGGCCCTGGTCGTCGGTGCCCAGCCAGTTCTGTGCTGAGGGCGGGGCGGGCGAGGGCACCTGCAGGTCGTAGTTGATGCTGGCGTAGTCGAAGGGGATCACCGGCCAGAGCATCCAGCCATCCTTAGCGGCGATCAGCTCGCGGATATAGGGGCTCTTGTAGTTGGCCTGCAGCGGGAATTCACCGCCGAAGGTGGTTTCCGGGTAGCGCTTGAGTACCGGGAAGTACCAGGCGCCGTCGTAACTCACTACCAGTGGTTTGTCGTTGGCGATCAGCTCTGCGCCCAGGCTGAGCACGAACAGCGTGAGGAACAGCCACAGCGACCACCAGCCGCGTTTGTGCGCCTTGAACCGGGCGAAGCGGCGTTGATTGAGGGGAGAGAGCGCCATCTCAATTCTCCCGGCTTTCGAAGTCGATACGCGGATCGACCAGGCTGTAGGACACATCGCTGATCAGCTTGGCCAGCAGGCCGAACAGGGAAAAGATGAACAGCGTGCCGAACACTACCGGGTAGTCGCGGTTGACGATCGATTCGAAGCCGAGCAGACCCAGGCCATCCAGCGAGAACACCACCTCGATCAGCATCGAACCGGTGAAAAAGATACCGAGGAAGGCGCTGGGGAAGCCGGCGATGATGATCAGCATGGCGTTGCGGAACACATGGCCGTAGAGCACCTGGCTGTTGGTCAGGCCCTTGGCGCGGGCGGTAATCACGTACTGCTTGCTGATCTCGTCGAGGAAGCTGTTCTTGGTCAGCAGGGTCAGAGTGGCGAAGTTGCCGATCACCAGCGCGGTGACCGGCAGGGCCAGGTGCCAGAAGTAATCGATGATCTTGCCGCCCAGCGTCAGCTCGTCGAAGTTGTTCGAGGTCAGCCCGCGTAAGGGGAACCAGTCCCAGTAACTGCCGCCGGCGAACAGCACGATCATCAGGATGGCAAACAGGAACGAGGGGATGGCGTAGCCGACGATGATTGCCGAGCTGGTCCAGACGTCGAAGGCGCTGCCATGTCGGGTGGCTTTGGCAATACCCAGCGGGATCGAGATCAGGTAGGTGATCAGGGTGCTCCACAAACCGAGGGAGATCGACACCGGCATCTTCTCGATGATCAGGTCGATCACCGAGGTGTCACGGGCGAAGCTCATGCCGAAGTCCAGCTGCGCGTAGTTCTTCAGCATGATCCAGAAGCGCTCGGGCGCCGGCTTGTCGAAGCCGTACATGCGCTCGATCTCGGCGATCAGGTCGGGGTCCAGGCCCTGGGCGCCGCGGTAGGTGGAGCCGGCCACGGCGACTTCGCCGCCACCGCCGGAAATGCGTCCGGTGGCACCGCCGGAGGCCGCATCGAAACCTTCCAGCTTGGCGATCATCTGTTCCACCGGGCCGCCGGGAGCGGCCTGGATGATGACGAAGTTGATCAGCAGGATGCCGAATAGAGTCGGGATGATCAGCAGCAGGCGGCGCAGGATATAGGCGAGCATCAGTTGGCTTCCTGGGCCGGGGTGGCGGGGTCGGTCGGCTTGCCGGCGGGGCGTTCTTCCCACCAGCTCATCAGGCCGTAGTCATACAGCGGCGTCACGGCCGGGCGGCCGAAGCGCTTCCAGTAGGCCACGCGCCAGGTGTCGACGTAGTAGTTGGGTACCACGTAGTGACCCCAGAGCAGGGCGCGATCCAGGGCGTGGGCGTGGGTGACCAGCGATTTGCGTGAGTCGGCGCGGATCAGGCCTTCCACCAGCTTGTCGATGGCTGGGTCGCGCAGGCCCATGAGGTTGCGGCTGCCAGGGTTGTCGGCACTGCTGGAGTGCCAGAACTCACGCTGTTCGTTGCCTGGCGAGTTGGATTGCGGCCAGATCGCCGAAGTCATGTCGAAGTCGCGCGAGCGCAGGCGGTTGACGTACTGCGAGACGTCGACGCGGCGGATCTGCAGGTCGATGCCAAGCTCGGCCAGGTTGCGCTTGAACGGCAGGATCACCCGCTCCAGGTTGGGCTGGAAGTTGAGGAACTCGAAGCTCAGCTGTTTGCCGCTGGCATCGACCATCTTGTCGTTCTCGATGCGGTAGCCGGCTTCGGTCAGCAGTTGGTAGGCGCGGCGGCTCTGTTCGCGGATGATGCCGCTGCCGTCGCTGACCGGCGGGTTGAATACTTCGCTGAACACCAGCGGCGGCAATTGCGTGCGCAGCGGCTCGAGGATCTTCAGCTCGGCGGCATCGGGCAGCTCGCGGGCGGCCATGTCGGAGTTGGCGAAGTAGCTGTTGGTGCGCTTGTAGGCGCCATAGAACAGCTGCTTGCTGGCCCATTCGAAGTCGAACAGCAGGGCGATGGCTTCACGAACCTTGGGATTCTGGAACATTGGCCGGCGCAGGTTGAACACAAAGCCCTGCATGCCGGCCGGGTTGTGATTGGGGATGGCTTCCTGGACGAACTGGCCGTTGCGCTTGGCCGGGCAGTCGTAGCCGGTGTTCCAGTCCTTGGCCGAGTACTCCAGGTTGACGTCGAAGCGCCCGGCCTTGAAGGCCTCCAGGGCGACCTGGGTGTCGCGGTAGTACTCGGTCTCGATCACGTCGAAGTTGTACAGGCCACGGCTTACCGGCAGGTCCTTGGCCCACCAGTCCTTGACCCGTTCCAGGCGGATGGAGCTGCCGGCGGAGAACTTGGCGATCTGGTACGGCCCGCTGCCCAGTGGCGGTTCCAGGCTGTTCTTGCTGAAGTCGCGGCTGGCCCACCAGTGCTTGGGCAAGATCTGCAGCTGGCCGAGGATCAGCGGCAGCTCGCGGTTTTCCTTGTGCTTGAAGTCGAAGCGCACACGCAACTTGTCTTCGACCACCACCTGCGCCACGTCGGCGTAGTAGTGGCGGTACATCGGGTCGCCTTTTTCCAGCAGGGTGTGGAAGGTGAACACCACGTCCTCGGCGGTGACCGGTGCGCCGTCGTGGACGCGCGCCTTGGGGTTGAGGATGAAGCGTACGTAGCTGTTATCGGCGGCCCGATCGATCTTCTCGGCGAGCAGGCCGTATTCGGTCATCGGCTCGTCCGGCGAGTGGTAGGTCAGGCTGTCGTAGATCAGCCCGATATTGGCCGCGTTGCCCTTGGGGATGAAGAGGTTGAAGCTGTCGTAGCTGCCGGTGCCGGGCTGGCGCAGGGTGCCGCCCTTGGGCGCATCGGGATTGACGTAGGCGAAGTGCTTGAAGCCCGCCGGGTACTTGGGCGCTTCGCCGTAGAGCGTCAGCGCGTGCTGCGGGGCAGCCTGGGCCAGGCTGGCCAGGCCAAGCAGCAGCAGGCCGGCAGCATGCCGGGCCAGGGCGCGCAGGGAATGGGTCATGGGGCAATCTCCGTGGGCTTCAGCCACCAGGCGCGCAACCCGAGGGTATAGGGCGGGGTGGTGACGAAGGCGAACCGGTTACGGTACGCCAGGCGATGTTGATTGATGTACCAGTTGGGGATGCTGTAGTGCTGCCAGAGCAGGACGCGATCCAGGGCGCGGGTGGCGGCTACCTGTTCGTCGCGGGTCTGTGCGGCCAGCAGTTTTTCCAGCAGCTTGTCGACCACCGGGTGGGTGACGCCTGCGTAGTTCTTGCTGCCTTTGACATCGACCTGAGTGGAGTGGAAATACAGCCATTGCTCCAGGCCGGGGCTGAGGTTCTGCGGCAGGGTCATCAGCACCATGTCGTAATCGAAGTGATCCAGACGCTGCTTGTACTGGGCCCGGTCAACGGTGCGCAGGACGACGCGGATGCCCAGGTTGGCCAGGTTCTCGGTGTAGGGCTGGAGGATGCGTTCCAGGTTGGGGTTGACCAGCAGTATCTCGAAACGCAACGGCTCACCCTTGGCATTCTTCAGGCCCTGGCCGGAAGGTTGCCAGCCGGCCTCGGCCAATAGACCCAAGGCACGGCGCAGGGTTTCGCGCGGGATGCCACGGCCGTCGGTGGTCGGTACCTGGAAGGCTTCGCTGAACAGTTTGGCCGGCAGTTGCTTGCGGTAGGGCGAGAGCAGCAGCCACTCGCGCCCCTCGGGCTTGCCGCGGGCGCTGAATTCGCTGTTCGGGTAGTAGCTCTCGGTGCGCTGGTAGGCGCTGTTGAACAGGGCGCGGTTGGTCCATTCGAAGTCGAACATCAGGCCCATGGCTTCGCGCACCTTGCGCTCGTTGAACACGGCGCGCCGGCTGTTCATGAACAGCGCCTGGGTCTGGGTGGGAATCTGGTGCGGGATCTCGGCGCGGATCACATCGCCACGGGCAATGGCGGGGAAGCGGTAGCCGTTGGCCCAGTTCTTTGCCTGGTGCTCGATATAGAAGTCGAACTCGCCGGCCTTGAAGGCTTCGAAGGCCACGTCGCTGTCGCGGTAGAACTCCACCTCGACCCGCTCGAAGTTGTACTTGCCGCGATTGACCGGCAGTTTCTCGCCCCACCAGTCCTTGACCCGTTCGAATACCAGGCTGCGTCCCGGCACCACCTTGGCGATCCGGTAGGGGCCGCTGCCCAGTGGCGGCTCGAAGCTGGTGGCCTTGAAGTCGCGGCCTTTCCAGTAGTGCTGTGCCAGCACTGGCATTTCCCCCAGGCGCAGGATCAGCAGCGCATTGCCGGCACGCTTGAACACGAAGCGGATGCGGTGACGGTCGAGAATGTCGACCCGTTGCACTTCCTGCAGGTTGGTGCGGTATTGCGGATGGCCCTGCTTGACCAGCAGGCGGTAGGAGAAGGCCACGTCGAAGGCGGTGATCGGCTTGCCGTCGTGGAAGCGGGCTTCCTCACGCAGGTTGAACACCACCCAGCTGCGGTCTTCGTTGAACTCCACCGATTTGGCGATCAGCCCGTAGCTGGAGGCCGGCTCGTCGCCGGAGGGATCGTACTGGCCGGTGCCGGCCATCAGCGTCTCGTTGAGCTCGCTGACCCCGTACTGCAGAAAATTGGGCGCGGCCGATGGGCTGCTGCCCTTGAAGCTGTAAGCGTTGAGCGTGTCGAACGTGCCATAGGCCATGACCCGCAGCGTGCCGCCCTTGGGCGCGTCAGGGTTGACCCAATCGAAGTGGGTAAAGCTGGCGGGGTATTTGAGGGTGCCGAACTGGGCATAGCCATGGCTTTCGCTGAGGGTCGCGAAAGCGGGAAAGCTCATGGCCAGGCCGAGTATCAACGGGAACAGGGTACGCATCAGGCGCAAGATCCGATCCATGGCGGCTTTGGGCTTCTTGGTCGGTACAGTAACAGCTTGTATAGGCAGGAAAAAGAGTGCCTTTTGCGGTGCAGGTGCCATCAATATGATTACACTGAAACAAATTGCAAAGAGGTTGTTGCCTTGGTCGAACGCAGTGTCGGTTTGCAGGCATGGATAGATCGTCTCAATCAGGCTGAATTACCGGCGCTCGCAGCGGTGGTGCAGGATCTGCATCGCCTTTCCCAGGCAGACAAGGCCTCGGTTCAGCAACTGGCTGATGTGCTGTTGCGCGATGCCTCGCTGACCTCCAAGGTCCTGCGCATCGGTAACAGTGTCTACTACAACCCCTCGCAGGAAAGCATTCGCACTATTTCCCGGGCCATCGTGCTGATCGGCTTCGACAACGTGCGCCTGATCGGCATGTCGGTCAGCCTGATCGACAGCCTGCTGACCCGCGCCCCGCGCGAGCAGCTGCAGATGCTCCTGGCGCGCTCCTTCCACGCCGCCGTGCAGGCGCGCAACATTGCCGGCTACGTGCTGGCCAAGAACCAGGAAGAGGTGTTCATCGCCGCGTTGCTGCACACAGTCGGCGAACTGGCGTTCTGGAGCTGTGGCGGCGAGCAGGCCGACGAGCTGGCCGATCTGCTAGATCAGCCGGGGATGAGTGAAGACGAGGCGGTGCGCCAGGTGCTCGGTACCAGTTTCCGCCAGCTCACCCAGGGCCTGGTGAAAAGCTGGAACCTCGGCGAGCTGGCCAGCTTCGCCCATGGCAGCGGCAACCAGCATGACCCGGCGGTGCGTGCCATCAACCTCGGGGTGAAGATCAGCGAAGCGGCGCTGGATGGCTGGGATTCCCCGGAGATGGAAGTGCTGGTGCAGCAGCTGGCCGATTTCACCGGAATCAGCCCGGAGGATGCGCTCAAGCAGGTGCTGGAAAGCGCCGAAGAGACCGTCGAGGTGGCGGCCACATTTGGCGCCAGCCAGTTGTGTCGGCTGATTCCCAATACCGATCCGGAACAGATCAAGCTGCAGCAGCAGGAGCGCAAGGCGCGCCTGTTGCAACCCAACTTGCTGGTGCTGCAACAGGCCCTGCAGGACCTGGGCATGCTGGTCAGCCAGAAGGGCGATGTCGCTCTGATCCTCGATACCCTGCTCAAGGGCCTGCATCAGGGCGCTGGCCTGGAGCGGGTGATGCTGGCGGTGCTGGCCGACAACCAGAGTCGCTTCCGCGCCAAGCGGGTGATCGGCGAGGGCACCGAGAGCTGGCTGAACGACTTCCAGCTACCGGCCAACCAGCGCGAACAGCCGCATATATTCAGTTACGTGCTGCGCAACCGCGAACCGATCTGGATGGGTGTGCCGGCCAGCTACAACCTCAACGAACTGGTGACCCTGCCAATGCGTCAGCACCTGGGTCAGGGCATGTTCCTGATCGCTCCGTTGCTGGCCGGAACCCGCGAGATCGGCGTGCTCTATGCGGACTGCCGTGTCTCCGGGCGGGCGCTCAAGCACGAGCAGTTCGTCGCCTTCCAGCGCTTCACCCAACTGACCGGGCGTTGTCTGGAGGCGTTAAGCAAGCGCTGACGAAAAGGCCGCCCTTGAGTGTAATGCCGTTCACTTAAGCTGTTGACGTGCTTTTTCAGCCCGCTGTAGCGTGCTGCATTGGGGGAGGTCGTAGGTTGGGTTGAGGAGCAGCGCGACGAAGCCCAACGAGTCCTGCACCAGCCCTGTTGGGCTTCGCTGCGCTCAACACCAACCTACTAATGTGGCCCAGCTCACAGGCCCGCGCCTCGGGTACACCCCGCTGGGTGATACCACTTCCCTTAAGTGAGCGGCATTAGCCCTTGGGCGGCCTTTTGTATTGCTCGCTTCGATCAGCTCGTTTCGATCAGTCGAGGTACAGCGTCAGGGTCTGTCCGGGCTTCAGCGCGCGGCTGTCGCTACGCGGGTTCCAGCGCTGCAGGTTGTCCATGCCGACATTGAAGCGACGTGCGATCAGGTACATTGAGTCGCCGTTCTTGACCCGGTAGTAGGTCACCGCCTGACGCTTGTCGGCCTTGGTGCTCTTGTCCGGCTTGCTGGCCGCCAGCGAGTTGCCGGTACCGCCGGAACCACCATGAATCTCCAGCGTCTGGCCCAGGCTCAGGCGGCTCTTGGCGTTGAGGCCGTTCCAGCGCTGCAGGTCCTTGAGCGCCACGCCGTTGGCATTGGCGATCTGCCACAGGGTATCGCCGCTCTTCACCTGGTAGCGCTGCGGGCGTGCGGCCGGCGCCGCCTTGGCCACTTGCTGGTGGATCGGTTGCTGCTGCTCACCGGCAGCAGCCGGAATGCTCAGCAGCTGGCCGACGCGCAGGTGGTTGCCGCCCAGCTTGTTGACATCCTTGAGGGTGGTCACCGTCAGGCCGTAGCGGTTGGCGATGGTGTGCAGGTTGTCGCCGGAGCGCACGCGGTACTCCTGCCAGGCCACCTGGGCTTGTGGCTTCATCAGGGCCAGGTTGGCGCTGAGCATCTCGGCCTTGTCGGTGGGCACCAGCAGATGGCGTGGGCCATCCATGGTGATGCGTTTCTTGAAGGCCGGGTTGAGGTTGTACAGCTCGTCGGCGTCCATGTCGGCCATGGCCGCCACGCGCGTCAGGTCGAGATTCTGCTTGATCGCGATCTCTTCGAAGTAAGGCTCGTTGGCGATCGGGTTGAGCGCCACGCCGTAGGCTTCCGGGGACATGACGATCTGCGACAGGGCCAGCAGCTTGGGCACATAGTCCTGGGTTTCCTTGGGCAGTGGCAGGTTCCAGTAGTCGGTCGGCAGGCCGAGTTTCTGGTTGCGCTCAATGGCCCGGCTCACCGTGCCTTCGCCGGCGTTGTAGGCGGCCAGGGCCAGCAGCCAGTCGCCATTGAACATGTCGTGCAGGCGGCTCAGGTAGTTGAGCGCGGCGTTGGTCGAGGCGGTGATGTCGCGGCGGCCGTCGTACCAGTTGGTCTGGCGCAGGTTGAAGTGGCGGCCGGTGGCGGGAATGAACTGCCACAGGCCGACCGCGTCGCTGCGCGAATAGGCGAAGGGGTTGTAGGCGCTCTCGATTACCGGCAGCAGCGCCAGTTCCATCGGCATGTCGCGCTCTTCCAGGCGCTCGACCACGTAGTGGATATAGAGGCTACCGCGCCCACTGGCGCTTTCCAGGTAGGAGGGCTTGCTGACGAACCACAGGCGCTGGTTCTCGATGCGTGGGTTGACGCCAATCTCGTCCTGCAGCTTGAAACCGTCGCGCATGCGCTCCCAGATATCCTGGGGTTTCTCGGCGACCGGGGCTTCATCGAGCCACTCGGGCTCCTGTTGCAGGCTGACTGCGCGATCGGTGTCGCGGCCATTGTCGTCGCTGCGATCCATGCTCTGGCAACCGGCCAGACCCATGCACAGCAGTACTGCCAGAGCTTTCGCACCCCGGGCCAATGCTGATGAATCCAGTGTTCTAAAAGGTAATAAAAGCATTGGTCGGTAGTAGCTGCCGGCGCAAAAAGTTCGGGGATTCTAGGAACGGCCCAAGGGGTGGTCAAGTTTTCGCCAATCCGCTGGTCAGTTATTAACCAGCCTTGAACACATCCTTCCACGCGCGCAGGCTGGCAAATACCTCGTGCGACGAGCGCTGACGGGGGCCGTCCCGCTCGTCGACTTTTTCTTTAACGGATATTTCTCCGCAGCGTAGAAACGGGTTGCTGGCTTTCTCCAGGGCAATGCTCGACGGCAGACTGATGGCGTCGTTGGCGCGCAGTGCACTGACCTCCGCGAAACGCGCGGCGATGGCCGGGTTGGCAGGCTCCACGGCGCGAGCGAAGTGCAGGTTGCTCAGGGTGTATTCGTGGGTGCAGAACACCAGGGTGGCGTCCGGCAGGCTAGCCAGGCGGCTCAGCGAGTCATGCATCTGTGCTGGTGTGCCTTCGAACAGGCGGCCGCAGCCGGCGGCGAACAGGGTGTCGCCGCAAAATAGCCAGGGCTGCGGTGTGGCCTCGTGGTAGTAGGCAATATGCCCCAGGGTGTGGCCGGGCACGGCATATATAAGGAAGTCGAGGCCGAGCACCTGAATATGCTCGCCTTCGTCGAGGGCTATATCGCGTGCCGGGATGTTCTCCCGGGCCGGGCCGTAGACCCGGGCGCCGGTGGCCGCCTTGAGCTGCGCTACACCGCCGATATGGTCGGGGTGATGGTGGGTGACCAGGATGTCGCTGAGCTGCCAGCCCGGATGGGATTCGAGCCAGGCCAGCACCGGGCCGGCGTCGCCGGGATCGACCACCGCGCAGCGTTGCTGCTGGTGATCCTGGATCAGCCACAGGTAGTTGTCGCTGAAGGCGGGCAGGGCGTCGATCTGAAACATTTTGCGGGTCGCCAATAAAGGAGCAATGGCGCATCTTAGGCATTGATCGCAGCCTTTGACCATGCAGGAACCTGTCATGAGCGAACAACCCTTTGCCCAGGCCGATGCCGACTGGCTGGAACTGACCCAGGCGGCGCGCGACTGGCTGGCCTCGCCGCTGGGCGAGTTGTTGCTGGCTGAGGAGCGCCAGGCTCTGGATGCCGAGCTGGCGCGTTACTTCGGCAGTTACCTGGTGCACTACGGGCCGGCGCAGACTGAGCCGCCGAAGGCGCCGCAGATCCGCTGCAATGTGCGCATGGGCGCACCGCTAACCGGAGTGGATATCGCCTGCGAGGAACAGGCCTGGCCGCTGGGCGAGCATGCCGCCGATGTGGTGGTACTGCAGCACGGCCTGGATTTCAGCCTGTCGCCCCACGGCCTGCTGCGCGAGGCGGCCCACAGCGTGCGGCCCGGCGGCTATCTGCTGATTGTCGGGATCAACCCCTGGAGCACCTGGGGCCTGCGTCATTACTTCGCCCGCGACGGCTTTCGCCAGGCCCGCTGCATTGCCCCGACCCGCCTGGCGGACTGGCTCAACCTGCTCGGTTTCGCGCTGGAGAAACGCCGCTTCGGGTGCTATCGTCCGCCGCTCGCTTCAGCGGCCTGGCAGTCACGCTTGGCTCGTCTGGAGACTTGGGGCAGTGCCTGGCAAGCGCCGGGCGCGGGCTTCTATCTGCTGGTGGCGCGCAAGCTGGTGGTCGGCCTGCGCCCGCTACGACCGGTGCAACGGGCCACGATGGGCAAGTTGCTGCCAATGCCGGTGGCCAAAGTCAGCCGCCGCGATTCCGAGCAATAGATAAGTAAGCAATGAGCGAAGAAATAGTCGAGATCTACACCGATGGCGCCTGTAAGGGCAATCCTGGCCCGGGCGGCTGGGGCGCGCTGTTGGTCTTCAAGGGTGCGGAAAAAGAACTCTGGGGCGGCGAGCCCAACACCACCAACAACCGCATGGAGCTGATGGCGGCGATCTGCGCGCTGATTGCGCTGACGCGTCCCTGTTCCGTGCGCTTGGTCACCGACTCGCAGTACGTGATGAAGGGCATTCAGGAATGGATGCCGAACTGGAAGAAGCGCGGCTGGAAGACCGCCGCCAAGGAGCCGGTGAAGAACGCCGACCTGTGGCAGGCGCTGGACGAGCAAGTCAACCGCCATAACGTGACGTGGCAGTGGGTGCGCGGGCATACCGGCCACCCCGGCAACGAAAAGGCCGACCAGTTGGCCAACCGTGGCGTGGATGAAGTGAGGGCAATGAAACATGCGTAGCGTCGTACTC
>JBOFCR010000066.1:0-31653 GCA_051646165.1 Pseudomonas sp. | reverse complement strand
GATTGGCGGGAAGCGTCTTTAGTAAAAAAAACGACTGTCTCACGCAAGCAACACTCTTGACGCCAACACTCCGCCACAATATTCACATCATTGAAATTAAAGGACTTTCTTCAACTGGCACGTGCCCTGCTATCTCGCTGCAAACAACCGAGAGTTAACCGCACATGAACGTTCAGCCTTACGTTTTCTTCGGGCTGCTGTGTTTGTGCAGCATGGCCGCACCCGTGCTCGCCGCTGATGGCGATATCGTCCTCAGCCGCGATGTGCAACCCCGGGTCGCCACCCGTCCGCCCCTGGTACCCGATCCCAATCCAACCGTGGTCAATGTCGATCCGCACCAGCAGATCAACCGCCAGACCCAGGGTATCGAGCGGCTTGGCGAGCTGTCCGACTCCGATTTCGCCAGCATCAACAGCGGCCTGAGCCTACCCAATCGCCTGCTCGGCACGGACAACCCGCAAGCTCTGCCCAGCACCCAGCAGCACCAACAGGGTATTGGCAGCCTGAGCCATGGCAATGGCGCGGTAAGCAGCGGTATCGCCGGACAGATCAACCGCTCGGTGCAGCAAGGCCTGCGCCCCCTGCAGAACCTCAACATGGGGAACCGCTGACATGCGAGCCCTGCTGACCACCCTCGCGCTGCTATTCACTCTGACCTGCCACGCCGACCCGCAAAGCGTCGATCGCGCGCTGATCCACAGCAGCGGCCAGGGCTATGAAGGCAGCCTGATGGTCAACCAGGCTGCCGGCGACTGGCAGCAGCAGAGCAATCACCGGGCTATCGCCAGCGGCCACCAGGCCGGTGCTTCGGTCAATGTCGAGCAACGCCTCGACAGCCTTCCCGCCCCAGGCGCCGGCCGCGACAGCCAGGCGCTGATCCAGGGCGCCGCCTTCAGCCGTGGCAATGGCCTGCTCGGCATCAACCAGGGCGCCGGCCTGGGCAATCAACAGATCAATGCCGTGCGCCTGCAACAGGGCGTGGCGGCGCAAAGCCTCGACGACAGCGCCCTGGCCCAGGCCACGACGCTGTCACCTCTCTCCGGCACAGCCGAATCACTGACAGGCGATCGCACGGTAGCAACCGATGATCGTGCCTTCGCCGGCAGTCGTGGTGTGGTCCAGCTGAACCAGAGCGCCGGCGTTGGTAACCAGTCCGCCAACAGCCTGAGTATCAGGGTCGTGGAGTTGCCCTGATTTCACTGAAATGCCATATCTGGAGACACACCATGAAGGTTCAGATGCTTCTCAAGCCCCTGGCAATAGTGATTGCAGCGACGCTCGCCAGCAGCGCTATGGCCGAGACCGAAGACCCGCCCAGTGACAGCCAAGGCTATGCCACGGCGTCCATCCAGGACACCCAGAAAACCAAAGGCAACAGCGTCACCAACCAGATGACCGTGAACAACGCCACCGTCAACGGCGACGCCATCACCGACGTCCAAGGCAATGTCGGGGTCAACGTGGTGGCTGGCGACAACAACCAACAGGCCAACGCGGCAGCACTCGCCAGTGCCGATGCCAGCTTTGTGTTTGGCAGCGCCAGCGCATCCATCGACGTCGAGCAGAAAGGCAAGGACAACACGCTGACCAACTACAGCGTGCCCAACTATGCCCAGATCACCAACGCCCTGCATGACACCTCCGGCAACATCGGGGTCAACGTGGCAGCGGGCAACTTCAACCAACAGAAAAACGACATGGCTGCGGCCGTGGCCGGCGGCGGTGCTCACGCGTCCGCCAATGCCACGCAAAAACTCTCCGGCAATACCACCAACAACAACGCCCAGATCAACCTGGGTACCAGCACGCAAACCGTCAGCGTCAGCATGACCGGCACCTATGACGGCACCTCCACCCAAAGCAACGACGTCTATCCGGAAATCTGGGTCGGCGATACCCACACCGGCGGTGGAGCCACCTTCAATGGGCACATCGACTATGACGATGACGGCGTCGACCCCGGGCGCTTCGAGTTCGATGAAGAAGGAGACATCACCCTGGCCGGCAGCGTGACCACCAGCAATACCGTGGTGACTTCCATCACCCCGGTGACCAACAACGCCAATCTGAGTGATGCGTTGTATGCGGTATCCGGCAATGTCGGCGTCAACATCGCCGCCGGCGGCGGTAACCAGCAGAGCAACTCGCTGTCGATTGCCGCAGCGTGCAACTCCTGCGGCACCAGCACCGGAGGCGGTGGCGAATGAAACAACGGGCGCCCTGACGGGCGCCCCTGTTTCTCAAGCCATGAACAGCACCATGCGTACCCACTGCGCCGCCCTGTTGCTACTGATACTGGCCACCCCGACCTTGTTCGCGGGCCAGCAGGCACTGCCGGTTCTGCCGGGTGGCGGCTTGGTGTTCAAACCCGTGGAAAGCTTTCGTGAACGGCGCTTCGCCAATCTGGTGGAGCAGAAAACCGATTTCAGCTGTGGCGCCGCCGCCGTTGCCACCCTGCTCAACCAGGCCTATGGCATGCAGATGAGCGAGGCCACGGTGATCCTCGGCATGCTGCACAACGCCGACCTGGATCTGGTACGCAGCCAGGGTTTCTCCATGCTCGACATGAAGCGCTACGCGACCGCTCTCGGCCTGCGCGTACGCGGTTACCGAATCAAGGCCGAACAACTGGAAAGCGTGCGCATCCCCAGCATCGTGTTGGTGGATATCCGCGGCTACAAACATTTCGTGGTGATGCAGCGCAGCCAGAATGGCTGGATCTACCTGGGCGACCCGGTACTCGGCCACAAGCGCATGTCGCTGGAAGAATTCGCCAAGGGCTGGAACGGCATAGTCCTGGCCTTCATCGGCCCCGGCTACGACCGCGACAATCGCCTGCTGAACCCACCGGAACCCCTGACCGCGCGTGATCGCCTGAACCGTTTCAAACCTCTGCAGGATGCCGAATTGATGGAGTTCGGCTTTATTCAAAGCGACTTCTTCTGATGCCACTGCCAGGCAGGGCATCGAGGGTAAGGATATGAACCTCAAGCATTGGCTGCTGCCCCCCCTGTTGCTCATGGGCCTGCCTGCCCAGGCGCAACCGCTGTTGCAGCCCAGCGAACTGAGCGATCTGGAACTGGCCCAATTGCGTGGCCGCTATGTGCTACCGGATCGCATCATCAACTTCGGCGTGACCATGAACACCCTGTGGCAGAACGGCGCCGGTCAGGGCATCGGTGCCCAGGTCAGCCTGCAGGTACAGGCCAATCTGCAACCGCAACTGAGCGTGACCTTCATCGACCAGGCCGGCTCCGGCGGTACGCCGCAAGTACCTAACGGGCAGATTGTCGGCGGTGCCGGCCTTGGTCAGGTGCAGGGCGTGGTGCAGAGCGTGCGCACCGCTGGCGACTACAACCGCGGCAGCAACCAGATCGCCCTGGAAGTGCACAAGAATCAGGCAGCCCCGGTCAACGGCGGCACGCCGATTCCCGCCGGTACCCAGAGCTTCAGCAATGCCGCCGGCAGCATGCTGGTACAGAGCAACAACCGTGGCCTGCAGCTACAGCTGAACGCCGGCGCACTGGGCTCGGCCAGCCAGCACATCGGCCAGGGCGGCATCAGCCAGCACGCCAATATCCTCGGCACGCAGAACCGCGTGCAGAACCTCACCACCCTCAGCGTCGGCTTGCGCGACAGAATCGCCACGGGCGACCTGGCAGCTAACTGCTTCACCGCCTACAACCTCAGCCGCCCCATCGGTTACTGACTCTGCCCTCAAACCGAGGATTCAGTGATGCCTCAACTGTCGCAAAAACTGTGCGTGCTGTCGTTACTCTCGCTGGGCGGGCTGAGTCCGCCGGGTTACGCCGAAGACCAAAATGTTGCAACGCTGCGAGCCGAGTTGAACCAGCTGCAACAACGCTACGAAGCCCAACAAAATGCCCTGATGGTGCTGGAACAGCGCCTGCGCGAAGTCGAAGGCCGGCCGCAGACCGCAGCAGTGGCGCCACCGCCGCCCAAACCGAGCAAGGGCCCGACCGTGGCCCGCAGCGAGAGCAGCACCTACGGCGCCGAGCTGCGTGAAGACAGCAGCCCGCCACCCAGCGTCGAAGGGCTTTACCAGGAGGCCAGCGGCTTCTTCGGTGGCGGCACCTGGAGCGTCGAGCCGGGCCTGACCTACAGCCACTACGACACTCGCCAGCTATTTCTCAATGGCTTTCTCGCCCTGGATGCGATCTTTCTCGGCAACCTGGGCATCGACCAGATCAACTCCGACAGCCTGACCCTCGACCTGACTACCCGCTACAACTGGCAGCAGCGTTGGCAGTTCGACATCAATGTGCCGGTGATCTACCGCGAAACCACTTACTCTTCGGCCGGCGCCGGCGGCTCCAGCAACCAGGTCAGTGAAGAGACGGTGACCGGCGACCCGCGCATCGGCGACGTCAACGTCGGCATCGCCTACAAGTTCCTCGACGAAAGCGCCAACTGGCCCGATGCCGTGTTCAGCCTGCGGGTCAAGGCGCCCACCGGTGACGACCCCTACGGCATCAAACTGGAAGCGGTGCCCGGCAACGACAACCTGAACATCCCCGAAGAGCTGCCCACCGGCAACGGCGTGTGGTCGGTGACCCCGGGCATCTCGCTGGTCAAGACCATCGACCCGGCGGTGCTGTTCGGCAACATCTCCTACACCTACAACCTGGAAGACAGCTTCAGCGACATCAGCCCGCAACAGGGGGTCAAGGTGCCCGGCGATGTTAAGTTGGGCAACTGGGTGCAGTTCGGCATGGGCGTGGCCTTCGCCCTCAATGAGCGGATGAGCTTGTCGATGTCGTTTTCCGAGCTGATTGCCCAGCGCAGCCGTATCAAAGCCGATGGCGGCGACTGGCAGACCATCACCGGCAGCGATGCCAATGCCGCCTACTTCAATATCGGCATGACCCTGGCCGGCGACGAAGGCCTGACCATAGTGCCGAACCTGGCCATCGGCCTGACCCCGGACGCGCCCGATTTCTCCTTCAGCCTGAAGTTTCCTTATTACTTCTGAGCGGGTGCCAGGCTAGCGGATATGGTGCTTGTGCAGCAGGCGGTAGAAGGTCGGGCGTGACACGCCGAGCACCCGCGCCGCCTGGCTCATGTTGCTGGAGTAATGGCGCAGCACATCGTTGAGTGCCTGCAGCTCGGCGCGGCAGATATAGTCATCCAGGGTACCGAGCAGCGGCTGCGCGCTATCGCTGACTTCCAGGCCCAGATCCAGCGCCTCGATCTGCCGTCCCTCGGCCAGTACCATGCCACGCCGCACCCGGTTGGCCACCTCACGCACATTGCCCGGCCAGGGATGATCGATCATGGCGCACAGGGCATTCTCGCTGAAGCTGCGGGGCCGCCGACCGATCTCCACGGCATAGCGCCTGGCGAAGTACTCCGCCAGGCAGCGGATATCCACCGTGCGCTCGCGCAGCGGCGTGGTCTGTACCTGCAGTACATTGAGCCGGTAGTAGAGATCCTCGCGAAAACGGCCCTGGCGGATGGCTGCCTCCAGGTCGATATGGGTCGCTGCCAACACCCGTACATTGACCGAAATCGGCTTGCTGCTGCCGACCCGCTCGATCTGCATTTCCTGCAGGAAACGCAGCAGGTTGGCCTGCAGCTCCAGCGGCAAGTCGCCAATCTCGTCGAGAAACAGGGTACCGCCGTCGGCAGACTCGATGCGCCCGATCTTGCGCTGGTGCGCGCCGGTAAAAGAGCCTTTCTCGTGGCCAAACATCTCGGACTGGATCAGGTGTTCGGGAATCGCCCCGCAATTGACCGCCACGAACGGCTCTGCAGCACGGCGCGACAGACGATGCAGGGTATGCGCCACCAGCTCCTTGCCGGTACCGCTTTCTCCACGGATCAGCACAGGGGCATCGGTCGGTGCCAGTTTCTCCAGCAGGCGGCGCAGCTCGCCCATGCAGCGGCTGGGGCCGAGCAACTCCGTATCGTGCTCATCGCCCGCCACATTGCCCTTGCCGCGCAGGCGCGCCATGCCAAAAGCCCGCCCGAGTGCCACATTGACCCGGTCCACGTCGAACGGCAGGGTGTGATAGTCGAAAAACCACTCGCCAATGAAATTGCCGATTTCCGGTTGCTGCAGCGCCTCGGCGCTCAGCACGGCAATCCATTCGGTGCCGCTCTGGCTGATCAGTTGCTTGAGGGTTTCCGGACGCTCCAGATGCGGAGCCCGCAAGCGAATCAGCCCGACATCGCACAGTGCCTCGCCGACATCCTCCAGACCACAGCTGTGCACCATCCAGCCGCTGGCCTGCAAACAAGGCAGCAAACTCTCGCACTCGTGACAGGGGTCGATGACCAGCAGGCGCCGCGGAGCAGCGGCTACGGCTTGCAGCATAACCAGTCCTTGGCGCCAATTTTTTGAAAATCCAATAAAAACAATAATTTGGCGCAAACATGATTAACGCTAGCAAGAACCTCGTCCCACTTAGGAACGTTTTTCTATAAGCCGACAAAGCCTTGCTGCAAAAGACCGTAAACAGCCTGTATCAAACGGCTTACCCAATTGATGGATTTGAATTGGGTCACAAGGCTTGCCATTCGTCGGCCGGGTTGGCATAAACCTCTGCAATAACAAAATGCCACACGGATGTTGAAGTCATGCGGATCCTGCGTCGCGCCCTGCTCCTGCTCGTGCTGCTCGCCCTGGCAGCCCTCGCCATGGTGCTGTACTTCATCGCCAATCCCAACCTGCCGCTGGCCAATCCGCCGAGCCAGGTCAATTACCTGGAGCAGTGGAGCAGCCAGGAACGCCAGACCTACTACTACACGCCCCAGGGCACCCAAGTAAAAGGCCTGCGCTACGACTGGTTCACCGCCCTCGAACTGCCCTTCTCCACCGACAAGTTCGCCGCGCCCGCCTACCTGGCTCGCTTCGGCTTCCTCACCGACCCGCAGCAGAAACCCAGCACCCTCAACCCAGGCAACCTGCCAGTGGGTTTCGCCCATCACCAGGACGACGAAACGGGCGCGCAGTACCTCGATATCACCTGCTCCGCCTGCCACACCGGCGAGCTGCGTTTCAAAGGCCAGGCCATCCGCATCGACGGCGGCGCTGCCCTGCACTCGCTGGCCTCCACCGTGCCCACCCTCAAGGGCGGCAGCTTCGGCCAGGCGCTGGGCATGAGCATGGCCTTCACCTACTACAACCCGATCAAGTTCAACCGCTTCGCCAAAGCAGTGCTGGGCGACAACTACGCGCAGGGCAAGGGCCAGCTGCGCGAAGACTTCAAGGTGGTGCTCGACCGCCTGCTCGGCACTGCCTTCAACGACTGGCACCGCGGCCTCTACCCGACCGAGGAAGGTTTCGGCCGCACCGATGCCTTCGGCCGCATCGCCAACAGCGTGTTCGGTGACGCCATCGACGCCAGCAACTACCGCGTGGCCAACGCCCCGGTCAGCTACCCGCAGGTGTGGGACATCTGGAAATTCGACTGGGTGCAGTGGAACGGCTCGGCCATGCAGCCGATGGCCCGTAATATCGGCGAGTCCCTCGGCGTGGGGGCTGTGCTGCATCTGTTCGACGAAGACGGCAAACAGCTGCCCGAGGCCGAGCGCTACCCGTCCAGCGTGCGCCTGCGCGACCTCTACACCCTGGAAGAAACCCTCAAGCAGCTGAAGCCGCCGGCCTGGCCAGAAGCCATTCTCGGCGAGGTCGATATCCAGCTGGCCAGCCAGGGTCGTGCCCTGTTCAGCGAGAACTGCGCCTACTGCCACGCGCCCGATCCGGTGCCGCGCGAGCAGCGCCTGGCCCCGGCCCGCGACCCCGAATGGCACCTGCGCATCGTGCCGACCCGCATCATCGGCACCGACCCAACCACCGCCGACAATATCGCCGACCACCGTTTCGATATCCGCAAGCTGGGCTGGAGCAAGGCCGAGCTGGGCAATCTGGACGTCAAGCTGTTCGGTTCCAGCCTGGACGAAGTCGACTTCGCCAGCATCTCCAGCGCCAAGGGCCTGGCCTACGTCACCGCCTACGTGGAAAACCGCGCCTACCAGGATGCCGGCATCCAGCCGCGCGAACGCTGGCGCATGGACGGCTACGGCCTGGCCATCGGCGTGCAGGAAAAACGCGGCTACAAGGCCCGCCCACTGCACGGCATCTGGGCCACCCCGCCGTTCCTGCACAACGGCTCGGTGCCCAACCTGTTCCAGTTGCTATCGCCGGTGTCCGAACGTGACAGCCAGTTCTGGGTCGGCAACTTCGAGTACGACCCCAAGCGCGCCGGCTTCCTCACCGGCAAGTTCGACGGCGGCTTCCTGTACCAGACCAGCATCACCGGCAACAGCAACCGCGGCCATGAATTCCGCGACGGCTGCCGGGTCGACGGCGTGATCGGCCGTGCCCTGGCGCCGGAAGAGCGCTGGGCGCTGATCGAATACCTCAAGGTGATGGGCAATCCAACCCTGGAAAGCCAGCTCAAGCCGGTGGAGGCCAAACCCTGGTCGCCCGGCCCCAACTGCCAGATCTGACAAGGAACCCCAGCATGCTCAAACGATTCTGGCTCTGGCTTGGCCGTCTGCTCGGTCACCTGCTGCTTATCCTGCTGGTGGTCGGCCTGCTCGGCTTTGGCATTGGCAAGGTCTATTACCTGACCCGCTTCTCCGGCCCGGTTTCCGCCGAGGAGGAAATCCCGGCCGATGAAGCGTCGCTGACCCAGGGCATCATCGAGGACGCCATTCGCGTGGTCGAACAGCACCGCGACAATACCCGCGTGCTGCGCGATGCCCATGCCAAGGCACATGGCTGCGTGAAGGCCGAAGTTCGTGTGCTGCCAACCCTGGATGTGGCCCTGCGCCAGGGTGTGTTCAGCGAGCCGGGCAAGACCTGGCAGGCCTGGATGCGCCTGTCCAACGGCAACGCCTACCCGCAGTTCGACCGTGCCCGCGACGCCCGCGGCATGGCCATCAAGCTGCTCGACGTGCCCGGCGACAAGCTGCTGAGCAGCCCCAGCACCGCCGGCAACCAGGACTTCGTGATGTTCAACCATCCGACCTTCTTCGTGCGCGACGTGGCCGAGTACAAGCAGAACTTCGCCGCCCAGGCCGATGGCAAGAAAGTGCTGGCCTTCTTCCCCAGCTGGAACCCACGCAGCTGGGAGCTCCGCCACCTGGTCATCGCCCTGCAGACCTTGAGCCCAGCTCCAGAAACCCCGGTGGCGACCACCTACAACTCCATCGCCCCGTTCAAGTACGGCCCGCACAACATCAAGTACCGGGTCATCCCCGATCCGGCCAGTTGCCCGCCGTACCAGTTGCCCGAGCAGAACGCCGACCTACCGAACTTCCTGCGCAGTGCCCTGTACCAGCAGCTGTCGCTGGATCGCGTACCGGCCTGCTTCGCCCTGCAGGTACAGCGGCAGAACCCCGAGCACTACATGCCCATCGAGGACCCCAGCGTGGAATGGAGCGAGACTATCTCGCCGTTCGAGACGGTGGCGACCATCAAGGTGCCGGGGCAGGACTTCGATAGCCGCGAGCAGAACCAGTTCTGCGACAACCTCTCCTTCAACCCCTGGCACGCCCTGCCGGAGCACCGCCCGATCGGCGGGATCAACCGCCTGCGCAAAGCGGTGTACGAGGCGATCAGCGTCTATCGCCACCAGCGCAACGGCGCAAAAGACCAGTACTGAACGTAGGGCGGGTGCAACCCGCCGCGGGTTACACCCGCCCTACACCACTGGATAACCCCCTGCGGACCAGTTCAAACGCTGGCTATTACGGCCTAGTAGAAGCCAGCTTGCTGGCTCCTACACAAGCAGGCGTGAATCGGGGATAGCTAGAACCCGGCCAGATCGATCACCGCGAAACTGGCGACCACGGCATGGCCCGGCAGGTCGCCGCCCTCACGGGCCAGGCCGCAGGTCTGCATCCCGGCCTGCTGGGCGGCATCCAGTTCCTCGACGATATCGGAGAGAAACAAAATTTTGTCGGCCGGCAGGCCGATCGCCTGGGTGATGCGCCGGTAGGAGTCCGCCTCGCGCTTGGGCCCGCTGGTGGTGTCGAAGTACCCAGAGAACAACGACGACAGGTCGCCCGCCTCGGAACAGCCAAAGATCAGTTGCTGCGCCTGGATCGAGCCGGACGAATACACGTACAGCGCGTAGCCCTCCTCCTTCCAGCGCTTCAGCGCTTCCACCGCATCCGGGTAGACGTGCCCCTTGAGCTGGCCGGCCTGGTAGCCCTCGGCCCAGATCATCCCCTGCAGTGCTTTGAGCGGTGTGGCTTTGCGGTCTGCGGCGATCCAGCCAAGGAGGATCTCGATCACGCGGATCAGGTCGGCATCCGCCTCGCCGCTTTCCACCCGCACAGCCTGCAGCTGCTCGCGCACCTGCGGCTCGTCGGCATGGTTGAGGATGAAGTCCGGCAGATGCCGCGCGGCGTAAGGGAACAGTACGTCGAAGACGAAACTCACTGCGCTGGTGGTGCCTTCGATATCGGTGAGGATGGCTTTGATCGGCATGGCGTCAGTCTTCCAGGCGCGGGAAGCGGCTGGCGATGTCGTCACCGGTGAAGTTGGCCACCCAACCCTCGGGATTGTTGAACAGGCGAATGGCCACGAAGTGCGGGAACTCGCCCATGTCGAACCAGTGGCGGGTACCGGCCGGCACCGAGATCAGGTCGTTCTTCTCGCACAGCACGGCGTACACGTAGTCGTCGATATGCAGGGTGAACAGGCCACGCCCGGCGACGAAGAAACGCACTTCGTCCTCGCCATGGCGGTGTTCGTCGAGGAACTTGGCGCGCAGCTCGTCCTTCTGCGGGTGGTCCTTGTTCAGGCTTACCACATCGACCGTGCTGTAGCCGCGCTCGGCGATCAGCTGGTCGATCTGCGTGCGGTAGACAGCGATCACTTCGTCCTGGCTGGCGCCCGGCTGGACCTTGGCGCTGGCCTGCCAGCGCTCGAAGCGCACACCGACTTCACCCAGGGTGCTGGCGATGTCATCCAGGTGGGTCAGCATCTTGTTCGGCAGGTCCGGGCTGGACTGGTGGTAGACGGTCAGGCTGCTCATGGCGGTGTCCTCTGCGGGATGCTTTAGCGCTGCAAGGCGCGAACTTTCAGTTCGCACTCGAACAGGAATTCGAAGGCTTCGATCTGGCGCAGGGCGTCGCTCATCTGCGCGCCCCAGGTGTACAGGCCGTGGCCACGGATCAGATAGCCGACGCAGTCCGGATGCTGATCGAGCCAGACTTGTACGTGGGCCGCCAGGCGGGCGATGTCCTGGTCGTTGTCGAAGATCGGCACTTCGACCTGGCACTCGTGGGTGCTGATGCCGGCGAAGGCCTTCTGCAGTTCGTAGTCGGCGAAGACCAGCGAATCGGCCAGGGTCAGGCGCGACAGCACGGTGGCGTTGACCGAATGAGTGTGCAGCACCGCGCCGACCCCGGCCTGCCAACGGTACAGCTGGGTATGCAGCAAGGTCTCGGCCGAAGGCTTCTTGCCCGGTTCCAGACTGTTGCCGTCGAGATCGGTGGCCAGCACGTCGTCTGGACCGAGCTGGCCCTTGTGCTTGCCGGAAACGGTGAGCAGCGCCTGATCGGCACTCAGGCGCGCCGAATAGTTGCTGCTGGTGGCCGGCGACCAGCCGCGGCCATAGAGAAAACGCCCGGCCTGGATGATCTGCTCGGCGAGTTGTTCACGCTTCATGCCTGCTCCTCGCGCAATCGAATGGCAATGATAAGGGTCGCGGCCAATGCGACCAAGCTGGCGATGGCGAAGGTCCAGGCCGGCCCCAGGCTGTTCCAGCTATAGCCGGAGTACAACGCGCCCAGCGCCCCGCCGATCCCGGCCATGGCCGCGTACAGCGCCTGGCCCTGGCCCTGCTGGTTGGCGCCGAAGCTGCGCTGGACGAAGTGAATGGCCGCCGCATGGAAACTGCCGAAGGTGGCCGCGTGCATCAGCTGGGCGAACAGCAGCACGGCCAGGTGATCGGCCAGGTTGCCCAGCAGCAGCCAGCGCAGCGCCGCCAGGGCGAAACTCGCCGCCAGCACCTGGCGCAGGGAGAAACGCGCGAGGATGCGGCTCATGAACAGAAACAGCACGATCTCCGCCACCACCCCCAGCGCCCACAGCAGACCGATCACTCCGCGGCTGTAGCCAAGCGACTCCAGGTGGATGCTGAGAAATGTGTAGTACGGCCCGTGAGACATCTGCATCAGCGCCACGCACAGGTAGAAAGCCAGCACGCCGGGGCGCAGCAGCTGGGCGACGAAGCCGCCCTCGCCCGCCCCGTTGCTGCGCGCCGCCGGCGTCGCGTTGGGTACCCAGAAGCTGCTCAGGGCGATACCGGCGATGATCAGCAGCAGCGCCCAGGGGTAGATCGCCAGGCTGTACAGCTCAAACAGTTTGCCCAGGCCGACCACGGTGAGGATGAAGCCGATCGAGCCCCACAGGCGGATCTGCGAATAGCGCGCCGTCTGCTCGCGCAGATGGGCCAGGGTGATCACCTCGAACTGCGGCAGCACCGCATGCCAGAAGAAGGCGTGCAGGGCCATCACCAGGGCCAGCCAGGCGTAGCTCTGGTCGACGAAGATCAGGCACAGGCTGAGCAGCGTGCAGACCGCGCCGAAGCGCACGATGCGCAGGCGCTGGCCACTGCGATCGCCGAGCCAGCCCCATAGGTTGGGCGCCACACAGCGCATCAGCATGGGAATGGCCACCAGCTCGCCAATGCGCGCCGGGCTGAAGCCGAGGAAGTCGAAGTACAACGCCAGAAAGGGTGCCGTGGCACCCAGCAGGGCGAAGTAGAACAGGTAGAAGCCGGACAGCCGCCAGTACGGCAGCGGCGCGTCGGTCACAGCTGGCCGAGCACCGGCGTACCGACACTGACCCCGGCATTCTGTCCGCGGTGGCGCAACAGGTGGTCGAGCAGGACGATGGCCATCATCGCTTCGGCGATCGGCGTGGCGCGGATGCCGACGCACGGGTCGTGGCGGCCCTTGGTGATCACTTCCACCGGGTTGCCATCGATGTCGATGGAGCGACCCGGGGTGGTGATGCTGGAGGTCGGCTTGAGCGCCAGGTGGGCGACGATCGGCTGGCCGGAGGAAATGCCGCCGAGAATGCCGCCGGCGTTGTTGGACAGGAAACCTTCGGGCGTCAGTTCGTCGCGGTGCTCGGTGCCGCGCTGGGCTACCGAAGCAAAACCGGCGCCGATTTCCACGCCTTTGACCGCGTTGATGCTCATCAGCGCATGGGCCAGTTCGGCGTCCAGGCGGTCGAAGATCGGCTCGCCGAGGCCCGGCATCACGCCTTCGGCGACCACGGTGATCTTCGCGCCGACCGAGTCCTGGTCGCGGCGCAGCTGATCCATGTAGGCCTCCAGCTCCGGCACCTTGTCTGGGTCAGGGCTGAAGAAGGCGTTCTGCTCGACGCTGTCCCAGGTCTTGAACGGGATTTCGATCGGGCCGAGCTGGCTCATGTAACCGCGCACCTGGATACCGAAACCAGCCAGTACCTTCTTGGCAATGGCACCGGCGGCCACGCGCATGGCGGTTTCGCGCGCCGAGCTGCGGCCACCGCCACGGTAATCGCGGATGCCGTACTTGTGGTGGTAGGTGTAGTCGGCGTGGGCCGGGCGGAACAGATCCTTGATCGCCGAGTAGTCTTTGGACTTCTGGTCGGTATTGCGGATCAGCAGGCCGATGGCGCAACCGGTGGTCTTGCCCTCGAACACGCCGGCGAGAATTTCGACTTCGTCGTCTTCCTGGCGCTGGGTGGTGTGGCGGCTGGTGCCCGGCTTGCGGCGGTCGAGGTCACGCTGCAGATCCTGCAGGGACAGCTCGATGCCCGGCGGGCAACCGTCGACGATGGCGACCAGCGCCGGACCATGGCTTTCGCCTGCGGTGGTGACGGTGAACAGCTTGCCGTAGGTATTGCCGGACATGCAGAAAGCTCCGCGAGGGCCTGAACGAAGGGGCGCCAGTATACCCGTGGCGCCCGGCCAGTTCACCCTCGAAGCGGCTCGGCCCGGCGACTTGCATCTGGCTAACCTCCAGTTGTCGGCAAAAGCGCCGATAATGCAGGTGCCGACCGTGGCCCAAGGACGCCATCCGATGACCGATACCGACGCCCAGCAACCCGGCGAACAAGCCGCGCAAACGCCGCAGGAGCATCCCTGGCATGGGCTGCCTGCTGAGCAGTTCCGCCTGTTGCGCCTGGCGCCCTTGCCGACCGACCGCCACACCGGCGCGCGCCCGCTACGCTTCGTGCAACTGGGCCGACTGGAACGACACAGCGACGAGCTCAGCCTGCTGCGCCTGAGCGTGGAGCTGCCGGGCCAGCGCCTGCACCGGGGCAAGAACCAGCTGGAAGTATGGGTCGATCACCGCAGCCAGGAAGTGCGCTTCGGCGCCGACCAGGGCCTGCATATCGAACCGCCCAACCGTGGCCTCGGCCGCTTCCTGCTGGCCCAGGGCATCCACTGGGCGCGTCAGCGCTGGGGCCATTACACGGTCGAGGGCGGCGCCCTAGCGTTCAAGGACATCCCCAACGAAGACGCGCGCCTGCGTCGCGATCACTTCCTGCGCACCCAGGGTTTTGCCGTGGAATACCAGGATCTGGCACAGATGAAGGCCAGCTACAGCGCCGCGCGGGTCAGCGCACTCAGCCCCGAGTGGAACCACGACAAGCTGCAGATCATGGAGCTGCTGGACACCGCCGCCATGCTGCAGCAGGCCGACCACAGCCTGCACGAGCAGGAAGTGAAGATCGGCAAGCTGGAGCGGCGCATCGAAGTGCTCAAGCGCGAGGACAGCAGCCTGCGCTTCACCATCGCCTGCCTGGTGGCGCTGGCGCTGTTCCAGGCCGGCCTGCTGATCTGGATCGCGACCCGCTGACGGTGCAGCGATCTGCTGCGCGTCGGCCGGGCTGCGTTAAAAGTGGGCTCGGGCGGCTCATTTACACCCAGTAAACTCCGCGCCCTCGCCCACTTTTGCCTTGCCCGACTCTAGCTCGCTAGATCGATGAGTCCGAGCGCAGGTCAGCGATCAACCGTTCAAGCGCGAGCGGAACAGCTCCTGATGCTCACGGCACTGCTGGGCCGCCAGCAGGAACACGCCGTGGCCGCCCTGCTCGAACTCCAGCCAGGTGAAGTCCACCTCCGGGTACAGCGCCTCGACATGCACCTGGCTGTTGCCCACCTCGACGATCAGCAGGCCCTTTTCAGTCAGGTGATCCGCCGCCTCGGCCAACATCCGCCGTACCAGGTCCAGACCATCGTCGCCGCAGGCCAGGCCCAACTCGGGCTCGTGGTGGTACTCGGCCGGCATATCGGCGAAGTCCTCGGCATCGACATAGGGCGGGTTGGACACGATCAGGTCAAAACGCTGCCCCGGCAGCCCGGCGAAGCCGTCGCCCTGCACGGTGTAGACGCGCGCTTCCAGCTCATGGCGCTCGATGTTCTGGTTGGCCACTTCGAGGGCATCGAAGGACAGATCGCCCAGCACCACCTCGGCCTCGGGGAAAGCGTGCGCGCAGGCGATGCCGATACAGCCGGAACCGGTACACAGGTCGAGGATGCGTGCCGGCTCGGCCGGCAGCCAGGGTGCGAACTGCGCCCCGATCAGTTCGGCAATCGGCGAACGCGGCACCAGCACGCGCTCGTCAACCAGGAACGGCAGGCCGCAGAACCAGGCTTCGCCGAGCAGGTAGGCGGTCGGCACGCGCTCTTCGACGCGGCGGCGGATCAGCTCGAGCAACTGCTGTTGCTCGTCCTCTTCCAGCCGGCAGTCGAGGTAGGCATCGGCGATCTCGAACGGCAGATGCAGGGCACCGAGCACCAGCTGGCGCGCATCGTCCCAGGCGTTGTCGGTGCCGTGGCCGAAGAACAGGTTGGCGTCATGGAAACGGCTGACAGCCCAGCGGATATGGTCGCGCAAAGTGCGCAGGCGGGATACGGACACGGAAATCACCTCCAGAACAGGTGCGCGATTCTAGCCGTAACTGAGGGGACTTTGCCGCGTGCCGACAACAGGATCTAATGCAAATGGTTCACAGATGGCTCTGGCAAGCAGAGAATAGACCCATCGCCGTACCAGGAGCCTCTCATGTCCGATGCCAAAACCATGTTCCAACTGACTGGCCGCGGTTACGCACCAGCCACGCTGGGCAAGGCCACCTTGCTGATCATCGATGCCCAGGAGGAGTACCGCAGTGGCGTTCTGCAGCTGCCGGACGTGGATGCCGCCAGCGCCGAGATCGCCACCCTGCTCAACGCCGCGCGCAAGCTCGGCACGCCGGTGGTCCATGTGCGCCACCTTGGCATTCCCGGCGGCCTGCTCGACCCGCAGGGCCCGCGCGGACATTTCCTCGAAGGCCTGGAGCCGCAACCGGGTGAACCGATCATAGAAAAGCGCCTGCCCAACGCCTTCAGCAACCCTGACCTGCATGAGCACCTGCAGCGCCTCGGTCACCTCGACCTGATCGTCTGCGGCTTCATGACCCACTCCAGCATCAGTACCACGGTACGCGCCGCCAAGGACTACGGTTACCGCTGCACCCTGGTGGACACGGCCTGCGCCACCCGCGACGTGCCCTACGCCGGCGAGCTGATTCCCGCGCGCCAGTTGCAGCACATGGAGATGGCCGCCCTCGCCGACAACTTCGCCATCGTCGTGCCGCAGGCCAACGCCCTGCTGTAAATCCGCAGGCGCGTCGCACATCCACAGCCCCGGTCGGAACCCTAGCGGCGCAGACCGGTCATAGCGCCGATAACCGAAGAGGAAATCGGCATGAAGCTGTCCGATGGTTTTGACGCCCGCCGCCTGCGACCACGCGGCCCCGCCACCTGGCGCTGGCGCTTTGTCGCGGCGCTGGCCGCCCTGTTTGCCGCCTTCGGCGTGTTGCTGGCGATGGCTGGCGCTGCCACCCTGCTCGGCCGCCCGCCGGCACTGGGCCCATTGAACGGCAGCATGGGCTCCTCCATCAGCCTGGTACTGCTCGGCCTGTTCCTGCTCTGGGGTGGGGTGAATATCTGGCGCCGCAGCCGCCGACGCCTGCGGCGCAACAGCGGCGATCTCAGCTTGTCGCCACACCTGCTGAAAAAACGCGACTGAAGCCGGTAAACTGCCCTCCATTACGGAGGCGATCATGCAAGACGACGATTTATCCCTGTTCCAATCCGCCGTGCGCGGGGTCAAGCAGATCCAGCATGACCGCGCCGACACCGGCAAACCCAAGGCTGACCGCCAACGCCTGAATACCCTGCGCCAGGCCGCCACGGTGAAAACCGAGAGCATCAAGGTCGACGGCCTGTCCGACCAGTTCGTCATCGATGTTGGCGCCGAGGACGAGCTCTACTGGGCCCGTGACGGCGTGCAGGACGGCCAGATGCGCAAGCTCAAGGCCGGTCAGGTGGCTTTCGAAGGCAGCCTCGACCTGCATGGCATGAGTGTGGAGAAAGCCCGCGAAACCCTCTGGGCGTTCTTCGCCGAGGCCGCGCGCATGGAAGTGCGCTGCGCCCGCGTCACCCACGGCAAGGCAGTACGTACCGACGGCAAGCGGCCGATGATCAAGAGCCACGTCAACACCTGGCTGCGCCAGCACCCGCAGGTACTGGGTTTCACCTCCTGCCTGCCCCGCCATGGCGGCGCCGGTGCGGTCTACGTACTGCTCAAACGCACCATGCTCGACGGCCGCGACGAGTAGTTAGGGTCTGTTGTCGTTTCGACGCCCGCCGCGCAACCCGAAGGGACGGGCCAGTTATTGCGCGGAACGTCGTTGCTCGACGGCTTATTTGGACGACCAAACTTCGCATCTCGCGCCTAGCTCCGCGCAAAAACTGGCCCCGTCGCGGTCGCGCCGAAACGACAACAGACCCTAAGCCCGTCGATCTGGCGCAATGCGCCCTTGCCAGCCCGGCAGCTGCGCCCTACCCTGCGCCTCTGCGAATTTTTGATAGTCCCACAGGAAGATCCATGTCCCTGGAACAGCAATACACCGAGATTCTTGGTCAACTCGGCGAAGACGTATCCCGCGAAGGCCTGCTCGACACGCCCAAGCGCGCCGCCAAAGCCATGCAGTACCTCTGCAAGGGCTACCAGCAAACCCTCGAAGAAGTCACCAACGGCGCCCTGTTCAGCTCCGACAACAGCGAAATGGTGCTGGTGAAGAACATCGAGCTGTACTCGCTGTGCGAACACCACCTGCTGCCGTTCATCGGCAAGGCCCATGTGGCCTACATCCCCAGCGGCAAGGTGCTGGGGCTGTCCAAGGTGGCGCGCATCGTCGACATGTACGCCCGCCGCCTGCAGATCCAGGAAAACCTCAGCCGGCAGATCGCCGAGGCGATCCAGCAGGTCACCGGCGCCCTCGGCGTGGCGGTGGTCATCGAGGCCCAGCACATGTGCATGATGATGCGCGGCGTGGAGAAGCAGAACTCGTCGATGGTCACCTCGGTGATGCTCGGCGAGTTCCGCGAGAACGCCGCCACCCGCAGCGAGTTCCTCAGCCTGATCCGCTGATTGCCGCTGCAACGAAAAACCGGCCTCTGGGCCGGTTTTTTTTATTGGCTATGCCCCAGTGTTGCGCAGGCAAAGCTGTAGGTTGGGTTGAGGAGCCCCGCGACGAAGCCCAACGAGGCCTGCACCGAGTCCGTTGGGCTTCGCTGCGCTCAACGCCGACCTACGGGAGTTGCCTGACCGGCGGCCGATCCATACCTGCCAGAACCCATGCAACCCATGATGGATACATCGCCTTTTTATTGGCCAGACAATCGACACCCGGTACAGCCAAACCATGGTAACTCGGGTACCCTGCCGCCCCTTTCAGACTCCGAACAGGAATGACCGACGATGCTTATCAAGGCACTGCGGATCGGCCTCGGCCAGATCATCATCTTTCTCGACTTCATCACCCGTCCACGCAAGCTCAAGCGCAGCCCGCAGGAGCAGGCCCAGGTCGAGAACGCAGCCGCCGGCCTGGCGCTGTATCAGTTCCGCGCCTGCCCGTTCTGCGTGAAGACCCGCCGCACCCTGCACCGCCTGAATGTGCCGGTGAGCCTGCGCGATGCGAAGAACGACGCCGTGCGCCGCCAGGAGCTGCTGGAACAGGGCGGCAAGGTGCAGGTGCCGTGCCTGCGTATCGAGGAACAGGGCACAGTCCGCTGGCTGTACGAGTCCAAGGCCATCGGTGCCTACCTGAACCAGCGTTTCGCCGCGCAGTAAGGGCTGGCTTAGGATCTTTCGGGCTGAGCGCCCGAAAGGCCCGCAACCGCTGCGCCGTAGGCTAGGCTAGCCGCGCTTGCCGTTGTCCGCGCTTGCCGAAAAAGCCCGGAGCGACATAACCCAGCCTACGCTCCGAGACCCAGAACCCGAAAAGATCGGAACGCACTCAGCCGAGCATGCTCACATGCTTGGGATGGCTGGCCACGCGCTCGAGCCAGGCCTGCACTGCCGGGTAGCCGCTGAGATCGAAGCCGCCCTCGTGGGCCACGTGGGTGTAGGCGTACAGGGCAATGTCGGCGATGGTGAACAGCTCACCCACCAGGTACGGCGTGCGCTGCAGCTGCTTTTCCATCACCTTGAGCGCCTTGTGGCCGCGTACCATGCACACCTCCAGCTCGTCCTCGCGCTCGGCTGGACGCCCCTGGTACAGGTGGATGAAGCGCGCCACCGCCACGTAAGGCTCGTGGCTGTACTGTTCGAAGAACTGCCATTGCAACATCTGCGTGCGCAGGCGCGGCTCGGCCGGGATGAACTCGCTGCCATCGGCGAGGAAATTGAGGATGGCATTCGACTCCCAGAGGAAGGTGCCATCGTCCAGTTCCAGTACCGGAATCTTGCCGTTGGGGTTCTTCTCGAGGAACTCGGCGGTCTGCGTCTCGCCCTTGAGAATGTCGATCGGCAGCCACTCGTACTGATGACCGAGCAGATGCAGCATCAGCTTGACCTTGTAGCAGTTGCCGGAACGGTAATCGCCATAGACCTTGAGCATGGTTATTTACTCCCTTGAGCTTCGCGAACGACAGCCGCCAGGCGGCGCAGGCCTTCGCCGAGTTTCTCCGGCGGTACGTGGCTGAAATTCAAGCGCAGGTGACCGGGGTTGGCATCAGGATCGACGAAAAACGGCTCGCCGGGCATGAACGCCACATTCTGCGCCATCGCCGGTTGCAGCAGGGTGCGGGTATCCAGCTTGTCCTTCAGGGTCAGCCAGAAGAACAGGCCGCCCTGGGGAATTTCCCAGGTCGCCAGCTCGCCGAAGTGCTCCTCCAGCTGCACCTGCATGGCGTCGCGGCGCACGCGGTAGAAGTCACGCAGCTCGGCCAGGTGGGCCTGGTATTTCTCGCTGCCCAGCCATTGCAGGGCCTGCCACTGGCCGATGCGGTTGGTGTGCAGGTCGGCGGCCTGTTTCAGGCGCAGCAGGTGCGGGAACAGGTCCGGACTGGCGATCAGGAAACCCACACGCAGGCCCGGCAGCAGGGTCTTGGACACGGTGCCGGTATAGATCCAGCTGGTGCGCTTGAGGCGGCTGACGATCGGCGTGGCACTGCCGGCATCAAATACCAGCTCGCGGTACGGCTCGTCCTCGATCAGGGTCACGTTGAACTCGTCGAGCAGCGCCGCCACCGCGTCGCGCTTGGCTTCGCTGTAACGCACGGCAGACGGGTTCTGGAAGGTCGGGATCAGGTAGGCGAAGGCCGGTTTATGGTTCTGCAGGCGCTCGCGCAGGGCTTCCAGCTCGGGGCCGTCGGCTTCCTGCGGTACGGTGATGCAATCGGCGCCGAACAGCTGGAAGGACTGCAGCGCGGCCAGGTAGGTCGGCGCTTCCACCAGGATCTCGGTGCCCGGATCGATAAACAGCTTGCTGGCCAGGTCGAGGGTCTGCTGCGAACCGCAGACAATCAGCACCTGGCTGGCATCGCATTGCACGCCCAGCTTGCGCGCTTCGGCTGCCACGGCCTCGCGCAGCGCCGGTTCACCTTCGCTCATGCCGTACTGGCCGATGGATACCGGCATGTCGCTCCAGTCCACCTTGGGCAGCATCGGCTCGGCCGGCAGGCCGCCAGCGAAGGACATCACCTCCGGGCGCTGCGCCGCAGCAAGGATTTCGCGGATCAGGGAGCTTTTCAGGCGGGCAACGCGTTCGGAGAAGGCCATGGTGATCACCGGTAGCAAAGGCAGGACAAAAGAAGGCAAACTGGGTCAAAGTTATTGACCGAAACTACGACGGCAAGGACATATACGTCAACATGTTTGACCTGAAAAAGACGAGCAGCCAACAAGCCGCCATGCAGGCCTTCTTCTTTGGCTACCAGGCCTTCACCGCCAAACCGGACGAGATCCTGGCCAAACGCGGCCTGTCGCGCGTACATCACCGCATCCTGTTCTTCATCGCCTGCTACCCCGGCCTCAGCGTCAGCCAGCTGCTGAGCTACCTGGGCGTGAGCAAGCAGGCACTGAACATTCCGTTGCGCCAGTTGCTGGAGATGAATCTGGCAGAAAGCGTGGCTGCCACCGACGACAAGCGCAAACGCCAGCTCGGCCTGACCAGCGAGGGCGCCAAGCTGGAACTGGCCCTGCGCCGCGAGCAGACCAAGCTGCTGGAGCGGGTGTTCGCCGAGGCCGGCGAAGAAGCGGTCGGCGCCTGGCTAACGATCAACCAGGCGCTGGGTAATGCCCGCCAGGCCGGCGGCGAAGGCTGATCAGCCCCGCTCCGCCTCATCGCCGCGTAACTCACGGGCGCCATGGAAGAACACCAACGCCGAGGCCACCATGGCGGCCAGCATTGGCAATATGCCGATCACCAGCAGGATAACCGAGGCGACCAGAACGCCAGAAATCATGTACAACCAGGCCAGTACCCGCAGCGACGGGTAGCTGTCCTTCACCCTGAACAGCACGATGCCCAGCCACAGAGTGATCAGCCCCAGCAAGGCCATCAGGCCGAAGTAAAGCAATGAAGGCATGCTAAGCCCTACCAGCTCAGAGTCGGTCCAGACCTGCTGAACCAACTCCAGAGCCACACTCAACCCTATGGTCAGCCAAACCGGCCAGATCAGGCCAGCCACGGCGAAACGCGCTTCCAGAAAGGCCTTGAGACGCAGCAATAGATAGCTGCCGAACAATGTGCTGGCTATTTCAAGCCCATCCGCCAAATCCGCTAGTTCCGGGGCGAACGTCATACCGACCACCACCAGGGTGCAGAGCAGGTAGAGCAGATGCAGCCAGCCAAGCATCTGCAGCTGCCCCATGCTCCAGCCCGGCAGCGCGCGCGGCCCCTGAGCATCGACCAGCGCCACCTGCGGCGCGGCATAGGGGTTGTTCTGATCCATGGCAATGTCCTTATGTGATGGGAACAGTCTCTACTTATCTAGCGCCAAGCGAAAACTGTACTGCCGATTGACGATCCCGCTGTACCGCGACGCCCGAGCACGCTGCGCATAGGCTGCCAGCTAGCGAGGAGAACCGCCATGACCACCGAACTGCTGATCGCCTTTATCGCCTTTGCCTTCGTCACCTCGGTGACGCCAGGGCCGAACAACATGATGCTGCTGGCCTCCGGGGTGAACTTCGGCGTGCGCCGCAGCGTGCCGCACATGCTCGGCATCAGCCTGGGCTTCATGCTGCTGGTGATCTGCGTCGGCCTCGGCCTGGGCCAGCTGTTCGAGCAGTTCCCGGCGCTGTACCAGGTACTGCGCTATGCCGGCGCCGCCTACCTGCTCTACCTGGCCTGGAAGATCGCCGGCTCCGGTGCACCGAGCGCCGGTGAAAACCGCGGCAAGCCGTTCACCTTCCTGCAGGCGGCGGCCTTCCAGTGGGTCAACCCCAAGGCCTGGGTCATGGCCATCGGCGCCATCACCACCTACACGCCGCAGCAAGGCTTCCTGTTCAATGTGCTGGTGATCGCTGCGCTGTTCGCCCTGGTCAACTGCCCCAGCGTCGGTCTGTGGACTGTGGCCGGTAGCCTGTTGCGCCGCTGGCTGGAACACCCGCTGCGCCTGCGTCTGTTCAATATCGGCATGGCCTTGCTGCTGGTGGCCTCGCTCTACCCTATTCTGATCGACGTCAAAGGCAGCCTGTGATGAGCAGCAACACGGAAGTCATGAACAGCTCCACGCCCCTGCGGCCACTGGCCGACACCTCACCCTCCGCCGTGGTCGCCGGCTTTATCGCCATGCTCACCGGCTACACCAGCTCGCTGGTGCTGATGTTCCAGGCCGGGCAGGCAGCAGGGCTCAGCTCGGCGCAGATTTCCTCGTGGATCTGGGCGCTGTCGATCGGCATGGCGATCTGCAGCATCGGCCTGTCGCTGCGCTACCGCACGCCGATCACCGTGGCCTGGTCGACCCCGGGCGCGGCGCTGCTAATCACCAGCCTGGGCGGGGTGTCCTACGGCGAAGCCATCGGCGCCTATATCACCTGCGCCGTGCTGGTGGTGATCTGCGGCCTGACCGGCAGCTTCGAGCGCCTGGTGAAGCGCCTGCCCGCCTCCCTCGCCGCCGCCCTGCTGGCCGGCATCCTGTTCAAGATCGGCAGCGAGATCTTCGTTGCCGCGCAGCACCACAGCGCCCTGGTCCTGGCCATGTTCTTCAGCTATCTGATCGCCAAGCGCCTGGCACCGCGCTATGCGGTACTCAGCGCGCTGCTGGTCGGCAGCGTGCTGGCCGGGATCATGGGCCTGCTCGATTTCAGCGGCTTCCACCTGCAGCTGGCGGTACCGGTATGGACCACGCCGTCGTTCTCCCTGGCCGCCACCATCAGCATCGGCATCCCACTGTTCGTGGTGGCGATGACCTCGCAGAACATGCCGGGCATGGCCGTGCTGCGCGCCGACGGCTACCAGGTGCCGGCTTCGCCGCTGATCACCACCACCGGCATCGCCTCGCTGCTGCTGGCGCCGTTCGGCTCCCACGGGGTCAACCTGGCGGCCATCAGCGCGGCCATCTGCACCGGTCCGCATGCCCATGAGGACAAGCACAAGCGCTACACCGCCGCCGTCTGGTGTGGAATTTTCTACGGCATCGCCGGGATCTTCGCCGCCACCCTGGCCGCGCTGTTTGCCGCCCTGCCCAGCGCGCTGATCCTCTCGGTAGCCGCCCTCGCCCTGCTCGGCTCGATCGGCAACGGCCTGGCCCAGGCCATGAGCGCCCCTGGCGAACGCGACGCGGCGCTGATCACCTTTATGGTCACCGCTTCCGGCATGACCCTGCTGGGCATCGGCTCGGCCTTCTGGGGCCTGGTGGCCGGCGCCCTGACGCTGCTGATCCTCAACTGGCGTACGGCTCAGTAGGGCGGGTGCAACCCGCGACATCGGCAACACGGGTTCCACCCGCCCTACCCGGTTGGCGCAAGCAGTGAACGGCTGACGCAGAAAGCAAAAAGCCCGGGCAATCCCGGGCTTTTTTCATGGTTATGTACCCATCATGTGTTGCATGGGGGTTGGCAGGTATGGATCGGCCGCAGGTCAGGTAATTCCCGTAGGTTGGCGTTGAGCGCAGCGAAGCCCAACGGGTTCGGTGCAGACCTCGTTGGGCTTCGTCGCTCTGCTCCTCAACCCAACCTATCGCTTTAGCCTGTGCAACATGCCTTTTTCATGGCCAGCGCAAATCAGACGGTTTCTCCCTCTCCCGCCGTCAGCTCCTTGCCGTGGGCGTAGTTGACCCACCAGCCGAACAGCGCGGCGGTAAAGAACATGAAGAAGCTGTAGATGGCCGCCGGAATACCCATGGTCGGGTTGTTCAGCAGCGACGGGCTGAGTGCCAGGGCAATTGCCAGGGTGCCGTTGTGAATGCCGATTTCCATACCGATGGCCACCGCCTGGCGCTGCGGCAGCTTGAGCAGGCGCGGCACCCAGTAGCCGACACCGAGGCTGATCAGGTTGAACAGCAGCGCGGCCATGCCCACCACCGGCGCGTATTCCACCACCGTGCGCCAGTCCTTGACGAAGGCCAGCAGCACCACCAGCAGCAGGAACAGCGCGGAGATGATCTTCACCGGCTTCTCCATGGCATGGGCGAAGCCCGGTGCCAGGCGGCGAATCAGCATACCGATGGCCACCGGGCCGAGGACGATGGCGAATACCTGCACCACCTTGGCGAACTGCAGCGGAATGGCCTGGTCGCCTTCCATGAAGTGGGCCAGCGACAGGTTGACGATAAACGGCATGGTGAGAATGGCGATCACCGAGTTGACCGCCGTCAGGGTCACGTTCAGCGCCACGTCACCGTGGGCCAGATGGCTGTAGAGATTGGCCGAGGTGCCACCGGGCGAGGCGGCCAGCAGCATCAGGCCGACCGCCAGGGCCGGTGCCAGGCCGAAGCCCTTGGCGATCAGGAAGCACAGCAGCGGCAACAGCAGCAGCTGGCAGCCGAGGCCGATCAATACCGGCTTGGGAAATTTCACCACCCGGGTGAAGTCCGCCACGCTCAGGGACAGGCCCAGACCGAGCATGATGATGCCCAGGGCGATAGGAAGGAACGCGGTCAGCAAGGGCGAAGCAGTCATTATTGTTGTTCTCCGTAAACAGCCACCGATTCTTCTCGCGGCAACCTGTCTTGTAACTGGCTTTGCGCGCCAATGGGCTGTGCGCCTGTAACCAAATGCAAAAAGGCGCCCTAGAGCGCCCCTTTGCCTATCTCAGCCGGCAATCAGATCGCCGTCGCGCCGCCATCCACCGCCAGCGAATGGCCGGTGGTAAAGCCTGCCGCATCGCTGCACAGGTACAGCACGGCAGCGGCGATTTCCTCAACCTTGCCGATACGCCCGACCGGGTGCATGGCGGCGACGAACTCGGCCTTCTTCGGGTCGGCCTCGTAGGCACGGCGGAACATGTCGGTGTCGATCACCGCCGGGCATACGGCGTTGACCCGGACTTTCTTCTTCGCGTACTCCACTGCGGCGGACTTGGTCAGGCCGATAACCGCGTGCTTGGACGCGGCATAGATGCTCATCTTCGGCGCGGCGCCGAGGCCGGCCACCGAAGCGGTGTTGACAATGGCGCCGCCACCCTGGGCCAGCAAAAGCGGGATCTGGTGTTTCATGCACAGCCACACGCCCTTGACGTTGACGCCCATGATGGCGTCGAACTCGTCTTCGCCGCCGTCGGCCAGCTTGCCCTTCTCGATCTCGATGCCGGCGTTGTTGAAGGCGTAGTCCAGGCGGCCATAGGCGGCCAGGGTGTGCTCCATAAGCGCCTTGACCTCGGCCTCGCGGGTCACGTCGCAGCGCACGAAGGTGGCGTCACCACCGGCATCGCGGATCAGTTGCACGGTGCCTTCGCCGCCGCTCACATCGACATCGGAAACCACCACCTTGAGGCCCTCGGCAGCGAAAGCCTGGGCCGTTGCGCGGCCGATACCGTTGCCGGCGCCAGTCACCAGGGCGACCTGGCCAGAGAAAGTCATGCTCATCTGTACGTCCTTCGAGGGAATGGAATCTGGCGCCCAGTCTAGACACTGCCACCCCGGCTGCGTCAGCACTATCAGGCCAGGTGTGGACAGCCAATCCAGATAAGTGATGAAGACCGACTAAAGTAATCACCGAAATCCATCATCCAGCATTCCGCAAGGCAACAAAGCTTGTTCCGCGCCACGCAGGCGTCTATCACCACGTCTTAACCTTTTGGAGTCACTGCCATGCCCCCGCTCAATCGCCAGTTCCTGCTCGCCAACCGCCCGGTCGGCGCCGCCACCCGCGAGACGTTCGCCTACGTGGAAACCCAAGTCGGCGAGCCGGGGCCGAACCAGATCCTGGTGGAGAACCTGTACCTGTCACTGGACCCGGCCATGCGCGGCTGGATGAACGACGCCAAGTCGTACATCGCGCCGGTGGCCATCGGTGAAGTGATGCGCGCCCTCGGCGTGGGCAAGGTGATCGCCTCCAACCACCCCGCCTTCGCGGTCGGCGACCACGTCAACGGCGCCCTCGGCGTGCAGGACTACTTCCTTGGCGAGCCGAAGGGTTTCTACAAGGTCGACCCGAGCCGCGCGCCGCTGCCGCTGTACCTCTCGGCGCTGGGCATGACCGGCATGACCGCCTACTTCGCCTTCCTCGACGTCGGCCAGCCGAAGGCCGGCGACACCGTGGTGATTTCCGGTGCGGCCGGCGCGGTTGGCAGCGTGGTCGGGCAGATTGCCAAGATCAAGGGCTGCCGCGTGGTCGGCATCGCCGGCGGCGCCGAGAAGTGCCAGCTGCTGATCGACGAGCTGGGCTTCGATGGCGTGATCGACTACAAGAACGAAGACCTGCACGCCGGCCTCAAGCGTGAATGCCCGAAAGGCGTGGACGTGTACTTCGACAACGTCGGCGGCGAGATCCTCGACGCCGTGCTGACCCGCATCGCGCCCAAGGCACGCATCGTCATCTGCGGCGCGATCAGCCAGTACAACAACAAGGAAAATGTCAAAGGCCCGGCCAACTACCTGTCGCTGCTGGTCAACCGTGCGCGCATGGAAGGCTTCGTGGTGATGGACTACGCCGCGCAGTTCGCCGATGCAGCCAAGGAGATGGGCGGCTGGATGGCAGCCGGCAAGCTGAAGAGCAAGGAAGACATAGTCGAGGGCCTGGAAACCTTCCCGGAAACCCTCGGCAAGCTGTTCAGCGGGGAGAACTTCGGCAAGCTGGTGCTGAAAGTTCGCTGATGCCTGACGGGTGCGCGGCCTTGCCGGCAGCGCACCTGAACCGGCTTAGACCAGTTCGGCGACGATCTCGGCCAGCACCTTGGCCGGATCGGCGGCCTGGCTGATCGGGCGACCGATCACCAGGTAGTCGGAGCCGGCCTTGAGGGCGTCGGCCGGAGTGAGGATGCGGCGCTGGTCATCGGCGGCGCTGCCCGCCGGACGGATACCCGGAGTCACCAGCTGCAGGGCCGGATGCGCCGCTTTCAGCGCCGGCGCTTCCTGGGCCGAGCAGACCAGTCCGTCCATCCCCGCCTGAGCGGCCAGGCCAGCCAGACGCAGCACCTGTTCCTGCGGGGCGATATCCAGGCCGAGCCCGGCCAGGTCGTCCTGTTCCATGCTGGTCAGCACGGTCACGCCGATCAGCAACGGCTTGGCGCCACTCAGTTTGTCCAGCTCATTGCGGCAGGCCTCCATCATGCGCAGGCCACCGGAGCAGTGCACGTTGACCATCCACACGCCCAGCTCGGCGGCGGCCTTGACCGCCATTGCCGTGGTATTCGGGATGTCGTGGAATTTCAGGTCGAGGAACACCTCGAAGCCCTTGGCCTGCAGGGTTTCCACCACCGCCGGACCGCTGCGGGTGAACAGCTCCTTGCCCACCTTGACCCGGCACAGCTTGGGGTCGAGGCGATCGGCCAGGGCCAGGGCGGCATCGCGGGAGGGAAAGTCGAGGGCAACGATGATCGGGGTGGACATGGCAGGCTCACAAGCAGGACGAAAACGCCGCGCATTGTAGCGAAAGCAGCCGCCCGCGTCAGACCGGACAGCCTGACGGCTAGCTGCCGAGTGCCAGCGCGGTCATGAAGCCCGCCAGGGTGATCAGCCCAGTCAACGCGTGGGTCTCGGCAAAGGCTTCGGGAATCAGCGTGTCGACCAGCATGCACAGCACCGCGCCGCCGGAAAAACCCAGGGCGAAGGCCAGCCACAGCGGTGACAGGTCGGCGAACAGCCCCGGCCCGGCCATCGCCGCCAGCCCGGAGAGCAGCACGATCACGCCCCACAGGCTGAAGATCCACAGCCGGCTGCGACCGTCCTGGCGCAGGCCGGCGGCACTGGCCAGGCCTTCCGGCAGGTTGGAAAGGAAGATCGCCACCAGCAACATCACGCTCACCGAGCCGCCGTCGAGCAACCCCAGGCCCAGGCCAAGGGATTCGGGAATGCCGTCGAGAAAGGCCCCGGCGGCGATCAGCAGGCCCAGCAACGAGCCAGCGCCGGCCGTACGATGGCCCTGCTCGATATGCTCCAGCCACTCGTTGGCCAGAACGAACAGCAGGCCGCCGGCCAGCATCCCGCCCAGGGTCGGCAGATGGCCGCCCAGGCGCAGCGCCTCGGGGATCTGCTCGAAGCAGATGGCGGCGACCAGCACCCCGCTACCATAGGCCATGATCGAAGCCACCACCTTCTGCGGCAGGCGCAGGAAAACCCCGAGCAGGGCGCCGATCAACAGGCTGCTGGCAGCCAGCAAGCCCCACAGCCCGGCCTGCAGCGTCGTGTTCCCGTCCATGCACCCTCCTCTTGTCCGGCCGTCAGCCTAGCAGACCGCTGAAAAACTACCTGCGTTGGTAATGCTGCGTTAAAAGCGCCCTCAAAATGCTCATTTACCGCTCGTAAACTGCGCTTTTTCGGTCACTTTTTCCTTGCATTACCTGCCTCGCCTACGTTTTTCAACGGCCTGCTAGCCGCAGCGCATTCACCGCGGCAATGCTTCCGCACCGGCACGGCGCGGTTAAACTGCGCGCTTTCCTCCCGACCAGGCAGCAGTCATGGCCCGTCTCAAGCTCGATTTTTCTCAGCAGCAGTTCTGCTACAGCAGCCACATGACCGTGCGCAGCACCGACATCAATGCCAGCAACCACCTAGGCAACGATTCGATGATCTCGATGATTTCCGAGGCGCGGGCGCGCTTTCTGTTCGACTTCGGCATCAAGGAAGCGGCCGAAGCCGAGGGCATCATCGTCACCGACCTGGCCACCATGTACCGTGCCGAGTCCCATGCCCGCGACCAGCTGCTGTTCGAGGTCGGCGTAATGGACTTCAACCGCTACGGCGGCGACATCATCTTCCGCATCACCCGCCCGGCCGACGGTACGCTGATCGCCCTGGCCAAGTCCGGTTTCGTGTTCTTCGACTACCGCCTGGGCAAGGTGGTGGCCATGCCCGACGCCTTCCGCGCCAAGTTTCCCGCAGTCAACTGGCTGGACTGAGCGCACCCGGCCTGCGCCAGTGCCGGCCGCCCTGTCGCTGAACGGCAGCATGGCCCACGCGGCGCATCAATACAGTGCGAGCACCGCGCGCACCGCACCGTATTGACCCGAACAGCAAGGCAATCCTGCTGGAAAGCCACGATTTTCCGCCCTACCCACAGGTTGGCCCGGCTCTTGCTGTAGTACCGCCATAGGCATCCAACGGCGGTTGCCCCAGATACGACAAAGGCGTCGCACTACCCCCGCTAACTAGCGATCCGGTGGTGCGGCGCTTTTTGCGTTTCGGCCCCAGCGCATGGGGTGGGTCGACGGGCCGCGATCCGGACGTCGATCGGTAACTCTCTCAATCTGGCTGTGGCTTCGGCCGCAGGGTTGGGCGCCACAAGCGCCCGGCTCACCCGGCAACTGCAGGCGACGTGCCCACGATCACGCCGACCTGCAGCCTGCCGGGACTCTCTTTTGCTGACGAGGTGTTGGATGAATACAAGTTTCTGGAAAGCCGGCCACGCACCGACGCTGTTTGCCGCGTTCCTCTATTTCGACCTGAGCTTCATGATCTGGTACGTGCTCGGCCCAATGGGCGTGCAGATCGCCACCGACCTGGGCCTGACCACCCAGCAACGCGCCCTGATGGTCGCCACGCCAATCCTGGCCGGCGCGGTACTGCGCTTCATCATGGGCATGCTGGCTGACCGCACCTCCCCGAAAAGCGCCGGCCTGGTCGGCCAGGTGATCGTCATCACCGCCCTCGCGGTGGCCTGGCTGCATGGCGTGCACAGCTATGAACAAGCGCTGCTGCTCGGCCTGTTCCTCGGCTTCGCCGGCGCCTCGTTCGCCGTCGCCCTGCCGCTGGCCTCGCAGTGGTATCCGCCGCAGCACCAGGGCAAGGCCATGGGCATCGCCGGCGCCGGCAACTCCGGCACCGTGCTCGCCGCTCTGTTCGCCCCCGGCCTGGCTGCCATCTTCGGCTGGAGCAACGTGTTCGGCCTGGCGCTGATCCCGCTGGTACTGACGCTGATCATCTTCGCCACAGTGGCGCGCAATGCCCCCGAGCGTCCGCCGGCCAAGTCCACCGCCGACTACCTCAAAGCCCTGGGCGACCGCGACAGCTGGTGGTTCATGTTCTTCTACAGCGTGACCTTCGGCGGCTTCCTCGGCCTGGCCAGCACCCTGCCCGGCTACTTCCACGACCAGTACGGCTTCGATCCGGTCAAGGCCGGCTACTACACCGCCGCCTGCGTGTTCGCCGGCAGCCTGATGCGCCCGCTCGGCGGCGCCCTGGCTGACCGCATCGGCGGCATCCGCTCGCTGCTGGTGGTCTACACCTGCGCTTCGATCTGCATCGCCGTGGTCGGTTTCAACCTGCCCAGCTCGCTGGCCGCCCTCGGCCTGTTCGTGCTTGCCATGCTCAGCCTGGGTGCCGGCAACGGCGCGGTGTTCCAGCTGGTACCGCAGCGCTTTCGCAAGGAAATCGGCGTAATGACCGGGCTGATCGGCATGGCCGGCGGCATCGGTGGCTTCTGCCTGACCGCCGGCCTCGGCGCGATCAAGCAGTCCACCGGCTCCTACCAGCTCGGCCTGTGGCTGTTCGCCAGCCTGGGCATCCTCGCCTGGGTCGGCCTGTACGGCGTCAAGCTGCGCTGGCGCACCACCTGGGGCAGCGCAGCGGTAACCGCCGCCCGCGTTTGACCCTCCGCCTGCCAGTACCGAGCTGTTGCCCGGTACTGGCAGAGCACATAGCCCCCAGGTCGGTTGCGACAAAGGCGAAGCCCGTTCAGCCTCCACGCACTGGTCAGGAAAGGTGGAAAGCCGCCGGCAACGGTGGCCTT
>JBOFCR010000057.1:0-61016 GCA_051646165.1 Pseudomonas sp. | reverse complement strand
GGCCAGTGGGCCCAGGGCGCGCTGCGCCAGGTGGTCAACGAGCACGTCTCGCGCTTCGAGCTGATGGACGATGCCTACCTGCGCGAACGCGCCGCCGATGTGCGCGACCTCGGCCGCCGCCTGCTCGCCTACCTGCAGGAAGAGCGCAAACAGAATCTGGTGTACCAGGACAACACCGTCCTGGTCAGCGAGGAACTGTCGCCGGCGATGCTCGGCGAAGTCCCGGAAGGCAAGCTGGTCGGCCTGATCTCGGTGCAGGGCTCGGGCAACTCGCACGTGGCCATTCTCGCCCGCGCCATGGGTATTCCCACGGTTATGGGCGTGGTCGACCTGCCCTACTCCAAGCTCGACGGCATCGAACTGATCGTCGACGGCTACCACGGCGAAGTCTTCACCAACCCCAGCGAACTGCTGCGCAAGCAGTACGCCGAAGTGGTCGAGGAAGAGCGTCAGCTGTCCCAGGGCCTCGATGCCCTGCGCGAACTGCCGTGCGAAACCCTCGATGGCCACCGCCTGCCGCTGTGGGTCAACACCGGCTTGCTGGCTGACGTGAAGCGTGCCCAGGAACGCGGCGCCGAAGGCGTTGGCCTGTACCGTACGGAAGTGCCGTTCATGAACGGCGAGCGCTTCCCCAGCGAGAAGGAGCAGCTGGCCACCTACCGCGAGCAGCTGGCCGCCTTCCACCCGCTGCCGGTGACCATGCGCACCCTGGATATCGGCGGCGACAAGGCGCTGAGCTATTTCCCGATCAAGGAAGACAACCCCTTCCTCGGCTGGCGCGGCATCCGCATCACCCTCGACCACCCGGAAATCTTCCTGGTCCAGGTGCGCGCCATGCTCAAGGCCAGCGAAGGCCTGAACAACCTGCGCATCCTGCTGCCGATGATTTCCGGCATCCAGGAAATGGAAGAGGCACTGCACCTGATCCACCGCGCCTGGGGTGAAGTTCGCGACGAAGGCGTGGATATCCCGATGCCGCCAGTGGGCGTGATGATCGAGATTCCCGCCGCGGTCTACCAGATTCGCGAACTGTCGCGGCAGGTCGACTTCATCTCGGTCGGCTCCAACGACCTGACCCAGTACCTGCTGGCGGTGGACCGCAACAACCCACGGGTTGCCGACCTCTATGACTTCCTCCACCCGGCCGTGCTGCACGCGCTGAAGCTGGTAGTCGACGGCGCCCACGCCGAAGGCAAACCGGTCAGCATCTGCGGCGAGATGGCCGGCGATCCGGCATCCGCCGTGCTGCTGCTGGCGATGGGCTTCGACAGCCTGTCGATGAACGCCACCAACCTGCCCAAGGTGAAGTGGCTGCTGCGCCAGGTCAGCATGAGCAAGGCCCGCGAGCTGCTCGGCCATCTGATGCAGATCGACAACCCGCAAGTCATCCACAGCACCCTGCACCTGACCCTGCGCAATCTCGGCCTGGGCCGCGTGATCAACCCGGCGGCGACTATCCAGAGCTGAACTGGCGCCACGAACAAGGACCGTTCATGCGCACCCTGCTCCTCTGCCTGACCCTGCTCGGGCTGCCGGCAATGGCCGGCGAAATCGTCAACGACATCACCGGGCTCAATCCGGTTCGCGTGCAGCGGGTCATCGCACCGACCGAGCTGCAGCAGATAGTCGATGCGGTAAAGGGCCACGCCGGCCCCATCAGCATCGGCGGCGGCCGCTTCAGCATGGGCGGGCAGACCGCCAGCGAAGATGCCCTGCAGATCGATATGCGCGACTTCGACCAGGTGCTGGAGTTCTCCGCCGAACGCCGGGAAATCCGCGTGCAGGCCGGCATCACCTGGCGCGAGATCCTCGAGCACATAGACCCGTACGACCTGTCGCCGCAGATCATGCAGTCCTACGCCAACTTCAGCATCGGTGGCTCGCTATCGGTCAACGTGCATGGCCGCTATGTCGGTGAAGGGCCCCTGGTTGGTTCGGTTCGCGCGCTGCGCCTGGTGCTCGCCGACGGCAGCCTGGTCGACGCCAGCCCGAGCCACAATCGCGAGCTGTTCTACGGCGCCATTGGCGGCTATGGCGGCCTCGGCGTGATAGTCGAGGCCACCCTCGGCCTGGCCGAGAACAGCCGCCTGGCACGCGAAACCCAGGTCATGCCACTGACCGCATACCGGCCATGGTTCTACCGGCAGGTGCTGGGCCAGGCGGATGTGATCATGCACAACGGCATCCTCTACCCTGACTCCTTCGACAAGGTTCGCGCGGTGTCCTATCGCCGCACCGAGGCCGCGCTGACCGAGCCGCAGCGCCTGGTGCCCGCAGATCGCAGCTACCCGTTGGAGAAGGCCGGCATCCGCCTGACCAGCTCCTCGCAGGCCGGGCGCAAGCTGCGCGAGGCGGCGCTCGACCCACTGCTGTACCGCGCGCTGCAGGTTCAATGGCGCAACCACGAAGCCAGCCTCGATGTGCGCGAGCTGGCACCGATCTCGGGCGAGGACTACAGCTTCGTGTTGCAGGAGTACTTCGTCCCGCCGGCCCAGCTGGAGCGTTTCGTCGGCGAGCTGGCGCGCCTGACCCGGCAGCACCGGGCCAACCTGATCAATGTCTCGATCCGCCACGCCAAGGCCGACCCCGGCACCCTGCTGGCCTGGGCCCCAGAGGAAGTGTTCGCCTTGGTCCTGTACTACCGCCAAGGCAGCAGCACCGCCGAACGCGAGCAAGCCGCCGCCTGGACCCGCGATCTGATCGACGCGGCGCTGGCCTGTGGCGGGCGTTACTACCTGCCCTACCAGATCCACGCCAGCCGCAGCCAGTTCCTCGCCGCCTACCCGCAGGCGCCGCAGTTCTTCGCCCTCAAGCAGCGCCTGGACCCGAGCTACAAGTTCCGCAACCGCCTGTGGGACACCTATTACCCGGCCGCTCCACCCGGCAGCAGCTTGGTCCGATAGGCCTCCGGGGCGATACCGTACCAACGGCGAAATGCCCGGTAGAACGGCGACAACTCGGCAAAGCCACACGCCCGAGCCACCTCGCGGATGGTCTGCCCCGCCTGCAGCAGCTCATGGGCGCGCGCCTGCTGCACCGCCTCGCGCACCTGGCGCAGGTTGCTCTGCTGGGCCGCCAGGGCACGCTGCAGGGCACCCGCCGTCAATCCCAGCTCACCCGCGCAAGCCTGTAGCGAGCAGTCGGCCTGGCCCAGGCGCACGCCCAGCAAATAGCGCAGACGATTGAGCAGGTCGTTCTCCACCAGTTGCGCCAGCTGCTCTTCGGCATGCTGCCAGAGCAGGCGGTGCAGGCTCGGGTTGGCCGTGCGCGATGGACGCTTGAGCAGCGCTGCGGGAAAGCACAGGGCGTCGTGGGCGCAGGCGAAATTTGGCAGCAGGCCGAACAGGCGGCGGTGCTCGCTCAACCGGCGCGGGCGCGAATGGCGGAACTGCAGGGCGACCAGCCGGAACTCGTCGTCGGTGATCAAGCGCAGCAGCTTGAGAAACAGCAAACCCAAACACTCCATCTGCTGACGCAGCGGGGCGAAGGCCTGGTAGTTGAGGTCGAGCACCAGGCGCGCCTGGTCGCCCTCGACCTGCAGCTGGGCGACGAAACCGCCGGCCAGGATGTGCTGGAAGCGCAGGAAGCTGTGCAGCGCCTCGCCCAGGTCGCGGCTGGCCAGCAGCAGGTAGCCAACCACATCGAGCAGGCGCGGCTTCATCACTTCGCCCAGGTGCAGGCCGATATCCGGGTCGCCGGTCAGGCTGTCGGCAGCCATCCAGAACAGCGGTGCCTCGTCGTGGCTCAGGCGCCCCTCCATCGGCGGTGGCACCAGGCGCCTGTGCTGGTTGGTGCTGCGGTAGATCTCGGTGGGATCGTAGCCAAGTTCGCCTAGCGCCTCGTAGAGCAGGCGGCGCAGGGTGGCGGAATGGGTCAGCGGCAGGTCGGCCTGGGGACTGGACATGCGGGCTCCTTGATTGACCAGAGAATTCCAGCCGACAGGTGTTTGGTCAATGCCCGAACCTAACCAACTGCGCAGAATGGCGGCACAACAATAAGGAGAGCTTGATGAAACGCAGTCTGACTGTCCTCGCCGTGGCCGTTGCCGCAATCGCCGCCGGCGCCACCTGGTATAGCCACAGCAAACAACCGCTGCGCGATGGCGAACTGGCCCTCGCCCACCTGCAGGCGCCCGTTACCGTGCACTATGACGAGCGTGGCGTGCCGCATATCCAGGCGCAAAACGAGGCCGACCTGTACCGCGCCCTGGGCTTCGTGCATGCCCAGGACCGTCTGTTCCAGATGGAGATGCTGCGCCGCCTGGCGCGTGGCGAACTGGCCGAGGTGCTGGGCGCCAAGCTGGTCGACACCGACCGCCTGTTCCGTACCTTGGGCATCCGCGAGCACGCCGACCGCTACGCCAAGACCCTGGATAGCAACAGCCCCTCGGTCAAGGCGCTGCAGGCCTACCTGGACGGCATCAACCAGTACCAGGAACAACGTCCGGCGCCGGTCGAGTTCGATCTGCTGGGCATCCAGAAACGCCCCTTCACCCTAGAAGACACCGTCTCCGTGGCCGGCTACATGGCCTACAGCTTCGCCGCCGCCTTCCGCACCGAGCCGGTGCTGACCTATGTGCGCGACCAACTGGGCAGCAATTACCTGAAGGTCTTCGACCTCGAATGGCACCCCGGCGGCGCCGTCGCGCAGAGCCTCAGCAGCGCCGACTGGCAAGGCCTCAACAGCCTTGCCGCGCTCAGCCAACAGGCGCTGGTGGAAGCCGGCCTGCCTCAGTTCGAAGGCAGCAACGCCTGGGCCGTGGCCGGCAGTCGCACCGCCAGCGGCAAGCCGCTGCTGGCCGGCGACCCGCATATCCGTTTTGCCGCGCCGGCGGTGTGGTACGAAGCGCAGCTGAGCTATCCGGGCTTCGAGCTGTACGGCCACCACCAGGCGCTCAACCCCTACGCATCGCTCGGGCACAACAAGCAGTTTGCCTGGAGCCTGACCATGTTCCAGAACGACGATCTCGATCTGATCGCCGAGAAGGTCAACCCGGCTAATCCCAACCAGGTGCAGATCAATGGTCAGTGGGTCGACCTGCAGAGCCGCGAGGAAACCATCCAGGTCAAGGGTGGCGAACCAGTCAAGCTGACCCTGCGCCGCTCGCCGCACGGGCCGATCGTCAATGACGCCCTCGGCGCCAACGCCGGCAAGACGCCGATCGCCATGTGGTGGGCCTTCCTCGAGACCGACAACCCGATCCTCGATGCCTTCTACCAGCTGGGCCGCGCCGACAGCCTGGACAAGGCCCGGGCTGCCGCCGAGAAGATCGAGGCCCCAGGCCTCAACGTGGTCTACGCCAACGCCAGCGGCGATATCGGCTGGTGGGCCGCGGCCAAGCTGCCGCAGCGCCCGGCTGGAGTGAACCCGAGCTTTATCCTCGATGGCAGCAGCCATGAAGCTGACAAGCCCGGCTACCTGCCCTTCAGTGCCAACCCGCACGAGGAGAACCCTGAGCGCGGTTATGTCGTCTCAGCCAACTTCCAGCCCGACTCGCCCACCGGCGTGACCATTCCCGGCTACTACAACCTGGCTGACCGTGGCGCACGGCTGAACGAGCGCCTGGCGCAACCCGATGTGAAATGGGACACCCGCAACAGCCAGGCCCTGCAGCTGGACGACGGCACCGGCTACGGCCCGCGCCTGCTGGCACCGATCCTCGACGACCTGCGCACGGCCGCGGCAGATGACGCCGAGCGTGCCCTGGTCGAGCAGTTGGCCAGCTGGAACGGCGAGCATCCGCTGGACTCCACCGCCGCCACCCTGTTCAACCAGCTGACCTACGAGCTGGCCAACCAGGCCATGCACGACGAGCTGGGCGATGCCTTCTTCGACAGCCTGCTGCAGACCCGCGTACTCGACAGCGCCCTGCCACGGCTAACCGCCGACGCCCGCTCGGCCTGGTGGGACAAGCGCGGCAGCGAGCCCGTGGAAAGCCGCGCCGACACGGTCAAGGCGGCCTGGCAGACGAGCCTCGCCCACCTGCGCCAGAGCTTCGGTACGGACAGCAGCCAGTGGGCCTGGGGCAAGGGCCACACGCTGACCCACGAACACCCGCTGGGCGCGCAAAAGCCGCTCAACCTGCTGTTCAACGTCGGCCCGTTCGCCGCACCGGGTGGCCACGAAGTGCCGAACAACCTGTCGCACCGGGTCGGTCCGGCGCCCTGGTCGGTGGTCTACGGCCCCTCGACCCGCCGCCTGATCGACCTAGCCGACGCCGCCCACGGCCTGGGCATCAACCCGGTCGGGCAGAGTGGTGTGCCGTTCGACAAGCACTATGACGACCAGGCCAAGGCCTACATCAGCGGCCAGTACCTGCCGATGCACTTCAACGAGGACGAGGTCAAAGCCAACAGCCGCGAGACGCTGCTGCTCACCCCGGCGCAGTAAGCCAGCGCGCTCCCGTAGGGCGGGTGAAACCCGCGTGCTTGTGCTTCGCGGGTTGCACCCGCCCTACGCGGATCGCCAACCCAGCACATTTGCGCAGCAGAAAAAACAAAGGCCACCCGAAGGTGGCCTTTGTCGTTTCAGCATGTACCCGGAAGTGCTTACGCCGGCTTCCAGTTGGAACTGGCGGCTTCTTCGGCCATCGACTCCATCGCCTGCTGGATCGCGCGCTTGCGGCGTTCCTCGGCACGGCGGGTGGTGTACCAGGCGACGAAGGTGAACAGCGATACGGTCAGCAGGATCAGGCTGGCCACGGCGTTGATCTCCGGCTTAACGCCCAGACGCACGGCGGAGAACACTTCCATCGGCAAGGTTGTCGAGCCCGGGCCGGAAACGAAGCTGGCCAGCACCAGGTCGTCCAGCGACAGGGCGAAGGACATCATGCCGCCCGCCGCCAGCGATGGCGCAATCATCGGGATGGTGATCAGGAAGAACACCTTCCACGGCTTGGCACCCAGGTCCATGGCCGCTTCCTCGATGGACAGGTCCAGCTCGCGCAGACGCGCCGACACCACCACCGCCACATAGGCGGCGCAGAACGTGGTGTGGGCGATCCAGATGGTCAGGATGCCGCGTTCCTGCGGCCAGCCGATCAGCTGGGCCATGGCCACGAACAGCAGCAGCAGCGACAGACCGGTGATCACTTCCGGCATCACCAGCGGCGCGGTGACCAGACCACCGAACAGGGTACGGCCCTTGAAGCGCGGGATACGGGTCAGCACGAAGGCCGCCAGGGTACCCAGCGCCACCGCGGCCACCGCCGTGTAGCAGGCGATTTCCAGCGAGCGCACCACCGAGCCCATCAGTTGGCTGTTGTCGAGCAGGCCGACGTACCACTTCACCGACCAGCCGCCCCACACCGTTACCAGCTTGGAGGCGTTGAACGAGTAGATGACCAGAATCAGCATCGGCGCGTAGATGAAGATCAGGCCGACCCACAGCATGATGTTCGAGAAACTGAAGCGCTTGTTCATACCTTGCCCTCCAGTTCTTTGGCCACGCTTCTGGTTGAAGAGCCTGTTGAACGGGAGGCCCGGTAAAGTCCGAATGAATGGCTCATACCTTGCCCTCCAGCTCTTTAGCCTGGTTCTTGTTGAACAGGATGATCGGCACCATCAGGATCGCCAGCATCACCACCGCCAGGGCGGATGCCACCGGCCAGTCACGGTTGTTGAAGAACTCCTGCCACAGCACCTTGCCGATCATCAGGGTCTCCGGGCCGCCGAGCAGTTCGGGGATGACGAACTCACCCACCGCCGGAATGAACACCAGCATGGAGCCGGCGATGATGCCGTTCTTCGACAGCGGCACGGTGATCTTCCAGAAGTTGTTGAAGTTGCTCGAACCCAGGTCGGAGGCGGCTTCCAGCAGGCTCATGTCGTGCTTGACCAGGTTGGCGTAGAGCGGCAGCACCATGAACGGCAGGTACGAATAGACGATACCGATGTACACCGCCAGGTTGGTGTTGAGAATCTGCAGCGGCTCGTTGATCAGCCCCAGCCACATCAGGAAGGAGTTGAGCAGGCCGTTGTTGCTGAGAATGCCCATCCAGGCGTAGACGCGGATCAGGATCGCGGTCCAGGTCGGCATCATGATCAGCAGCAGCAGGGTGGTCTGCGCTTCCTTGCTGGCGCGGGCGATGGCGTAAGCCATCGGATAGCCGATCAGCAGACACATCAAGGTGCTGATGAAGGCCATCTTCAGCGAACCCAGGTAGGCCGCCAGGTACAGCTCATCCTCGGTGAGGAAGATGTAGTTGCCCAGGTTGAGCACGATCGACAGCTGGTTTTCCGCCCAGGTGTAGATTTCCGTGTAGGGCGGAATGGCCACGTCTGCTTCGGCGAAGCTGATCTTCAGAACGATGAAGAACGGCAGCAGGAAGAACAGGAACAGCCAAACGAAGGGGATGCCGATTACGGCGTGCCGCCCCCTCGGCAAGTATCGTTTCAGTTTGTGGATTCTCATGCTTGCAGTACCACGCCGCTGTCGTCTTCCCAGTACACCACCACTTCATCGTCCCAGGTCGGACGCTTGCCGCGGCGCTCGGCGTTGGCGATGAAGCATTGCACCACCTGGCCGGAGGTCAGCTTGACGTAGTACACCGAATGGCCGCCGAGGTAGGCGATGTCATGCACGTGGCCCTTGCACCAGTTGTACTCCGGATGCTCGTGGTCAGCCGGCAGGCTGGTGGCCATCAGCAGTTTTTCCGGACGCAGGGCGTAGCTGACCGCCTTGTTTTCGGCACGGGTGCTGACGCCGTGGCCGATGTAGATCGGCTTGTCCAGCTGCGGGCAGTTGATCACGGCGTGATCCGCCTCGTCGGTGGTGATCTGGCCATCGAACAAGTTGACGTTACCGATGAACTCGCAGACCAGGCGGCTGGCCGGGGTCTCGTAGATGTCCACCGGGCTGCCGGTCTGGGCGATCCAGCCGAGGTGCATGATGGAGATGCGCTGGGCCATGGTCATGGCCTCTTCCTGGTCGTGGGTCACCATCACGCAGGTCACGCCGACGCGCTCGATGATTTCCACCAGCTCCAGCTGCATCTGCGAACGCAGTTTCTTGTCCAGTGCGCCCATCGGCTCGTCGAGCAACAGCAGCTTGGGACGCTTGGCCAGCGAGCGAGCCAGGGCCACGCGCTGACGCTGGCCACCGGACAGCTGGTGCGGCTTGCGCTTGGCGTACTGGGTCATGTGCACCAGTTTGAGCATCTCGGCCACGCGCTCGTCGATCTCGGCCTTGGGCAGGCCGTCCTGCTTGAGACCGAAGGCGATGTTCTGCGCCACGCTCATGTGCGGGAACAGCGCATAGGACTGGAACATCATGTTGATCGGCCGCTCGTAGGGCGGCATGTCGGTGATGTCCACGCCATCGAGCAGGATGCGCCCTTCGGTCGGTCGTTCGAAGCCGGCGAGCATGCGCAGCAGGGTCGACTTGCCGGAGCCGGAGCCACCGAGCAGGGCGAAGATCTCGCCCTTGTTGATGGTCAGCGAAACGTCATCGACGGCGATGGTCTCATCGAACTTCTTGGTGACGCGATCGATCTTCACCAGCACTTCTTTGGGTTGCTGGTTGCCCTCAAGGGCTTTCTTGTAGGCGCTGGAGGCGACTGCCATTTCCAAAACTCCCGGAAAAATAGGGTCTCTTGACCCGAACATTTAGCTGCTGCGCCGGGCGCAGCGGTCCCGCTCAGCCGACCTGCCAGCGATGGGTATCGCGTGGCAGCAGGTCGGCTGCGCGGAGTATTTCTGGTGCTCGCTTACTTGCCCGACTTGATCTTGCTCCAGGAGCGGGTCATCTGCCGCATGATCTTCGGCGGCAACTCGGTCGAAACGTAAAGTTTGTCCAATACCGCCTGCGATGGGTAGACCGAAGGGTTGTTACGCACCTCCTGATCCATCAGCTCGCCGGCCTTGGGGTTGGGGTTGGCGTAGCCGACATAGTCGCTGACCTTGGCAATCACGGCCGGGTCGAGCAGGTAGTTGATAAAGGCATGCGCTTCCTTGGCGTTCTTCGCGTCGGCCGGGATGGCCAGCATGTCGAACCACAGGTTGGCGCCTTCCTTGGGAATGCTGTAGGCGATATTGATGCCCTTGCCCGCTTCTTCAGCGCGCGCGGCCGCCTGGAATACGTCACCGGAGTAGCCGAACGCTACGCAGATGTCGCCGTTGGCCAGGTCACCGATGTACTTCGAGGAGTGGAAGTAGGTCACGTAGGGACGCACGGCCAGCAGCTTGGCTTCGGCCTTGGTGTAGTCGTCCGGATTGGTGCTGCGCGGGTCGAGGCCCATATAGTTGAGCACAGCCGGGAACATCTCGTCCGGCGAGTCCATGAAGGCGACGCCGCAGGCGCTCAGCTTCTTCAGGTTCTCCGGTTCGAACAGCACGGCCCAGGAGTCGATGCTGTCAACGCCGAGCACGGCCTTGACCTTGTCGACGTTGTAGCCGATGCCGTTGGTGCCCCACAGGTAGGGGACGGAATACTGGTTGCCCGGGTCGTTGACTTCGAGCTGCTTGAGCAGGGCCGGGTCGAGGTTCTGCCAGTTGGGCAGCAGGGAGCGGTCAAGCTTCTGGAAAGCGCCCGCCTTGATCTGCTTGCCGAGAAAATGGTTGGACGGCACCACGATGTCGTAGCCGGAGCGACCGGCCAGCAGCTTGCCTTCCAGGGTCTCGTTGGAGTCGAACACGTCATAGCCCGGCTCGATGCCGGTGGCCTTCTGGAAGTCGGCCAGGGTGGTTTCGCCGATGTAGTCGGTCCAGTTGTAGATATGCACCACCTGCTCGGCCTGGGCGGCACAGGCCAGCCCCAGTGTCGCGGCTGCGGTGATCAGGGTTTTGCGGAAGGGAATTCGCACACGTTGATCCTCATTTCTTGTTGATATTGGCAGGCCGCTGCGGGCGACCGGGAGTAGTGAGTACGTTGCTGCCTGATCCGTGGCGCCCTAACCGTCGTCCAGCCGAACGCGCACGGAGCTGTGTGGGGCTCGTGGGTAACGGTAGACGGGTTGAAGGTGGAACATGCGGCCTCCTGCGGGGCTCCGGCGGGAGCACCCGCCGGAGGGTGTCGCTGTTTGTTACTTACCGGACTTGATGGTGGTCCAGCTGCGGGTCATGGTCCGCTGCACCTTGGCCGGCAGATCCGGGAAGGCGTAGAGCTTGGCCATGGTCTCCGCGCTCGGGTAAACACCTGGGTCGTTGCGGATCGCCTCGTCAACCAGCGCAGTAGCCGCGGCGTTGCCGTTGGGGAACTGCACGAAGTTGGTGATTTCGGCCATTACTTCCGGCTTCATCAGGTAGTTCATGAAGACGTAGGCAGCTTCCGGGTTCGCGGCATCCTTCGGCATGGCGATCATGTCGAAGAAGGTACCGGCCCCTTCTTTCGGGATGTTGTAGGAGACGGCCACACCCGCTTTGGCTTCTTCCGCGCGGGATTTGGCCTGGTAGATGTCGCCCGAGTAACCAACGGCTACGCAGATGTTGCCGTTGGCCAGGTCACCGATGTACTTGGAGCTGTGGAAGTAGGTGATGTGCGGACGGATCTTGAGGAACAGGGCCTCGGCTTCCTTGAGCTCCTTCGGATCCTGGCTGACCGGGCTGTGGCCCAGGTAGTGCAGGGCGATCGGCAGGATCTCGGTCGGCGAGTCGAGGAACGACACACCACAGGCCTTCAGCTTCTCGATGTTTTCCGGCTTGAACAGCAGGTCCCAGGAATTCACCGGGGCATCGGCACCGAGCACGGCCTTGACCTTCTCGGCGTTGAAGCCGATGCCGATCGAGCCCCACATGTAGGGGAAGGCGTACTGGTTGCCCGGGTCGCTGACTTCCAGGGTCTTCATCAGGTTGGTGTCGAGGTTCTTCCAGTTGGCCAGCTTGGACTTGTCCAGCGGCTGGTAGACGCCGGCCTTGATCTGCTTGGCCAGGAAGTTGTTCGACGGCACCACGATGTCGTAACCCGACTTGCCCGCCAGGAGCTTGGCTTCCAGCGTCTCGTTGCTGTCAAAGACGTCGTAGACGACCTTGATGCCGGTTTCCTTGGTGAACTTGTCCAAGGTCTCCGGAGCGATGTAGTCCGACCAGTTGTAAACGTGCAGTACCTTGTCGTCCGCCTGCGCCACACCAGCAACGGCGCCTGCCAGAGTCATGGCAAGCAGTGTTTTACCTAAGGTCTTGATCATGCGGGTTAGCTCCATTTGTCATTTGAAGTATCCGGGGCTGCGTCACCTGAGCGACGCACCCTCCGGTGAGCCTGGCCAACGCACTGCGCAGTCTGGCAAGGTCTGGCTGATCGCTCAAGCCTCAGCCCAGTACTGTGCGTGCGGTCAGATCGAGGCACTTGCGCGCCTTTTCCACCAGTTCGTCGATCTCGGCTTTGCTGATAACCAGCGGCGGCGCGATGATCATGGTGTCGCCTACGGCGCGCATGATCAGTCCGTTGTCGAAGCAATGGCCGCGGCAGGTCATGCCCACGCCCAGCTCACTCGGGAAACGCTCGCGGGTCTGCTTGTTCTTCGCCAGTTCGATGGCGCCGAGCATGCCCACACCGCGGACTTCGCCCACCAACGGATGATCCGCCAGCTCACGTAGACGCTTTTGCAAATACGGTGCCGTTTCTGCCTTTACCTGCTCGATGACTTTTTCATCTTTAAGGATACGCAGGTTTTCCAGGCCGACTGCCGCGGCAACCGGGTGCCCGGAATAGGTGAAGCCGTGGTTGAAGTCGCCACCGGCGTTGATCACCTGGAACACTTTGTCGCTGACGATCAGGCCGCCCATCGGCACGTAGCCGGAGGTCAGGCCCTTGGCGATGGTCATCAGGTCCGGCTTGTTACCGAACAGGTCGCTACCGAACCACTCGCCGGTGCGGCCGAAACCACAGATCACCTCATCGGCGACAAACAGAATGTCGTACTTGGCGAGGATCTCGCGGATACGCGGCCAGTAGGTTTCCGGCGGGATGATCACGCCACCGGCGCCCTGGATCGGCTCGGCGATAAAGGCCGCGACATTCTCTTCGCCAACTTCGAGGATCTTCTTCTCCAGCTGGTCTGCGGCCCACACGCCGAAGGCCTCCGGAGTCATGTCACCACCCTCGCCGAACCAATACGGCTGCGGGATGTGCACGATGCCCGGAATCGGCAGGTCGCCCTGTTCGTGCATGTACTTCATGCCGCCCAGGCTGGCGCCGGCCACGGTGGAACCGTGGTAGCCGTTGTGCCGGCTGATGATGACTTTCTTGCTCGGTTTGCCCTTCAGCGCCCAGTAATGGCGAACCATGCGCAGCATGGTGTCGTTGCCTTCCGAACCGGAGCCGGTGAAGAACACGTGATTCATGCCGGCCGGCGCCACATCGGCGATAGCCTTGGCCAGTTCCAGTACCGGCGGATGCGCGGTCTGGAAGAAGGTGTTGTAGAAGGGCAGCTCACGCATCTGTTTGCTCGCCGCCTGAACCAGCTCCTCGCGACCGTAACCAATCGCTACGCACCACAGGCCGGCCATGCCGTCGAGAATCTTGTTGCCTTCGCTATCCCACAGGTAAACACCGTCCGCCTTGGTGACGATACGCGGCCCCTTCTCGTGCAGCTGCTGGTAGTCGCTGAACGGCGCGAGGTGGTGGTCACGGCTCATGGCCTGCCATTCGCGGGTTTTCGGGTTGTTTACTTGGTTAGTCATACATCACCTCAAAATTACGCATTCGGTAGGGGCCGGGCGGCAAAGCCCGGCCCCTTCCCCATCAGACGGAGAGCAGCAGGAACTCGCGTTCCCAGGAGCTGATCACCCGCTTAAAGTTTTCATGCTCGGCACGTTTCACCGCGACATAGCCGCGAACGAACTTCGCACCCAGGTATTTCTCCGCGTCCTTGCAGGCTTCCATGCGCTCCAGAGCGCTTTCGATGGTCACCGGCAGGGCCAGGTTGCGGCGCTCGTAACCACGCCCCTTGACCGGCGCGCTCGGCTTGATGCCTTCGACCATGCCGATGTAGCCGCACAGCAGGGAGGCAGCCAGCACCAGGTACGGGTTGGCGTCGGCACCGGCCAGGCGGTTTTCCACGCGGCGGTTCTGCGGCCCGGCTTCCGGTACGCGCAGGCCCACGGTGCGGTTCTCCTCACCCCACTCGACGTTCACCGGCGCCGAGGTATCCGGCAGGAAACGGCGGAACGAGTTGACATTCGGGGCGAACAGCGGCAACACCTCGGGGATGAACTTCTGCAGGCCACCGATGTGGTGCATGAACAGTTCGCTCATGGTCCCGTCTTCGTTGGAGAAGATGTTCTTGCCGGTATTCACGTCCACCACACTCTGGTGGATGTGCATGGCGCTGCCCGGCTGGTCGGTGATCGGCTTGGCCATAAAGGTCGCCGCCACGTCGTGCTTGAGCGCGGCCTCGCGCATGGTGCGCTTGAACACGGTGATCTGGTCGGCCAGGTGCAGGGCATCGCCATGACGGAAGTTGATTTCCATCTGCGCCGGGCCGTCTTCGTGGATCAGCGTGTCGAGGTCCAGGGTCTGCAGCTCGCACCAGTCGTAGACGTCTTCGAACAGCGGGTCGAATTCGTTGGCCGCGTCGATCGAGAACGACTGGCGACCGACTTCCGGGCGCCCGGAGCGGCCCATCGGCGCTACCAGCGGGAAGTCCGGGTCGCTGTTGCGCTTGGTCAGGTAGAACTCCATCTCCGGCGCGACGATCGGCTTCCAGCCCTTGTCGGCGTAGAGCTTGAGGATGTTCTTGAGGATGTTGCGCGGCGACAGCTCGATCGGGTTGCCCTGCTTGTCGAAGGTGTCGTGGATCACCATCGCAGTGGGCTCGATGGCCCAGGGCACGAGGAACACGGCGTTCTCGTCCGGACGGCAGAACATGTCGATGTCCGCCTCGTCGAGCAGCTCGTAATAGATGTCGTCCTCGACGTAGTCGCCGGTCACGGTCTGCAGCAATACGCTCTCGGGGAGGCGCATGCCCTTCTCGTCGAGGAACTTGTTGGTCGGCGAAATCTTACCGCGGGCAATACCGGTAAGGTCGCTGATCATGCATTCAACTTCGGTGATTTTGCGTTCTTTCAGCCAGCTGGTGAGCTGGTCGAGCTTGCTAGTCATAAAGACCTCAGGTTGGTAGAGCGGCTTCTGCGGACCGGTTAAAGCCTAGCGAAACCTCCCAGTTCCGCCTGCCGGTTGCCTCACCTACTCAGCGTTGTCCCGCCCTCTTCCTGCAAGCCTCACCAAAGGCCTGGAAGATGGCGAGATAATTCGGGTTGGAGCGCACTTGCCACTCCGGGTGCCATTGCACCCCGAGCGCGAAGCTAGGCGCACCTTCGACAGAGAAGGCTTCAACCAACCCGTCAGGCGCCAGTGCTTCTACGCGAAGGCCCGGCGCCAGACGCTGAACGCCCTGGCCATGAATGGAATTGACACGAATCTCGTCCGGCAAGCCGAGGCCGGCGAGCACCCCACCCGCTTGCACACGCACGGTGTGGCGGGGGGCATATTGCACCTCGACCGGCTCATCGCCCGGCTCGCGGTGGTCCATCATGCCTTCGACGGCGTGCACTTTCTGGTGCAAGCTGCCGCCAAAGGCCACGTTCATTTCCTGGAAGCCACGACAGATCCCCATCACCGGGATGCCGGCATCGATCGCCTGGCGGATCAACGGCAAAGTGGTCTGGTCGCGTGCGGGGTCGTGGGCGGTGCCAGGCTCGCTGGCAGGGCCACTATAATGATGAGGCTCGACGTTCGATGGCGAGCCGGTGAACAGCAGCCCGTCGAGGCTGGCCAGCAAGGTAGCGGGGTCGATCAGCTCGCCCAGCGCCGGAATGACCAATGGCAGGCCTTCGGCACCAACGGCCACGGCACGCAGATATTTATCGCCCGTGATATGCCAGGAATGCAGGCCTATCTGCTTGGTGCAGGCGGTGACGCCGATCAACGGCAGGCGTGACATGGAACACCCGTTTTATTGCTGTTATGTGGTTGAGGCCGAGATTAGCCTTGTTCATTTTTTTACACAATAGGCCTGTAAAAAATTGAACACAGACCGCTGAACATCAGGCGGGCAAAGGCTGACCAGCGGGTCGCACCGCCCTGAAATGCCCCAAAACTGGCCATTGAGCCCCGTTTCAGGGCAAAATGGGCGGCTATTGACAGTCTTGGGTGTTTGGGATTGACTCACAGTCGTGCGATTGCATGATTGAAATTTTTAACAAAAAAGGTGTTGCATCATGTCGGTACCCCCGCGTGCCGTTCAGCTCAACGAAGCGAACGCGTTCCTTAAGGAACATCCTGAGGTCCTGTTCGTCGACCTTCTTATTGCAGACATGAACGGCGTGGTGCGCGGCAAGCGCATCGACCGCAACAGCCTGCATAAAGTGTACGAAAAGGGCATCAACCTGCCCGCTTCTCTATTTGCCCTCGACATCAACGGTTCCACTGTCGAAAGCTCCGGCCTTGGCCTGGACATCGGCGACGCCGACCGCATCTGTTTCCCGATTCCCAACACCCTGTGCAACGAGCCCTGGCAGAAGCGCCCTACCGCGCAGTTGCTGATGACCATGCACGAGCTGGACGGCAAGCCGTTCTTCGCCGACCCGCGGGAAGTCCTGCGCCAGGTGGTGGCCAAGTTCGACGAAATGAACCTGACCATCTGCGCCGCCTTCGAGCTGGAGTTCTACCTGATCGACCAAGAGAACGTGAACGGCCGTCCGCAGCCACCACGCTCGCCACTGTCCGGTAAACGCCCGATCTCTACCCAGGTGTACCTGATCGACGACCTCGACGAATATGTCGACTGCCTGCAGGACATGCTGGAAGCGGCCAAGGAGCAGGACATCCCGGCCGATGCCATCGTCAAGGAAAGTGCCCCGGCGCAGTTCGAAGTCAACCTGCACCACACCAATGACGCGATCAAGGCCTGCGACTACGCCCTGCTGCTCAAGCGCCTGATCAAGAACATCGCCTACGACCATGAGATGGACACCACCTTCATGGCCAAGCCCTACCCGGGCCAGGCAGGCAACGGTCTGCACGTGCACATCTCGCTGCTCGACAAGACCACCGGCAAGAACATCTTCACCACTGATGATCCCCTGGAGAACGCCGCTCTGCGTCACGCGATCGGCGGTGTCCTGGAGACCATGCCCGCCTCGATGGCTTTCCTCTGCCCCAACGTCAACTCGTACCGCCGTTTCGGCGCCCAGTTCTATGTGCCCAACGCACCGAGCTGGGGTGTGGACAACCGTACCGTGGCCGTCCGCGTGCCCAACGGCAGCCCGGACTCGGTGCGCATCGAACACCGCGTCGCCGGCGCCGATGCCAACCCGTACCTGATGATGGCGGCGATCCTCGCCGGCATTCACCACGGCCTGACCAACCAGGTCGAACCGGGCGAGCCGATCGAAGGCAACTCCTACGAACAGCTGGAACAGAGCCTGCCGAACAACCTGCGCGACGCCTTGCGCGAGCTGGACGACAGCGAAGTGCTGAACAAGTACATCAGCCCGGATTACATCGACATCTTCGTCGCCTGTAAGGAAGCCGAGCTGGAAGAGTTCGAGACCACCATCTCCGACCTCGAATACAACTGGTATCTGCATACCGTATAAGCGCGACCCCGACGCCGGCTTTTCAGCCGGCGTTGTTTTATCTACTGCCAGCGTTTTATTGCCGATTGCGTTGCCCTGACAATGTGGTTGGCGAGCCGTGCCTGCACGGCAACATCACACCAAGGAGGTCGTCATGTTTCGCTGTCTTGCTCCATTGTTACTGGTACTCGCCCCCGGGCTCGCCACGGCGGCGGATGCCATCCGCGTGTACAACTGGAACGACTATATCGCCCCGCAGGTGCTGGCCGACTTCACCAAGGAAACCGGCATCGAAGTCGAGTACCACACCTACAGCTCCGCCGAAGAGCTGAACAAGCTGCTCAAGAGCGGCGAGAATATCGATGTCGCCGTGCCCTCGCACAACGACATTCCGCGCCTGATCAAGGAAGGCGCCCTGCAACCGCTGGACTTCGCCCGCCTGCCCAACCGCTCGCACCTGGACAAACAGCTGCTGAGCAAACTGGCCGCCGTCGACCCGCAGAACCGTCACGCCATTCCCTACCTGTGGGGTGCCGTCGGCCTGGCGATCAACACGCCAAAGGCCGAGGCCGCCATGGGCGCGCCACTGCGCGACAGCTGGAGCCTGCTGTTCGACCCAGCGCAGAGCAGCAAGCTGGCCAGCTGCGGCATCAGCGTACTGGATGCCCCGGACGAGCTGATCTCGGTACTGATGAACTACCAGGGCAACAGCTATGCGCACAGCTCGCCGGGGCGCATCCGCCGCGCCGGCAAGGTGCTCGATGCGCTGCGCCCGAACCTGCGCTACGTCGATAGCGAGCGCTATATCGAAGACCTCAACAAGGGCGACCTGTGCGTCGCCGTGGCCTGGGTCGGCGATGCCCTCGCCGCCGCCCAGGCCGGCCAGCCGGTACGCTTCGTGGTACCGCAGGAGGGCTCGGTACTGTTCATAGACAACCTGGTGATCCCCAGCTCGGCGCGCCGTGCTGATCTCGCCCATCGTTTCATCGACTACCTGATGCAGCCCAAGGTCGCCGCGCTGATCACCACCGAAACCCTCTACCCCAACGGCAATGCCGACGCGCGCCAGTTCCTGTCTCCGGAGCTGCGCGAGCAACCGGGCCTGTACCCGGATCGCGATACCAAGCGCCGCCTGGCTGCCCTCGACACCCTGCCGGACAAGCTGACCGACACCCGCGACCAGGTCTGGGAAGAGTTCCGCATGGGCTCGGCGAGCGGCCAGCAACTGGTCAAGAACGCGCAATAACCGCGCTGCAAGCCGCCAGCATGTGGCGGCTTGCGCAGCCTGCAAAACAGCGGCCCAACACTGCTTGCCTCCCCCGTCCGTCTGGCGTCCAATAGCGCCTCCCACGGACAGGAGAGCGGCATGACGCGCATCGCCACATCACGCAAACCCCGCGCCAGCAGCCAGGCCCGCATCACGGTGATTCTCGATGCGGCGCGCGAGCTGCTCAGCGAGCAAGGCTTCAGTGGCCTGTCGATCTACAGCGTGGCCGAGCGCGCCGCCATCCCGCCCTCCTCCGTCTACCACTTCTTCGCCAGCGTACCGGCCCTGCTGGAAGCGCTGACCGCCGATATCCACGCCGCCTTCCGCGCCTGCCTGCAGCAGCCGGTGAGCCACGACAGCCTGCACGACTGGCGCGACCTGTCGCGCATCGTCGAGGAGCGCATGCTGGCCATCTATGCCGGCGACAATGCCGCGCGCCAGCTGATCCTGGCCCAGCACGGGCTGGCCGAAGTGGTGCAGGCCGACCGCCAGCACGACCTCGAGCTGGGACGCCTGATGCAGGCCCTGTTCGAGCGCCACTTCCCCCTGCCGCAACTGCCGGCGGATGTCGACGTGTTCGCCCTGGCCATGGAACTGGGCGACCGCGTCTACGCCCGCTCGATGCAATTGCACGGCGAGATCAGCCCACGCATGGCCGAGGAAGGCATGCGTGTGTTCGATGCTTATGTCGGCCTCTATCTGCCGGTCGGCCTGCCCAAGCGCCCCGCACCGCTGAGCTGATTCACAGACTGATTTATCCAGATATTTATTCGATAAAAATCGAATAAATAGGGTAAATATGAAAATACCACCTTCCTATATCGATTTTTATCGGATATAAATTGAACATCCGCTAACGAAGCCACGGCATCGTCATGGGTCTCTGCTAGTGTCAGATGACCCTCTCATGCTCCTGCGAGGTGTTCCATGTCGCGTACCGTTATCATCGCCGCCACCCAGATGACCTGTTCCTGGGACAGCTTCCGTGACCGCCGTCCGAACCTGTACGCCCCATTTAAGACCCTCGACGGCACCCTCGAATCCTGACGCCATCCCCGTAGGGCGGGTGCAACCCGCGACCTTGCAATCGCGGGCTGCGCCCGCCCTACGACCGCACACTGCATAGGTAGCTCCGATGACCACCCTCACTAGCACCCCACGCGCCGATGGCTTCCGCATGCCTGCCGAGTGGGAACCCCACAGCCAGGCCTGGATGGTCTGGCCCGAGCGCCCGGACAACTGGCGCCTCGGCGGCAAGCCGGCGCAGGCCGCCTTCACAGCCGTGGCCAAGGCCATCGCCGAATTCGAGCCGGTGACCGTCTGCGTGTCTGCCGGCCAGTACGAGAATGCCCGCGCGCGCCTCGACCACGGCAACATCCGCCTGGTCGAGATCAGCACCGACGACGCCTGGGTGCGCGACACCGGGCCGACCTTCGTCACCAATGGCAGTGGCGAAGTACGCGGCGTGGACTGGACCTTCAACGCCTGGGGCGGCTTCGACGGCGGCCTGTACGCGCCGTGGAACCGCGACGACCAGGTGGCCAGCAAGATCCTCGAAATCGAGCGCTGCGACCGCTACCGCACCGACGACTTCGTGCTCGAAGGCGGCTCGATCCACGTCGACGGCGAAGGCACTCTGATCACCACCGAGGAATGCCTGCTCAACCGCAACCGCAACCCGCACCTGTCGCGCGAGCAGATCGAGCAGATCCTCAACGAGCACCTGGCCATCGACACGGTGATCTGGCTGCCGGACGGCCTGTTCAACGACGAGACCGACGGCCACGTCGACAACTTCTGCTGCTACGTGCGTCCCGGCGAAGTGCTGCTGGCCTGGACCGACGACGCGGGCGACCCCAACTACCCGCGCTGCCAGGCCGCCATGCGCGTGCTGGAAAGCGCCCGCGACGCCAAGGGTCGCCAACTGGTAGTGCACAAGATGCCGATCCCCGGGCCGATCCACGCCACCGCCGCCGAATGCGCGGACGTCGACCTGGTCGCCGGCAGCCAGGAGCGCAGCCCCGAGGTGCGTCTGGCCGGCTCCTACGTCAACTTCCTGATCGTCAACGGCGGCATCGTCGCGCCGAGCTTCGACGACGCCAAGGACGAGGAAGCCCGCACCATCCTCCAGCGCGTGTTCCCCGAGCACCGCGTGGTGATGGTGCCGGGCCGCGAGATCCTCCTCGGCGGCGGCAATATCCACTGCATTACCCAGCAACAGCCGGCACCGCAACGGGGCTGAACTCTCGGTGCGCTGGTTGCCACGCTCCAGCGCGACAGCCTGATCCGCGGACGCAGAGTATCTGTAGCGACATTCCCACGCAGAGCGTGGGAACGATCAAACGAAAAAGCCCGCCAATCGGCGGGCTTTTCATTCCGGCGCAAACACCGCACTCAGTCCTGCATGGCCTCGGTGAACTGGCCGATAGCATCCACCACGCGCTGCGCCTCGCTGCGGATCGACTGCATCACCTCGCCGGCGCGGTTGACCAGTTGCACACCCTCTTCGGCCTTGCTCTTGCTGCCATCCATGCCGCTGACTGCCTGCTGGGCCAGCTCGTGGTTGAGCCGCACCACCTCGTTGATCTCTACCGTGGCCTGGCTGGTACGTGCCGCCAGGTTGCGCACCTCATCGGCGACCACGGCGAAGCCGCGCCCCTGCTCGCCGGCCCGCGCCGCCTCGATGGCCGCGTTGAGGGCCAGTAGGTTGGTCTGCTCGGCGATCCCGCGGATCACCTGGACGATGCTGCTGATACGCTCGGACTGCTCGCTGAGCGCGCCGACCTTGCCGGCCACCTGGCCCAGCTCTTCGGCGATGCCGCGCACCATCTGCACCGCCTCCTCGACCGTACCGGCCCCTGCGACCGCGCTGGAGTCGGTTTCCCGCGCGCTGACGAAGGCCAGCTGCGCGGCCGCCGCTTCGGCCTCGCGGTGCTCGACCTGGGAGGTGATGTCGCTGGCGAACTTGACCACCCCGTACAGCTGGCCGGTGGCGTCGTACAGCGGGTTGTAGGTGGCGCGCAGCCACACCACCCGGCCGCCCTTGGCGATGCGCTTGAAGCGGTCAGAAATGTACTCGCCCTGGTTAAGCCGCTGCCAGAAGCGCCGGTAGCCGTCGCCGTGGGTTTCCTCGTGGTCGCAGAACTGGCTGTGGTGCTTGCCACGGATTTCCTCCAGGCGGTAACCCATGGTCTGCAGGAAATTGTCGTTGGCGGTGATCACCTCACCCTTGAGGTTGAACTCGATCACCGCCATCGAGCGGTTGATCGCGTTGAGCAGACTCTCGTGCTGATGCTCGGCATGCACCTGGGCGGTGATGTCGGTGGCCACCTTGATCACCCTGGCGACTCGCCCGGAAGCATCGCGCACCGGCAGGTAGCTGGCCTCCAGCCAGATTTCCCGGCCGCCCTTGGCCACGCGCATGAAGCGATCGCTGAAACTCTCGCCATTACCCAGGCGCTGCCAGAACTGCGCGTAGGCCGGGCTGGCCAGCAGATCCTTGGCGCAGAACATCCGGTGATGCTGGCCACGCAACTCATCCAAGCGGTAGCCCACGGTCGCCAGAAACGGTTCGTTGGCGTCGAGGATCTCGCCCTGCGGGGAGAACTCGATCAGCGCCATGGTCTGGCGGATGGCATCCAGCGTCTGATGGCTGACGGCAAGCTGGGCCTGGCACTGCTGCAACGCGTTGCGGGAAGCGGAACCGAACATGAGCACCTCTGATCCATGAGCAAACATGGTTGAGCATAGGCGGGAAAATATTGCGCGATATGGCAAAAATCTATCGGCGCGCCATGAATGTTCCTTGAGCCATCCGCCAGACTATTTTCAGCGGCGCAAAAACTGCTGCCATAACGCAGAAGCCCGCCAATCGGCGGGCTTCTGCGTTGCGCTATCGGTCAGTCCTCGGCCAGCACGACAATCTGGTCGCGTGCCTCGAAGGTGATCTTCTCGCGCTTCAGGGTGTTCAACCTGACCCCGTATCCCTGCTCCTTGTCGTTGGCCAGGGCCACGCGACGGTAGCCGATGGCGGTTTCGCCGCGCTGGGCGGCGGCCTCGATCAGGGTATAGAAGTCCACCGGCACGCCGGGTTTGACGTAGTCACTGATAGGCCGGATGTAGATCTCTGCGCCCTCGGCGCTGAACAGCACGCGGAATACCCGGTCCAGGCCCTTGTTCTCCGAGAGCTGCGAGAGCATCAGGCTGACCAGCTTGTCGCTGACGATGTAATCGTCGGCCTTGGCCACCTCGGCCAGGGCGCGGTTACGCAGGTCCATCATCTCGCTGACGATAGCCAGTAGCTTGCCGCTCTGCTCGGCGATGTTGCGCAGGTGCAGCAGGGCGATCAGGGTCTTGGCGTCGGCTTCCTGCATCGGCAGGTGGGTGTAGCTGAGCAGGATGATGTGGTTGAACTCGCTGACGCGCAGGGCATTGATCACTGCGCGGCTGGTGATGTCGCTGGCGGAGAACTTCAGCCCCTGGTTTTGCAGGCGCTTGGCCAGGGCCTGGCCTTCCTCACGGGCGCCCTCGCACTGGGCCACCACCACCACGTCCGAACCGGGCGCCACATAGTTGTCCAGCTCGCGGATGATCGCCGCGGCTTTCTCGTTCCAGCCGAGGATCAGCGTGCGCTCGGGCTGCGGCTCGCTGCGGGCGCCCTGCACGATGACCCGCTTGTCCGGCGCGGCGGGCGCCTCGGCGGCCAGCACCAGGGTGTCGTCGTCCTCGCTGATGGCGATGATGAGGTCGCCCCGGGCCAGGCGGGTGTCCATCGGCGGGTTGATCAGCGGCTCGCCGTTGGCGCGCATGATGCCCATCACCGCCGAGTCTTCGTAGGCCACCAGCGCCTCGCGGAAGGTCTTGCCGACCAGAGCCGGTTCTTCCTTGAAGTAGATTTCCGCACCGTCGAAATCCAGCAATTCGGTGTACACCACCGATAGGCCGGACTGCCGGCAGGTCTGCGCGGTAACACGGGCGATCAGGTCTTCGCCCTGGACGAACAGCGCCTCGTCGCCGCCGACCAGGGCCGCCGCCTCGAGGTTCCGCGCGTGACGGATCTCCGCGACTATGTGGTACGGCTCGGCCTTGCGATTGGGGTTGTTGGTCAGCGCCAGCACGCTCTTGATCACATGGATGTCCGGATTGTCGATCTCCGGCGCCAGCACGATCACCGAGCGTGCGCTGTGCGGGTCGACCACTTCCAGGTCATCCAGGTCCAGCGGGTCGCCGCGGCGGCAGATGATCCGCGTATTGCCGGTGCTGGGGAACTTGGCGCGGATGTCGTCTTCCATCTCCACCTTGTCGCGGTCGGCGAGGATGACGATGCGCGGCTGCTTCTGGTTTTCGTTGGCGATCAGCAGCTCGCCGATGATCGAGTAGACCTTGCCCGACCAGCCGAGGATCAGCGTGTGCTGGCTCTCGATCACCCGCGAGCGGCCCTTGCGCAGCTCGGCCAGGCGCGCCTCCAGGCCGGAGGTGATGGTACCGATGAGAATACTGACGATGAAGATGCCGCTAAGGGTGACCAGCAGCATCAGCACGCGCAGGTGCCAGCCCTGGTCGCCGGCCAGGTTGCCGCTGTCGATGGCATGCATCAGGCTCTGCCAGGCGCCTTCGGCGAAGCCCAGCTGGCTGCCCGGATCGCTCGGGTCGCTGGCCACGTGCAGTAGCATCAGCAGCGCGGTGGCCAGCAGCACCACCAGGGAGGAGACCAGGCCCAACCAGCCGATAATGGCGATCGGCCCCCTGGACAGGGTGTTCTCGAAGCGATAGCGCAGTTGATCGCGCCAGGTAATGCTCTGGTGTGGCATGCCTGCCCCCTCCCTGGGATGACGTCTGCAGACGACTGACTGCAGTGCGCCCGACTCTAGCAGCCGGACGCAGGCGGCGAAACATGCAGTTACAGGCATTGCCAAGCGCCGCCCATGAAAGGCTATGCCCCAGCTAAAGCCGTAGGTTGGGTTGAGGAGCAGCGCGACGAAGCCCAACGAGACCTGCGCTGGGCTTGCTGGGCTTCGCTGCGCTCAACGCCAACCTACGGGAGTTGCCTGACCTGCGGGCGATCCATACCTGGCAAAACCCAGGCAACACATAATGGCTACATAGCCATGAAAAAGCCCGCCAAGTGGCGGGCTCTTTCACAGCGTTGCGACTCAGGCGTTGGCCGGGCGCAGCGAGTAGCTCTTGAGCTGCTCGGCGAACTCGCGCAGCGACTGGATGCCGCTGGCCTCGGCCTCGCTCACCCACTGTTTGATCGCTTCGAGCATGTCGTGGCCGTTGCTGCTGGTCTTGGCCCAGATCTGCTGCAGGGCGATGCGCTTCTCGTAGATCACCTTGAGCGCCTGGCTCTGCTCGAGCATGGCGGCGATGCGCGCCTGGTGCGTCTCGTCGAGCAGGCTGGTCTCGCGCGACAGCAGGCGTTTGGCGCGGCGGAACTGATGGCGCACCGACTCGTCGGCCTTGGCCAGCTCCTGCTTGACCAGCGGTGCGATGACCAGCTTGCGGTACTGCGCCATGATCTGGAAACGGTTGTTGAGGATGGCCATGGCGGTGTCCATGTCCAGGCTGCGCTTGCCCTCCACGCGGTGGGCGATCGGCGCGACGCGCTGCACCTTGGCCATGCGCAGGAAGCTGAACAGCTGGATCCAAGCCCAACCCATGTCGAACTCCCACTTCTTCACCGACAGCTTGGCGCTGTTGGGGTAGGTGTGGTGGTTGTTGTGCAGCTCTTCACCGCCGATCAGGATGCCCCAGGGCACCAGGTTGGTGGCGGCGTCGCGGCATTCGAAGTTGCGGTAGCCGACGGCATGGCCGAGGCCGTTGATCACGCCCGCCGCCCACACCGGAATCCACATCATCTGGATCGCCCAGACGGTCATGCCGAGCACGCCGAACAGGGCCAGGTCGATTACCGCCATGGCAACGATGCCGGCCATGGGGAAGCGGCTGTAGACGTTACGCTCGATCCAGTCTTCCGGGCAGTTCTTGCCGTAGATACGCAGGGTGTCCTGGTTCTTGGCTTCCTGCTGGTAAAGCTCGGCGCCGGTACGCAGCACGGTGCCCAGGCCCTTGATCACCGGGCTGTGCGGGTCATCGACGGTTTCGCATTTGGCGTGGTGCTTGCGATGGATGGCAGTCCACTCGCGGGTGTTCTGGCCGGTGGTCATCCACAGCCAGAAACGGAAGAAGTGCTTGAGCGCAGGGTGCAGCTCCAGCGCGCGGTGCGCCGAGTAGCGGTGCAGATAGACGGTGACGCTGACGATGGTGATATGGGTCATCACCAGGGTCACGGCGATGAGTTGCCAGACCGACAGATCGAGAAAGCCGTTGTACCACATGGATGGTGTTGCCTCGCAGGGATGTAGACGCCGGCCCGAACCACGGGCCCATGGGCATTATCCTTATGCGCCTGGATAAAACCAGCACAGTGTTGAGTTGAGCTTACACTTGTACTGCCTTACCTATAATGCGGGCTTGCCCATTCCTGCGCCAGAGCCGGCCAGCGGGAAATCGACGCACGCGCCGCAATGGCGCGTATCTGCGTATTGCCGACAACCTTTCCACACTTGCAGAACCGCAACCGGATCTGGCCTGGCGCGCGTCGACGCGCCTGACTCAGAACCGGCGAAACAGCTGCGGCACCGGCACGGCTCAGAACCTGTTTACGATCTTCTGGACTAGAGCCAGACAAGGCAAAAACAAGCGAGGAAGCGGAGTTTACGTTCTGTAAATGAGCATGACTCGCTCCGCTCGCCCTTCGGGTCGCGCTGAAGCGCGTTAGCCGCAAGCGGCTTGCCGAGCTTGTTTTTAACGCGGTATGGCCGACGGACAGGAGATCGTAAATAGGTTCTCAGAGCTTGGCGATCGAGACTTCGGTGGATTTGACGAAGGCAATCACTTCGCTGCCCACGCCCAGCTCCAGCTCACGCACGGAACGGGTGGTGATCACCGAGGTAACGATGCCGGAAGCGGTCTGCACGTCGATTTCCGACAGCACGTCGCCCAGAACGATTTCCTTGATGGTGCCTTTGAACTGGTTGCGTACGTTGATGGCTTTGATAGTCATGGTCTTGCTCCTTGATACGGGGGATGAAGTCGTGGGATTACAGGGCCCAGCGCAATTGCGTGGGCAGGGGTGAAACGGGTTCCGGTTGCGGCGGCAGTTCGGGCAGCGCCAGCACACGGTTAAGTACTTCGGCCTCCAGCGCAGCCAGGCGCACCGAGCCACGCTGCCGCGGACGCGGCAGGTCGACCTGCAGATCGAGACCGACTTCACCGTCTTCGATCAGAATTACCCGGTCGGCGATGGCCACGGCCTCGCTGACGTCGTGGGTAACCAGCAGTACGGTGAAACCATGCTGCTGCCACAGGCGTTCGATCAGTTGCTGCATCTCGATACGGGTCAGCGCATCCAGCGCCCCGAGCGGCTCGTCGAGCAGCAGCAGGCGCGGTTGGTGGATCAGTGCACGGGCCAGGGCCACACGCTGCTTCTGTCCGCCGGACAGCGCCGCCGGCCACTCACCAGCGCGGTCAGCCAGGCCTACGGCGGCCAGCGCTTCGCGGGCCTTGGGTTTCCAGTCGCCGGACAGACCCAGGCCGACGTTGTCGATCACGCGCTTCCACGGCAGCAGCCGCGCGTCCTGGAACATCAACCGGGTGTCTTCACGGGCGGCGGACAACGGGCCCTTGCCGGCCAGCAGCTGGCCGCCGCTCGGCGCATCCAGTCCGGCCAGCAGGCGCAGCAAGGTGCTCTTGCCGCATCCACTGCGACCGACCACGGCAACGAACTGGCCGGCCGGAATGTGCAGGTCGATATCGCTCAGTACCTGACGCTCGCCAAACGATTTGCGGATGCCTTCGATGGCCAGGGGAATGCCCTGGCGAATGCTGTGCAGGGCGCTCATTGGCCACCTGCCTTGGCCTGGTAGGCCGGGTGCCAGCGCAGCCACACACGTTCCAGACCACGGGCGGCAACATCCGCCAGCTTGCCGAGTACCGCGTAGAGCAGGATGGCCAGGACCACCACGTCGGTCTGCAGGAACTCGCGGGCGTTCATCGCCAGGTAGCCGATGCCACTGCTGGCGGAAATCGTCTCGGCGACGATCAGGGTCAGCCACATGAAGCCGAGGGCGAAGCGCACGCCGACCAGGATCGACGGCAACGCGCCGGGCAGGATCACCTGCCAGAACAGGGCGAAGCCGGACAAGCCATAGCTGCGCGCCATTTCCACCAGGGCCGGATCGACGTTGCGGATGCCGTGGTAGGTGTTGAGGTAGATCGGGAACAGGGTGCCGAGGGCGACCAGAAAGATCTTCGCGCTCTCGTCGATACCGAACCACAGGATCACCAGCGGGATCAGCGCCAGGTGCGGCACGTTGCGGATCATCTGCACCGAGCTGTCGAGCAGGCGCTCGCCCCATTTCGACAGGCCGGTGATAAAGCCCAGCGCCAGGCCGATACCGCCGCCGATGGCGAAGCCGATGCCGGCGCGCCAGCCGCTGATGGCCAGGTGGGTCCAGATTTCGCCGCTCTGCAGCAGCGCCCAGCCGGCCTCGATCACTGCACTCGGCGCCGGCAGGATGCGGGTGGACAGCAGACCGGCGACCACGGCGATCTGCCAGGCCGCCAGCAGGGCCAGTGGCAGGGCCCATGGCGCCAGGCGCAGGCCGATTTTATGTAGCGTTTGCGTCGACATGCTCAACGCTCCTTCCTTCAATTCGTTGCAGTTACCAGGGCTGGGGACGGTTGTGCCGCCCCCCTCGCACTCAGCTGGCCGATGCCGCCTTGGGCAAAATATCGTTGGCCACCATCTCGCCGAACGGGCTGACATAGCCGCGCCCTTCGGGTACCTGCGGCCGGTTGACGTCCAGATGCGGGAACAGCAGCTCGGCGACCCGATACGACTCTTCCAGGTGCGGGTAGCCGGAGAAGATGAAGGTGTCGATGCCCAGGTCGGCGTACTCCCTGATCCGCGCGGCCACGGTCGGGCCGTCGCCGACCAGCGCCGTACCGGCACCACCACGCACCAGGCCGACGCCGGCCCAGAGGTTGGGGCTGACTTCCAGATTGTCCTTGCTGCCGCCGTGCAGGGCGGCCATGCGTTGCTGGCCGACCGAGTCAAAGCGCGCCAGGGAAGCCTGAGCACGGGCAATGGTGTCGTCGTCGACATGGGCGATCAGCTTGTCAGCAGCGGCCCAGGCCTCTGCGTTGGTTTCGCGCACGATCACGTGCAGGCGGATGCCGAAGCGCACTTCGCGGCCCTGGGCTGCGGCTTTCTCACGCACCTGGGCAATCTTCTCGGCCACGGCGGCCGGCGGCTCGCCCCAGGTCAGGTACAGCTCGACCTGCTCGGCGGCGAGGTCCTGGGCAGCATCCGAGGAACCACCGAAATACAGCGGCGGACGCGGCTGCTGGATCGGCGGGTAAAGCAATTTGGCACCCTTCACCTGGATGTGTTTGCCGTCGTAATCGACGGTTTCGCCTTCAAGCACGCGGCGCCAGATACGGGTGAACTCCACCGAGGCTTCGTAGCGTTCGGCGTGGGACAGATTGAGGCCGTCACCGGCCAGTTCTTCCGGATCACCACCGGTCACCAGGTTGAACAGCGCGCGGCCACCCGACAGACGATCGAGGGTCGCGGCCTGACGCGCGGCGACCGTCGGGGAAATGATCCCGGGGCGCAGGGCGACGAGGAATTTCAGGCGTTGCGTCACCGGGATCAGCGAAGCGGCGACCAGCCAGGAGTCCTCGCAGGAACGCCCGGTGGGAATCAGTACGCCACCGAAACCGAGGCGGTCGGCGGCCTGCGCGATCTGTTGCAGGTAGCCGTGGTCGACGGCGCGGGCGCCTTCGCTGGTGCCGAGGTACTTGCCGTCGCCGTGGGTGGGCAGGAACCAGAAAATGTTCAGACTCATGGAGTGGTCTCCTTGGATATTCAGGGGCGCTTCCCCGGCCTCAGGCGGCCGGGGTTGCTACGTTCCCGTGGTCGGGACAGGCGGTTACTGCTGGGCCAGCTTGGCTGGCGGGGTCCAGATCACGTCCTTGATGCTGAGCTTCTTGGGGATCAGCTTGAGGTCGGTGAAGGTGTCGGCAATCTTCTGCTGGGCAGTGATCACGTCCGGGGTAATCAGCTGAGCACCGTAGCCCTGGCGTTCAACGGCCTGGCGGGTAATTTCCGGCGACAGGCCGATCAGCGGGGCGACCTGGGCGGTGGCCTCGTTCACGTTGCCTTTGACCCATTCGCCCACACCGCGGATTTCCTCGATCAGTACGTTGATCACCTGCGGGTTTTTCTCGGCGTACGGACGGGTAGCCAGGTAGAACTGGTGGTTGTCGACCAGGCCACTGCCATCACGCAGGCTGCGGGCTTGCAGCTGGTGTTCGGCGGCAGATTGGAAGGGGTCCCAGATCACCCAGGCATCGACGCTGCCACGCTCGAAGGCGGCGCGGGCATCGGCTGGCGGTAGGTACACGGGCTGGATGTCGCTGTATTTCAGGCCGGCATCTTCCAGGGCACGCACCAGCAGGTAGTGCACGTTGGAACCCTTGTTCAGCACGACTTTCTTGCCCTTCAGCTCGGCGACCGATTTGATCGACGAGCCCTTCGGCACCAGGATCGCCTCGCCGGTCGGCGCTGGCGGCTCGTGGGCCACGTAGAGCAGGTCGGCACCGGCGGCCTGGGCGAACACCGGCGGGGTTTCACCGGTGACGCCGAAGTCCACGGAGCCGACGTTGAGGCCTTCGAGCAGCTGCGGGCCGCCCGGGAACTCGGTCCACTGCACCGTCACGCCCTGCTCGGCCAGGCGCTTCTCCAGCGTACCCTTGGCCTTGAGCAGCACCAGGGTGCCGTATTTCTGATAACCGATACGCAGGGTCTCGGCTTGTGCTTGGCTAATGGCGCCGAAGGAAATGGCCGCGGCAAACAGGGCGACCAGGCTCCGACGCAAAGTGATAGTGCGCATGGCGCTCTCCTTTGCTGTGGTTTCTTGGTTGGCTACCTGCTTGCCCGTTGGCGGGCGAGTAAGGCGGGGTGTTGCTGTGTAGGGCGGGTGAAACCCGCGGGTTTCACCCGCCCTACGGATTCAAATACTCCAGCGGGCATTCACCAGCCGGTCGTTCAACAGGTTCGGGTCAATCGGTTGCGGGCGGCGGGCCAAGGCGGCGAGCAACTGCTCCACCGACTCGTCCAGGCGCTCGACCAGTTCGCTGTCCAGTTGCGCTGGCTGGTCGCCTTGCGCATAAGCGATTTGTTTGTCGACGGCGAACACCCCGGCCAGCATTTCCTGGGCTTTCAGCGCCGCCAGTACCGGCTTCAGCGCGTAATCCACGGCCAGCAGATGCGCCGGGCTGCCACCACTGGCCAACGGCAGGATCGCCTTGTGCGCCAAGGCACGCTCCGGCAGCAGATCGAGCAATACCTTCAGCGCGCCAGTGATCGAGGCCTTGTACACCGGCGTCGCCACCACCAGGCCGTCAGCACTGGCTACCACGGCTTGCAGCTGCTGCACCGCGGCGCTTTCGAAGCGGGCGAACAACAGGTCGTCAGCCGGGAAGTCACGCACCCGCAGCAGGGTCACTTCGACCCGCTGCTCGCGCAGGCGCTGGCTGACATGCTCCAGCAGCACTTCGGTGCGCGAACGCGCCGAGGGACTGCCGGACAGCAGAACTACATGCATGACCGGCCCTTACTTGTTCGGCTGCGGGGTCAGGCGCAGGTATGGCTTGACCGCGCGGTAACCCAGCGGGAAGCGCTGCTTGATCTCGTCCTCGTCCTTCAGCGACGGCACGATCACCACTTCATCGCCGTCCACCCAGTTGGCCGGCGTGGCGACCTTGTGGCTGTCGGTCAACTGCAGGGAGTCGATCACCCGCAGGATCTCGTTGAAGTTACGGCCGGTGCTGGCCGGGTAGGTGATGATCAGGCGCACCTTCTTGTTCGGGTCGATGATGAACAGCGAGCGCACAGTCAGGGTGTCGTTGGCGTTGGGGTGGATCAGGTCGTAGAGGTCGGAAACCTTGCGATCGGCGTCAGCAATGATCGGGAAGTTGACCCGGGTACTCTGCGTTTCGTTGATGTCGTCGATCCAGCGCAGGTGCGAATCGACCGGGTCCACGGACAGGGCAATGGCCTTGACGCCGCGCTTGGCGAAGTCGTCCTTGAGCTTGGCGGTAAAGCCCAGCTCGGTGGTGCACACCGGGGTGAAGTCGGCGGGGTGGGAGAACAGCACGGCCCAGCCGTTGTTCAGCCACTCGTGGAAACGGATGCGACCCTCACTGGAGTCCTGCTCGAAGTCGGGGGCGATGTCGCCCAGGCGGATGCTCATGCTGCTGCTCCTTCAGAAGAGGTTCGTTGCGTGGCGCTCACTATGCTCAGGATCAGAAAGGATTAAAAAGAATAAATAATGATTTATTTATAACTTTTAGAACCAAGCAAGCCGCGCCACGCACAACCACAGCCCCAGGCAACGAGCAGATAAATGCATAAGCACTTAACTAACTATTCTTTCAAAGAATAAAAAACCGCTCTTATAGTCGCCACACACCTCATTCAAAGGACGCGTAATGAAACGCCTACTGCCCTCCTCCCTGCTCGCCGCCAGCCTGCTGCTGGCCTCCAGCGCCCAGGCTGCTAGCCTGCTCAACGTCTCCTACGACGTGATGCGCGACTTCTACAAGGACTACAACGCCGCCTTCCAGAAGCACTGGCAGGCTGAGGGCAACAAGCCGCTGGAGATCCAGATGTCCCACGGCGGTTCGAGCAAACAGGCACGCGCAGTGATCGACGGCCTGCCCGCCGACGTGATCACCATGAACATGGCCACCGACATCAACGCCCTCGCCGACAATGGCGGCCTGCTGCCCAAGGACTGGGCCGCCCGCCTGCCGGACAACAGCGTGCCGTTCACCTCGGCCACCGTATTCATCGTGCGCAAGGGCAACCCCAAGGGCCTGCACGACTGGCCGGACCTGCTCAAGAACGGCGTACAAGTAGTAGTACCCAACCCGAAGACCTCGGGTAACGGCCGCTACACCTACCTGTCGGCCTGGGGCTACGTGCTGGAGAAAGGCGGCGACGAGAAGGCCGCCAAGGACTTCGTAGGCAAGCTGTTCAAGCAGGCTCCGGTCCTCGACACCGGCGGCCGCGCCGCCACCACCACCTTTATCCAGAACCAGATCGGCGACGTGCTGGTGACCTTCGAGAACGAAGCCGAGATGATCGCCCGCGAGTTCGGTCGCGGCAGCTTCGAAGTGGTCTACCCAAGCGTCTCCGCCGAGGCCGAGCCACCGGTGGCCGTGGTCGACAAGGTGGTCGACAAGAAAGGCACCCGCCAGGAAGCCGAGGCCTACCTGAAGTACCTGTGGTCCGACGAAGCCCAGCGCATCGCCGCCAACAACTACCTGCGCCCGCGCAACCCGGCGATCCTCGCCGAGTTCGCCGAGCGCTTTCCCAAGGTCAGCTTCTTCAACGTGGTGAAGACCTTCGGCGACTGGCCGGTGATCCAGAACACCCACTTCAAGGATGGTGGCGTGTTCGACCAGATCTACACCGCGCAGTAAGCAGCGCCTGAGATGAAAAAGCCCGGCCATGTGCCGTAATGCTGTTCACTTAAGCCGTTGACGTGCTGCGGGCCCCTGTTTTTCAGCCCGCTGTAGCGTGCTGCATGGGGGTAAGTCGTAGGTTGGGTTGAGGAGCCGCGCGACGAAGCCCAACGAGTCCTGCACCGGATCTGTTGGGCTTCGCTGCGCTCAACACCAACCTACTGATGTGGGTCAGACCACAGATCCGCGCCTCTGGTACACCCCGCTTGGCGATACCACTTCCCTTAAGTGAACGGCATTACGGCTATTTTGTGGTTGCTTCGCGGGTTTCACCCGCCCTGCGGCGGACACGCCACGTGCGTAGGGCGGGTGAAACCCGCGTAACAACCTACACTGCGCTGACCCGCCCCACACAACATGGATGTTGTGATGCCCTATTACCGCCGCGCCGCCATTCCCGGTGGCAGCTACTTCTTCACGGTAGTGACCGCGCGCCGCCAACCGACCCTGACCAACACCGATATTCGTAGCGCGCTGCGCGAGGGGATATCCCTGGTGCGCCAGGCCTTGCCCTTTCGTATCGACGGCTGGGTGCTGCTGCCCGATCACCTGCACGCAATCTGGACCCTACCGGAAGGTGATTCTGACTTTTCCACCCGCTGGCGCCTGATCAAGCGCCATGTCACCCGCAGCTGTGGCTCCGCCTATATACATCCCGAATATCTGCATAAACGGCCCATGACCAAGGGCTGCGGCACGTTGTGGCAGCCGCGCTTCAGGGAGCACCTGATTCGTGATGAACGCGACTGGCGCCAGCATCTCGACTACCTGCATGGCAATCCGCTGAAACATGGGCTTGTCGGACAGGTGAGGGATTGGCCCTGGTCGTCTCACCGCCATGTCCGCCAAGGTGTTTACCCGCTGGACTGGGGCGAATCGGCTGACGGGAAAGTGGACGCTGGTGAGTAGGCAACGCGGGTTTCACCCGCCCTACGACCGGGAGGGCGAGTGAACCCCGCGCGCATTGATAGGGGACAGACCACGACTCTCCTGGGCCTGGTAGTCTTCTCGGGGCGCACTACGGAAATATGTGCTCGCTTGCTACCGGTATATTGAGATGAACCCGGTGCGGGCTGGCATGGTCGAGCACCCGGCTGAATATAGGTGGTCGAGTTATTGGGTGAATGCCCAGGCTGAGCAATCTGCGTTGATTGAGCGTCATCCCTTGTACCAATCATTGGGCGAGGAAGATGGGGCGAGGCTATCGGGGGCTTTTTCGGTATCAGCTTGACCCTGGCTTGGTAGATCAAATCCGCTCAGCCACTAATGGGAACTATGCGCTAGGTAGTCCAAGGTTTCGGCAGAGGTGGAGAGTGCGCTCGGGCGGAGGGTGACCCGTGGAAAACCCGGCCGGCCGAAACAAACTCCCGAGTCTGGCTGAAAGCGGGGTCTGTCCCTATTACCCCTTTTTTATTATTCTTTACGAAATTTTATTGTAAAAAAGACATTACTTTCAATGCGGGGCTTTTGTGGCCGAGCCGCTTAGCAAGTAGAGGGCGTTGATGTGAGTGGTGTGCCGGACAAAAGAGCTACATATTATTTAGCTGGAGAAAACTGTGACGCTGCAAGCTGTTTGTTAGAGGGCGACAATCTTTATATATGGTATGAAAAAAACTGTTCAGCCGATAGCGTTCTGAGTTATTGCTTTAGAACTGTAGATCTTAATAATTTCTCCGGAATGGAAGATGTTATTTATGATGACAATAATTTATCGAATTCCGCCAGCTCTTTGATTGATTGCGATGGTTATATATGCGTTAGCGGAGGGGGGAATTCGGTTTTCAGAAAAAGTGATCTATCCCTGATATATACTGAGACCGAGGACTATCTCTCGGTTAATGGCTGGAGTGCCGAGACACAGAGTTTCTTTTTTGATGGATATTATTACAGGCTCGTAAATGCCTTAAGTATTCCTCATAAAGGATATGATGTTGTAGATGTTGAGTCCTGGGACGTGGCTCGGCATATAGATATGGACATGAACCATGTAAGGTTGATTGGTAATGGATTATGTTATGGAGTTCGAGGCTCTAAAAATTTTGCAGTCTTTTCACTAATAAACTCTTCTTTTGTTTTTGAATTGGATACGTCGAATAGGGAAGATGTAGAAGGCGCCGGGGGAAGCGTTATTCATGTTGCTGATAATGGTAGCTTTATCGCAGTGCTTTGTGGCGACACCCTGACCATTATTGATCCTGAAGAAAGAGCCGTTGTAAATACAATAATAATTTCTGAGCTAAATTCGTTGCACGCTGCAGTTGCCGATGCTGGGGTAGATACACTAGGTTTATGTATGAGCGGGGTTAGGTTTTATGAAAGTGACGTTATCTTAAGCTCTGGCCGATGTGTTATTTGTGTGGTTGCTAGTAGTGGAGTTTGTCGTTGGGTAACGCTGTATCCTGCAAACGTGAGCATTAGTCTCGCCTGTATTCATGAAGATCTAGTTTTTGGATCGAAAAATAGCAGGCCACATGCTTGGGATAGATATACAGGTATAGAGGTATGGGCGGCCTCAAGTGCTTTGCCTTGTCTGAGTGCGCAGGCAAGCAAGAGCTGGGTTGTATATCATCAAGTGGGAGGTCACATTAACTGCTACCAATGGAGAAAGCCTTATATTTCTCCATCTCGGCCCTCTTGAAAATATATGGTGCTGAATAGTAATAGGGGACAGACCACGGTTTCAGCCAGATTCGGGAGTTTGTTTCGGCCGGCCGGGTTTTCCGCGGGTCGCCCTCCGCCCTAAGCACTCCGCGCGCCGCCAACCGATCCTGACCAACGCCGATATTCGTAGCGCGCTGCGCGAGGGTCTCACCCTGGTGCGCCAGACCCTGCCCTTTCGTATCGATTGCTGGGTACTGCTGCCCGATCACCTGCATGCAATCTGGACCCTGCCGGAAGGCGGCTCTGACTTTTCCACCCGCTGGCGCCTGATCAAGCGCCATGTCACCCTCAACTGTGGCCCCGCCTATATACAGCCCGAATATCTGCATGAACGGCGCATGACCAAGGGCTGCGGCACGTTGTGGCAGCCGCGCGTCTGGGAGCAGCTTATTCATGATGAGCGCGACTTGCGCCAGCACCTCGATTATCTGCATGGCAGTCCCCGGAAGCATGGGGTTGTCGGGCAGGTGAGGGATTGGCCGTGGTCGTTGCTTCATCGCCATGTTCGGCAAGGAATCTGCCCGACAGACTGGGCGGGAAGCGGCAATCAAAACCTGAATGCAAGGGAGTGAACGAAGGGGCTTTCGCGGGATTCACCCGTCCTGCTACTGCAGCATGCCTGAGGCCGTCAGTGCTTCAGACAAAAAATGCCGGACACAAGGCCCGGCAAATAGCTTCCACCTATAGAAGTCGTTGCGGGCGGGCACTTGGCCGGCCCGGGGTCTGCCTCAGAGAATCGGCAGGCTGTAGCTGACGATCAGGCGGTTCTCGTCCTGGTCAGCCGCCGCGTTACCGCGCAGGCTGGCATTACGCCAGGAGAAGCCGAGGCCTTTGAGGGCACCATCCTGCAGGGTGTAATCGATGCGCAGATCGCGTTCCCATTCCTGCTTGTCGCCAGTGGCGCTGTCGATGTTGTCGCCGGACAGGTAAGTCAGGGTGGTCTTCAGGCCCGGCACGCCGACTTTGGCGAAGTCGTAGCCGTACTCGGCCAGCCAGGTGCGCTCGCCGGCGCTGAGGAACTTACCGATCTGACGGTCGGTGATCAGGTAGGCGGTGGCGCCATCACCTTGGTTGAGGAACGGGAAGTTGCTGTCACCGGAGACTTCCTGATAACCGGCGCTCAGCGCGTGGCCACCCAGGGTGTAGGTGAACAGGGCGCTCCAGGTGTCGTTATCCACTTCGCCCTTGGTGATGCCGTTACCGTAGTAACCGGTGCTGACATAACCATCGGAACGACCCGAGACACTGTCGTTCTTGCCGTCGGCGTCGCTCTTGAAGTAGCGCAGATCGGACTTCAGCGCGCCCGGGCCGATGGCCAGGTTGTGGGTCAGACCGAGGAAGTGCTGGCGGTAGAACTCGTTCAGCTCGCCGTAGTAGTACTGCGCCAGCAGGTCCTTGGTGATCTTGTAGTCGGCACCACCGTAGTAGAACTTGTTGCTGAACTGGCCGGTCTGGGCGTTGTTGGCGCCACCGATGGACAGGCCTTCGCTGCTGCTCGAGCTACGGCCCTTGGCGTGTTCCAGCTGGCCAGCAGTGAGGGTCAGGTTGTCGATTTCGTTGGAGGTAACCTGGCCGCCTTCGAAGGTCTGCGGCAACAGGCGACCGTCGTTGAAGGTGACAACCGGCAGCTTCGGCTGCAGGGTGCCGATGCGGCCTTCGGTCTTCGACAGGCGCACTTTGCCGGTCACACCAGCGCTGCTGAAATCATCTACCGCGCGGCCATCGCTGTCGGTGGGGAACACGGTACCGCTGTACTTGCTGGAGTCCGGGTTGTAGTGACGGCCTTTACCGGAGTCGAGCTTGACGCCGAGCAGACCGATGGCATCCACGCCGACGCCGACGGTGCCTTCGGTGAAACCGGAGATGTAGTTGAACTGGAAGCCCTGGCCCCATTCTTCCTGGGTGTTGGCGTCGGTGTTACGGGTGTCCTGGTTGATGTAGAAGTTGCGCAGGCCGAGGGTGGCCTTGCTGTCTTCGATGAAACCAGCGGCGCCGGCTTGTTGGGCGAGTACGCCGAGGGTAACGGCCAGGGCCAGGGAAGACTTGTTCATGCTCGATGCTCCAGATGCTGTTCTTATGTCGTATTGGCTGGGGCTCGGGCCGGCGTGCTGTGTGCCGTACTGCTAGCGATAGGAGAGCCCCTGAATCTGGCTCGGTGCGGTGGTCCGCTGTCGGCTTGGGCTGCAATTTAGGGGATTTTTTTAATCCCTAAAAAGAATTGTTTTTCACTTTATTGAAACAAAAAAGAATAAGAGCCGTCATAAAGCCCTCCATAAGCTAATTCCTGAAAAGTATTGGATGGCCTGTTTTTAGATCGGATAACTTGCCTCTACCGGATCACCGGACTGCCTTCTTTCCCAGCAGCATTCCCGTGTTCCGCCGCCTCGTGTCTGGCCGGAGCCGTCCATACAAGAGGTCTGCCATGTCCCTTCCGTTTTCCCGCCGCGCCCTGCTTGGCCTGAGTCTCGCCCTCGGCCTGGGCATCGCGCTGCCCGCGCCAGCGCAAACCGAGCTGCGTATCGGCTACCAGAAATCCTCCACCCTGATCAGCCTGCTGAAGAGCCAGGGCAGCCTGGAAAAAAATCTGGCCGCGCAGGGCATCAAAATCAGCTGGCACGAATTCGCCAGCGGCCAGCCGCTGCTGGAAGCCCTGAATGTCGGCAACGTCGACCTCTCGGCCGATGTCGCCGACACCGTGCCGGTATTCGCCCAGGCCGCCGGCGCACAACTCGCCTACTTCGCCCAGGAAGCGCCCTCGCCCGGCGCCCAGGCAATCATCGTGCGCGACGACTCGCCGCTGCACAGCCTGAGCGAACTGAAAGGCAAGAAAATTGCGGTGACCAAGGCCGCCGGCAGCCACTACCTGCTGATCGCCGCGCTGGCCAAAGCCGGGCTGAAGTTCAGCGATATCCAGCCGGCCTACCTGACCCCGGCCGATGGCCGTGCCGCCTTCGAGAACCGCAAGGTGGACGCCTGGGTGACCTGGGAACCCTTCCTCAGCAGCGCCCAGCGCCAGCTGCCGACCCGCACCCTGGCCGACGGCCACGAGCTGGCCAGCTACCAGCGCTATTACCTGACCAGCACGCGCTTCGCCAGGGAGCACCCGCAGGTGCTGCAGGCGGTCTATGGCGAACTGGTCAAGGCCGGTGACTGGCTGCGCGCCAATCCGCGCCAGGCGGCGAAAATCCTCGGCCCGCAATGGGGCAACCTGGATCCGTCCATCGTCGAGCAGGCCAACGCCCGCCGCAGTTACCAGGTCCGTGCCGTACAAGCCAGCAGCCTGGCCGAGCAGCAGAAGATCGCCGATGCCTTCTTCGCCGCCGGCCTGCTGCCCAAGGCGGTCGATGCCCGCGCCGTGGCCATCTGGACGCCGGAGGCCGGCGATGTCCGCTGAAGCGCATGCGCTGCACCGCAATGCCGAACCGCTGCTCGACCCGCGCCTGTTCCCCACCGACTTCGGCAACCTCACGGCCAAGGTCGAGCGCCTGGCCAAACGCCTTGCCGCCACGGCCATCGAGCGCGACAAACTGGGCGGCCATGCCCGTGCCGAACGCGAACTGATCCGCGACAGCGGCCTGCTCAGCCAGGCCATTCCACAACGTTACGACGGCCAGGGCCGCACCTGGCCGGAGATCTACCGGATCATCCGTCACCTGGCCGCCGCCGACAGCTCGCTGGCCCACCTGCTGGCATTCAACCACCTGCAGGTGGCCACCATCCTCCTGCACGGCAGCGCCGAACAGCAGCGCCACTGGCTGCAGCGCTCGGTGCAGGAGCGCTGGTTCTGGGGCAACGCCACCAACGGCCGCGACACCGGCCTGAGCCTCAGCGCGCGCGAGGAACACCACGAACTCAACGGGCGCAAATCCTTCTGCTCCGGCGCCCTCGGCGCCGACGCCCTGGTGGTCAGCGCGCCGCGCGGGCGCAGCGCCAGCGACCGGGTGTTCCTGGTGCTGCCGGCGCAGCGCGAAGGCCTGGCGGTCAACGATGACTGGGACGCTTTCGGCCAGCGCCAGACCGACAGCGGCACGGTGCAATTCGAGAACGTCTTCGTCGACCGCGACGAGCTGCTCGTCTCCGGCGGCCAGAGCCCGCGCAGCAGCCTGCGCGTGTGCCTGTCGCAACTGATTTTGACCCAGCTCTACCTGGGCAACAGCCAGGGCGCGCTGGACGGCGCGCTGCGCTATACCCGCGAACAGGCGCGTCCGTGGATCGGCGCCAATGTCGCCAGCTCCGGCGAAGACCCGTTTATCCAGAAACGCTACGGCGAGCTATGGCTGCAATATCGCAGCGCCCTGTTGCTGGCCGAACACGCTGCCGAACGCCTGCAACAGGCCTGGGAGAAACCGGCCCTGGGCGCCGCCGAACGGGGCGAAGTGGCCCTGCTGATCGCCGAGGCACGGGTGGCCTCGGCACGCGCCGCACTGGAGATCACCGCCCAGGTGTTCGACGCCCTCGGCGCCCGCTCCACCGCCTCGCACTTCGGCTTCGACCGCTTCTGGCGCAACGTGCGCGTACACACCCTGCACGACCCGCTGGACTACAAGGTGCGCGATATCGGCAACTGGGTGATCAACGGCACGCCACCGACGCCTTCGCTGTATTCCTGAGCACTGATCGTTCCCACGCTCCGCGTGGGAATGCAGCCCTCGACGCTCCTGCGTCCACTCGCTGCGCTGTGCCATCCGACACAGCTTTGGCGCAGAGCGCCACAGGATCAGCTACCACGCGGAGCGTTGGAGCCTTCAGCAGCTCAATCCGTAGGTTGCGGTTGAGCGCAGCGAAGCCCAACAGACCTAGCGCGACGTGAACCCGTTGGGCTTCACCGCTGCGCGGCTCAACCTACGACTCTACATACCTCACATCAGTGGATACTCCGGCCACCAGGCGCTGACGCAACTGCTCCCGCTGCTGCGCACTGAACAGCGCCAGCTGCCGCTCGATCAGGGCCAGCTGGGCGCTGGCACTGGGCAGGTTGAGATGCTCCGGCAATATCTCCGCGCCACTACTGACCAGCAGAGCGAAGTGGATGATGTTCTCCAGCTCGCGGGTGTTGCCCGGCCAGGCGTACAGCTCCAGCACCTGCTGTGCGTCGAAGCTGATCTGCGGAATCTCCAAACCCAGGCGCTGGGTATACAGGCCGAGGAAATACTCGGCCAGCGGCAGCACATCGCCCGGCCGCTCGCGCAAGGCCGGCAGTTCCAGGCGTCCTTCGTTGAGGTACAGATAGAGGCGCTCGCTGAACTTGCCGGCGGCCACGGCCTGGGCCAGGTCGATGCTGGTGGCGGCGACCAGGCGCACATCCACCGGAGTCGGCTGCTGCGCGCCGAGGCGCAGCACTTCGCGGGTTTCCAGGGCGGCCAGCAGCTTGCCCTGCAGGCTCAGCGGCAGGTCGCCGATCTCGTCCAGGTAGAGGGTGCCGCCATTGGCCGAGCCAAACCAGCCGGCACGGCTGCTGGCCGCGCCGGAATAGGCCCCGGCAGCGTGGCCGAACAGCTCGGCCTCGCCCCAGGTGGGGCTGATCGCGCCGCAGTTGACCGCGACGAACAGGCCGCCGCGCTCGCTTTCGCGGTGCACGTGGCGGGCCAGCAACTCCTTGCCGGTACCGGTCTCGCCGACGATCAGCAGCGCCTGACCGCCGCCGGCCAGGTCCTGCACCTGCTGACGTAACTGGCGCGAACGCGGGTCGACGAACACCAGCGCCTTGGCGCGGATGCTCAGCGGGCTTTTATCGGCTTCGGGGAAGGTCAGCAGCGGCTGACCGGGATGGGGGGGACGGCTCATTCTGTTCTCCTGGCCGGGCCCCTGATGGGCCCGGCGCTAACGACTGTCGTTCGGCAGTGCCTGATAACGGCGCGGCATTCGCCGCGGCGCGTAACCATGACGGCACTGGCGAAGGCTGCGCGTCATGCGCGGCGCCGCTGCAACTGCTCCACCTGCTGCTGCAGGCGATAGAGGTAAACGAAGCCCTGCTCCCAGCGCTGGTGGCCGGACTTCACATTGATATGCCCGGCACCTGGCAGGATCGCCGGCTGGGCGCCCCAGTCGCGGGCCAGCTCCAGCGCACGTACGGCACTGGCGGCGTGGTCGTTGTCGGAACCCACCAGCACGCTGGGGAACGGCAACAGCTCGCGGGAGATCGGTGCGAACCCCTGCAGGGCCTCGGGGCAACCGGGGCGCTCGACATCTGCCGGGGCCACCAGCAACGCACCGCGCACCTTGCGCAGCGAGCTCAGCGGCGCTTGCGCGGCCCAGCGCGCCACGGTGACGCAGCCCAGGCTGTGGGCAATCAGCACCACCGGGTTCGGCGCGGCGGCGACCGCCCGCTCGACAGCCTCGACCCAGCTTTGCGGGTCCGGTTGCTGCCAGTCGGCCTGCTCGACCCGGCTGGCATGCGGCAGGTTGCGCTGCCAATGGCTTTGCCAGTGATCGTCCGGCGAACCCTGCCAACCCGGCAGGATCAGGTAACTGAGAGTGTGACTGCGCATGCTGACCTCCTTGGCGCTGTATGCCGGGCAGTCTAGGTGCCGATCACATGCATGTTAAGGAATAAGAAATTATTTATTTATACGATACAGTTCTATTTGAGGCTTACCCCGCGCCCCGCCTGACTCACCCTGTCGCTCAGTGCCGCGACTCATAAGCTAATGCCTAAAAATTCTTTATTTCATTGTTTTTAGATCGTTTAGCTTGTCTTCACCGGACCACCGGACATTTCCCAGAACAACGAATCTGTCCTGTGGCTCGGCCTCCTCTTATCGGCCCTGCCTGACGCTGAGGAGCGCTGCCATGACCCGTATTCCTTTTACCCGCCGCCTGCTGACCGTACTGACCCTGAGCAGCCTCGGTTTCGCCGCACACGCCGCCGACTTCACCGTGGCCTACCAGACCACCGTCGACCCGGCCAAAGTCGCCCAGGCCGATGGCGCCTATGAAAAAGCCAGCAAGTCCGAGATCGACTGGCGCAAATTCGACAGCGGTGCGGAAGTGATCACCGCCGTGGCCTCCGGTGATGTGCAGATCGGCTATGTCGGCTCCAGCCCGCTGGCCGCCGCCGCCACCCGCCAGCTGCCGGTGCAGACGTTCCTCATCGCCACCCAGATCGGCGCCGCCGAAGCCCTGGTCGCCCGTGAAGGCTCCGGCATCAAAGGCCCGCAAGACCTGATCGGCAAGAAGATCGCCGTGCCGTTCGTGTCCACCGGCCACTACAGCCTGCTGGCCGCGCTCAAGCACTGGAACATCGACCCGGCCAAGGTGCAGATCCTCAACCTGGCGCCGCCGGCCATCATCGCCGCCTGGCAGCGTGGCGACATCGACGCCACCTACGTATGGGACCCAGCGCTGGGCGTGGCCAAGGCCAACGGCAAGGTGCTGATCACCTCCGGCGAGCTGAGCAAACTCGGCGCGCCGACCTTCGACGCCTGGATCGTGCGCAAGGACTTCGCGCAGAAACACCCGGAAGTGGTGCGCGCCTTCGCCAAGGTCACCCTCGACGCCTACGCCGGCTACCGCCAGGACCCGCAAGCCTGGCTGGCTGACAAGGACAACATCGCCAAGGTGGTGAAGCTGTCTGGCGCCAAGGCCGAAGACATCCCGCTGCTGCTGCAAGGCAACGTGTTCCCGCTGGCCGCCGACCAGGCCACCGTGCTCGGTGCGCCGACCACTCAGGCGATCACCGACACCGCCGCCTTCCTCAAGGAGCAGGGCAAGGTCGACGCGGTCCTGCCGGACTACGCGCCCTACGTCAGCAGTCAATACGTTCAGAACTGATCACGACTGCGGGCTGCCCGTGCAGCCCGCCTCGCCCCGCACAGGAAGCACACCATGACTCTCGGATTCCCCCGTCGCCTGCTGGCGGCCCTGATTCTCGGCGGCGCCACGCTCAGCGCCCAGGCCGCCGACATCACCATCGGCTACCAGACCGGCATCGACCCGACCAAGGTCGCGCAAGCCGACGGCACCTATGAAAAAGCCATTGGCCAGTCGCTGGACTGGCGCCGCTTCAACAGCGGCGCCGAAGTGGTCACCGCCATCGCCTCCGGCGGCGTGCAGATCGGCAACCTTGGCTCCAGCCCGCTGGCCGCCGCGGCCACCCGTGGCCTGCCGATCGTGACCTTCATCGTCGCCGCACAGATCAACGCCGCCGAGGCGCTGGTAGTGCGCAACGGCGCGAAGATCAACAGCCCGGCCGACCTGGTTGGCAAGACCATCGCCACCCCGTTCGTCTCCACCTCGCACTACAGCCTGCTGGGCGCGCTCAAACACTGGAAGATCGACCCGGCCAAGGTGCACATCGTCAACCTGAATCCGGCTGAAATCGCTGCGGCCTGGAAGCGTGGCGACATCGACGGCGCCTTTGTCTGGTCGCCGGCACTGGGTGAGATCAAGAAGGACGGCAAGGTGCTGACCGACGCCGCCGAAGTCGGCACCTGGGGCGCCCCGACCTTCGAAGTCTGGGTAGCCCGCAAGGACTTCGCCGAGAAGCATCCGGAAGTGCTCGCCCGCTTCGCCAAGGTCAGCCTCGACGCCTTCGCCAACTACGCCGCGAACAAGGACCAGTGGACCGCCGATTCGGCGCCGGTACAGAAGATCGCCAAACTCACCGGTTCCAACCCGGCCGACGTGCCGGAGCTGCTGGCCGGCTCGGCCTTCCCCGACGCAGCGGCCCAGGCCGAACTGCTCGGCGGCAAGACCGCGCAGGACATCGCCGCCACCGCGCTGTTCCTCAAGGAACAGGGCAAGGCCGACGCCGTGTTGAGCGACTACTCGCCCTACGTCAGCGCCCAGTACATCAAGTAACCGTTGCACCGCCCACGCCCAGCCGGGCGTGGGCCCACCTGAACGAGCACGCGAACATGGCCTTATTGCAGCTGGAGCGCATCAGCGCACAGTACCCCGGCACGGCCGAGCCGGTACTGAGCGACATCTCCCTCACCCTCGGGCCACAGCAACTGCTGGTGGCCCTCGGTCCTTCCGGCAGCGGCAAGACCACCCTGCTCAACCTGATCGCCGGATTCGTCAGCCCCAGCAGCGGCAGCATCAGCCTCGACCAGCGCCCCGTGCACGGCCCTAGCGCCGAGCGCGGCGTGGTGTTCCAGGACGACGCCCTGCTGCCCTGGCAGAACGTGCTGCACAACGTCGCCTTCGGCCTCGAACTGGCCGGCGTGCCGCGTCCGCAACGCGAAGCCAAGGCGCGTGAGTTGCTGGCCCTGGTCGACCTGGCCGGCTTCGAGCAGCGCCGGGTGTGGGAGCTCTCCGGCGGGCAGAAACAACGCGTCGGCCTGGCCCGCGCGCTGGCCGCCGATCCGCGCGTGCTGCTGATGGATGAGCCCTTCGGCGCGCTCGACGCCTTCACCCGTGAACAGATGCAGGAACTGCTGCTGCAGGTCTGGCAGCGCACCGCCAAGCCGGTGCTGCTGATCACCCACGACATCGAGGAAGCGGTATTCCTCGCCACCGACCTGATCCTGCTCGCGCCCAATCCCGGTCGCGTTGCCGAACGCCTGAGCCTGGACTTCGGCCAGCGCTACGCCGGCGGCGAGAGCGCCCGTTCGATCAAGTCCGATCCCCGTTTCATCGAGACCCGCGAGCACGTGCTGGCCCAGGTCTTCGCCGAACGCCAGAGGAGAAGCGCATGAGCAGCCTCGAATTGCCCTTGCCGGGCAAACTGGTAGTGCCCGCATCCCGCCCCGCACGCCCCCTGAGCCTGCTGGCGATCAGCAGCCTGAGCCTGTTCGGCGTGCTGTTCGCCTGGTGGGCAGTGACCGCCGTCGGCCTGATCGAGCCGCTGTTCCTGCCCAGCCCGCAAGCGGTGCTGGCCCGCGGCTGGCGCCTGCTCGGCGAAGGCTACATGGACGCCAGCCTGTGGCAGCACCTGGGCGCCAGCCTCGGCCGCATCGGCCTGGGCCTGCTGGCCGCCGTACTGTTGGCGGTTCCGCTGGGCATCGCCATCGGTCGCAACCGCATCGTGCGTGGCATCTTCGACCCGCTGATCGAGTTCTACCGGCCGATCCCGCCGCTGGCCTACCTGCCGCTGATCGTCATCTGGTGCGGCATCGGCGAGCTGTCCAAGGTGCTGCTGATCTTCCTCGCCATCTTCGCCCCGATCGTCATCGCCACCGCCACCGGCGTGCGCAATGTCGACCCGACCAAGCTGCGCGCCGCGCAGTCGCTCGGCGCCACCCAGGCACAGCTGATCCGCCACGTGATCCTGCCCGGCGCGCTGCCGGAGATCCTCACCGGCGTGCGCATCGGCCTCGGTGTCGGCTGGTCGACCCTGGTCGCCGCCGAACTGATCGCCGCCCAGCGCGGCCTGGGTTTCATGGTGCAGTCGGCTGCGCAGTTCCTGGTCACCGATGTGGTGATCCTCGGCATCCTGGTGATCGCGCTGATCGCCTTCGCCCTGGAACTCGGCCTGCGCGCCCTGCAACGCAAACTGGTGCCCTGGCACGGGCAGACACACTGACCCGCCCTTAGAACCTGCTTACGATTTTTTGGACTAGAGCCAGACAAGGCAAAAACAGGCGAGGACGCGGAGTTTACGAGCTGTAAATGAGCAGTCCGAGCCTGTTTTTAACGCGGTATGGCCGACGAACAGGAAATCGTAAACAGGTTCTTAGATTCGCGGGGGCCGGCCTGCCGGCTCCCTCACCCTGGCTGTGAGATTTCGTTATGACCCTGCATATCACTCCCCTGAGCCCGTCCCTGGGCGCCATCATCGGCGGTATCGACCTGCGCCAGCCGCTGTCCGACGCTGACCAGCAAGCCATCGAACAGGCCCTGCTGGCCCACCAGGTGCTGTTCTTCCGCGCCCAGCCGATCGAGCCACCGCAGCAGGCGCGTTTCGCCGCGCACTTCGGCGACCTGCATATCCACCCGCTCTACCCGAACATCCCCGAGCAGCCGGAAGTACTGGTGCTCGACACCGCCGTCACCGACGTGCGCGACAACGCCATCTGGCATACCGACGTGACCTTCCTGCCGACCCCGGCGCTCGGCGCCGTTCTGGCTGCCAAGCAGTTGCCGGCCTACGGCGGCGACACCCTGTGGGCCAGCAGCAGTGCGGCCTACGAGGCACTGTCCAAGCCGCTGCAAAAGTTGCTCGACGGCCTCACCGCGACTCACGACTTCACCCGCTCCTTCCCCCTTGAGCGCTTCGGCAATACCCCCGAAGCCCTGGCCCACTACCACGAAGTGCAGCGCACCCACCCGCCGGTGATCCACCCGGTGGTGCGCACCCACCCGGTCACCGGGCGCAAGGGGCTGTTCGTCAACGACGGCTTCACCAACCGCATCAACGAGCTGGAAGCGGCGGAAAGCGATGCCCTGCTGCGCTTCCTGTTCGCCCACAGCACCCGCCCGGAATTCACCATCCGCTGGCGCTGGCAGGAAAACGACGTGGCCTTCTGGGACAACCGCATCACCCAGCACTACGCCGTCGACGACTACCGCCCGGCCCGCCGGGTGATGCACCGCGCAACCATTCTCGGGGATGTGCCGGTTTAGGCCTGAACTGGCGCGTGGGTGCTCGGCATGGCCGCCCGACCGGGGCCGCGCGAACGCAATGCACCACGCCTGCAGAAGCTGCGGGACAAGTTGCCGGGCGAACTGACTGGAGCCTGAGGTGCAGACATAAACAGGCAGGCAGGAGTGAATATTGCCGATCAGAAAAAAGCCCCGAGCTGTTCGGGGCTTTCTGTTTTATTGCTACGGCAGCTAACGGCCAGAAGCGGACGGCTGCTGTATTCTCCGGTTAGCGGAAACGAACGAGTTGCCTGCCTCGTAAGCCTTTCTGCTAAGTTGCCGGCGCTAATCAATCGGACGGAACCGAAGCTATGTCTCGAGTTTTAAAAGGTATTGCGTTTTGCACAGTGCTTGCAGCTTTTGGCTATGGTGCAACACCTTGGATAGCTGCGCATTACGGTGCTTTGGGCGCTGAAGAAAAGCTCGCAGCGGCATTTCCCATCCCCCCGGATATTCAAGCCCTGCTTGATGGCCTGCTGCAATACGACGACCCCGAGGGCGTGCAAAATGTGCAGCAGCAGCTGTCGTCACGCCTGCTATATCGCTTAATAAAGTGTTCGCCCACCTACATGCCGCGTTGGTACGAGAGCCTCGAAACGGTTCAGCAACGCGTCGATAATTCTGCTTGTTTTGCTCAACAGAATGAGCAGCTGGCACAGTGGGCCGGGCTGCTTGAAGTTGGCCTAATTCTGCGTCAACCGCCATTGCGACCGGCTTCAACACAGTCTTCTACGCAGGTGGTCGCCGATAGTTACATTCATTTCGGGCGCTATGCCACACACGCTGGGGTGGCCATTTTAGGCCTGCATGCCAAAGCGCAACTGGTGGATATTGGCACGGGCGAGGTACTGCTGCGCGTTCCACGCTCTAACTATCGGGCTATCAGTAATCTGTCCGCGAACGGGCGGCTTTTTACTGACGAGCGTGAAACCGGAGAAACGCTGATTAGAGAGGTTGACGGCGGGCGTACTGTCTTGAAGTTGCCTGTACAGCACTGGTGTAGTTTCGTCTGGCTTGACGTGCGCACCTCGGCTTGTAAGGGCGGACAGTCTGTGAGCTTCGTCGATTACCGCCGTGGTCAAGTGGTGCAGACCGATCTGTACGCACAACCCTTTCTTCAGGCTGCGAGCGTGCCAGGCAAGCCTGACCATTACGTGCTGTTGAGTTGGGAGCGAGTTGTCGAGGTGCAGTTGATAGAGCGCGACGGAACACCTCGGGCGCAATTGGTGCGTGAGCTGAAAGATGAAACGCTAATGGCTAGCTGGGACTCGGACGCGCTTATCCGCAGTAAGTTAAACGCGGACGGTAGCAGCTACCTAATGGCAACCGAAGCAGGGCGTCTAGTGGAGTTTTCGCTGCGAGACCTTCAAGCGCGGGTGTTCGACACCCGCCCCTTGTTCGTCAGGCTCGTAGTGCCAACTGCCGACCCCACCAAGGTTCTGTTCTATGGCGGTTTCAAGCCAAGGAGCTACGATATCGGCTTTGTCTTTGACCTGGAGCAGCAGCAAATGGCACCGCTCACTGCTAGTCGTCGCTATGAGGACTTTGTGGGCTCGCTGCCGGGTATGTCGATGGTGCGCAATAACACCCTGACGTTGATAAAAGACCTTCCCGTCGGCGAGCCTGTGGCGCTTGCTCAATGGCGCTCGCAAATGGAGGCGGAGGCCGCAAAGCGCGATCAGTCCGAACGGGAGCGAATTGAGGCGTTAGAGCAACGTTTGAGCAGTAAGAAACCGCCTGCAGTTACTAAATAGCGCTCTGTTCCTAGAAAGTGGGCAAATTTGTTTTGGCAACTTAGTCCGCTTTTGGCCGGAAGCAGCCCAACAAAAAGCCCCCGATCTTGTGGATCGGGGGCTTTGTTTTAACGCCTCAGCGCCGACTAGCCAGCCGTTGTACGGTGGCCACCAGCAGATCGACTTCGGCAATGGTGTTGTAGAACGCCAGTGACGGCCGCACCGTGGCTTCGACGCCAAAGCGGCGCAGGATCGGCTGCGCGCAGTGGTGGCCGGAGCGTACGGCGATGCCTTCGCGGTTGAGGGCGGCGCCGACTTCCTCGGTGCGGTAGCCGTCGAGCACGAAGGACAGCACGCTGGCCTTGTGTGCGGCGGTACCGATCAGGCGCAGGCCGGGGATGCCCTGCAGGCCACGGGTGGCGTACCCCAGCAGATCATGCTCGTAGCGGTAGATGTTTTCCAGGCCGATACGCTCGACATAGTCCAGCGCCGCGCCCAGGCCCACCGCGTCGGCAATGTTGCCGGTGCCGGCCTCGAAACGCGCCGGTGCAGGTTGGTAGACGGTCTTGTCGAAGGTCACGTCGGCAATCATGTTGCCGCCACCCTGCCACGGCGGCAGCGTCTCCAGCAGGTCGCGCTTGCCGTAGACCACGCCGATACCCGTGGGGCCGAACACCTTGTGCCCGGAGAACACGAAGAAATCGGCATCCAGCGCCTGCACGTTGACCCGCATGTGCGACACCGACTGTGCGCCATCCACCAGCACCCGCGCACCGACCGCATGCGCCAGGCCGATGATCTCGGCCACCGGGGTCACCGTGCCCAGGGCGTTGGAGACCTGGGTGATGGACACCAGCTTGGTGCGCGGGCAGAGCAGCTTGGCGTACTCCTCGAGGATGATCTGCCCGCTGTCGTCCACCGGAATCACCCGCAGCTTCGCGCCCACTTCGGCCGCCAGCTGCTGCCACGGCACGATGTTGGCGTGGTGCTCGAGGTGCGACACGATGATCTCGTCGCCGGCGCCGATGTACTTGCGGCCGAAGGTGTTGGCCACCAGGTTGATGCCTTCCGTGGCGCCGCGCACGAAGATGATCTCCTCCACCGAACGCGCGCCGAGAAAGCGTGCGGCCTTGCTCCGTGCACCCTCGTAGGAGTCGGTGGCACGCGCCGCCAGCTCATGCGCGGCGCGGTGGATGTTGGAGTTCTCGTGCTCGTAGAAGTAGCTGATGCGCTCGATCACCTGGCGCGGCTTCTGCGTGGTGGCGGCGTTGTCGAACCACACCAGCGGCTTGCCGTTGACCCGTTCCTGCAGGATAGGGAAATCCCGGCGCACCGCATGCACGTCGAAACCCGTTTGGGCCTGCGGCTGACCGTGACTCTCCGGCTGCTTCTCCAGGCGTGGCGCGCTGCCCTGGTCGAGGAAGTAGAACTGCCCCGACTGGTTGGCCACCGGTGCATGGCTCAGCTCCTGGCGCGCGACGATCGACTGCACGATGCGCCCCAGTTCGTCGCCACCTGGCAGGCCGTACGGCTGCGCATCGACGCGGTTGTCCGCCTGCGCGGCAGTCGACGGCGAGGTATCCGGATAAGCGCTGCCGCCGCCGGCGAAGTAGAACGGCGAAGCTGGTGCACCGCCACCCGCTGGCGCCAGAATCGACGCCCCCGGATAGACCTGCGGAATGGCCGCGGTGTAGGCCTCGGGCGAGCCGAGGTCGAGACCGTCTGCCGTGCCGGCCGGTGGTGTGGCCTGCAGCGGCGCCTCGTGAGCGGCCAGGCTCGGTGCACCGCTGGGTGCGCCGGGCCGTGTGCCGCCACCGGGCAGGCTGGCGAACAGCTCGTTGGCCAGTTGCGCCAGCACGCCGATATCCGGCAGGCCAGGCGCGGCCTCTGGGCTATTGGCCCCGGGATTATTTGTAAGTGTCTGGATAGTCATGGTACTTGCCGACCTCCACGTCATCGAGCACTGCCAGGGCATCGTCGGTCAGCACCGCCAGCGAGCAGTACAGCGAGATCAGGTAGGAGGCGATGGCGTTGCGGTTGATGCCCATGAAACGCACCGACAGCCCCGGGCTCTGCTCGCCGGCCACGCCCGGCTGGTACAGGCCGATCACGCCCTGGCGTTTATCGCCAACGCGCAGCAGGAGGATCTTGGTCTTGCCGTCTTCGTCGATTGGCACCTTGTCCGACGGGATCAGCGGCAGGCCGCGCCAGGTGAGGAACTGCGAACCGAACAGACTGATGGTGGGTGGCGGCACGCCGCGACGGGTGCACTCGCGGCCGAAGGCGGCAATCGCCAGCGGGTGGGCGAGGAAGAATGCCGGCTCTTTCCACACCTTGGTGATCAGCTCGTCGAGGTCGTCCGGGGTTGGCGCGCCGGTCAGGGTGGAGATGCGCTGGGTCGAATCAACGCTGGCCAGCAGGCCGTATTCCGGGTTGTTGATCAGCTCGTTTTCCTGGCGCTCCTTGATCGTCTCGATGGTCAGGCGCAGCTGCTCGCGAATCTGGTCGTGCGGGCTGCTGTACAGGTCGGAGACGCGGGTGTGCACGTCGAGGATGGTGCTCACCGCGTTGAGGAAGTACTCGCGCGGCTGGTCTTCGTAGTCGACGAAGGTCTGCGGCAGCGCCGACTCGTCACGCTGCGAACAGGCGACCTGCACGTTGAGCGGGTTCTTCACCTTGTTCAGACGGAAGATGCCCGCCTCCACCGGCGTCCACTGCAGCAGGTGCACCAGCCAGCGCGGAGTGATGGTGGAAAGTTGCGGTACGGTCTTCGTCGCATTCGCCAGTTGGCGGGCGGCATTGTCGCCTAGCGCCAGGCGTACATCCTGATTGTCAGCCATGAATCACTCCAGAAAGGTCGTTTTGTTCCGCCCACGACCCGGCCGGCCGCCTGCGCAGCCGGGGTGGAGCCGTGTGGGGTTGGGCTGCAGGGTCGCCGGCTTACCCGGTGTTGCCTGCCTGGTGTTGCAGGGTCGCCTGGGTGACGTTGCTGCCGGGTGGCACGCTGCGGGTCAGCCAGACATTTCCACCTATGGTGGAACCTTTGCCGATGGTGATGCGCCCGAGGATGGTGGCCCCGGCGTAGATCACCACATCGTCTTCGACGATGGGATGGCGAGCCTGGCCCTTATGCAGCTGGCCGGTCTCGTCGGATGTGAAGCGCTTGGCGCCCAGGGTCACGGCCTGGTAAATGCGCACGCGATTGCCGATCACCGCGGTCTCGCCGATGACTACACCGGTGCCGTGATCGATGAAGAAACTGTGGCCGATCTGCGCACCGGGGTGGATATCGATACCGGTGGCCGAGTGGGCGATTTCCGCGCTGATCCGCGCCAGCAGCGGCAGGCCGGCGCGGTACAAATGATGGGCCAGGCGGTGGTGGATCACCGCGAGGATGCCGGGGTAGCACAGCAGCACTTCGTCGACGCTGCGCGCCGCCGGGTCGCCAGCAAAGGCGGCGATCACATCGCTGTCGAGCAGGCGGCGCAGGCCCGGCAAGGCGGCGGCGAAATCACGCACGATCTGCACCGCGCTGGCATCGCCGGCGGCCTCTTCCTCGCCGCGCTGGCGGGCGGCGTAGCGCAGCTCCAGGCGCACCTGGCCGAGCAGGCTGTTCAGCGCGCTGTCGAGGGTATGGCCGACGTAGAAATCCTCGCTCTCCTGGCGCAGGTCGCTTGGCCCCAGGCGCATGGGGAACAGGGCGCCGCACAGGGCTTCGAGAATGTTCTCCAGGGCGGCCCGCGACGGCAGCTCGCGGCTGCCCAGCTCACGGGCACGACCGGTGCTGCTGCGCCACTCGGCACGCGCCGCACGCAGCTGTCCGACTATCTCCTCGAGCTGCCAGTTGACCGGCTTGGTCACGGCCTCCAGCGGGGTTTGCGTGAGGCTGTCGAGGTCAGCCGAAAGCTTGTTGGACATGCAGGCTCCTTGCCGGCCATTTGACGGTGGCCTGCCCAGAACGAATCAGAAAATAGGTTGGCTAACGGGCGGATCAGCGTAGGAGCCAGGCGATCAGTCCTGCACCCAGGGCATGCCCCACAGGCGCCAGCCACCGGAGTCGCCGCGCTGCTGCTGGGAGTCGAGGTCGCCCTCGAAGCCTTCCAGCACGTTGAAGACCTGGGTGAAACCCGCCGCCGCTGCCGCCGTGGCGGCCGCCGCCGAGCGCTTGCCGCTGCGGCACAGCAGCACCAGCGGCACGTCGCGGCCGGCCTTGTTCTCCAGCTCGCGCAGGAAGCGCGGGTTCTTGATCATCGCCGGGCCGGTCTGCCAGGCCACGTGCAGGCTGTCCGGCACATGGCCGACGAACTTCAGCTCCTCGGCGGTGCGCACATCCACCAGCTGCACCGCGCCGGCCTGCACCAGCGCCCAAGCTTCCGGCGGGTAGAAGCTGCCGGCATACAGGTTGCCGCTCTCGCTGCCACGGGCACGCCCGCGCTCGAGAAGCTCCTCGGGAGAAACGGCAAGCACCGCCCGCAAATCGGCGGGACGCTGGGTACTGACGGCGGAAAACTGGGCAGGGGCAACGGCAGGCATGGCTCGTCCTCTAGTTGGCTAGTCGGGGCTGGGCAGAAGGGCTGCCGCGCCGCGTTGAGGGCCACTCTATGCCTCTCGCATATTCCTAAAAAATAATTATTTCTTTTACTTACCAAACTTTATTGAATATAAAACCGCCGCCATCTGCCCGTTCGGCCAGCCGCTACGCGCAGGCTCCTGGCCCGCGCGCAAGCGCCAGCAACGACATCCGGGCAGCGCACACTGGCGAGTCACGCCGCCCACGGACAGGGGAAGCCAGGCAGGATGGCAATGCGCAGAAGATCGCCAACTGGAGGAGGCGCGCGGTGAGCTGCTCAAGGCCGAGCAGCCGCACCCTGCAGCAGCGGCAAGGCTCCGGCATGCAATGAACAACCGCGAACGGCAACGCCGCAACCTGCTCGACTGTCGCCTGATCGCCCGCAAGCGCATCTGATCGCGCATAATCGCGCCCCGCTTAACCTGAGCATGCGGACAACTTCCCGTGCCCGGCCCTTGTCGCACGCCCGGACCCACCATGAATTCCTCCACCCTGCTCTCCCTGCCCCTGCTGGCCCTGGCTCTCGGCGGCTTTGTCGTCGGCAGCAGCGAATTCATCATCATGGGCCTGCTGCCCGAAGTCGCCGCCGACCTCAACGTCAGCCTGGCCGCCGCCGGCCTGCTGGTCAGCGCCTACGCCATGGGCGTGGTGATTGGCGCGCCGCTGCTCGGCCCGCTGCTCGCCCGCCTGCCGCGCAAACAGGCACTGCTATGGCTGATGGGCACCTACGCGCTGGGCAACCTCGGCTGCGCCCTGGCGCCGGACTACTACTGGTTGATCGCCATGCGCATGCTCACCGCCTTCAGCCACGCCGGCTTCTTCGGCTGCGCCACGCTGATGGCCGCCGAGCTGGCGCCGCTGCACCGGCGCGCCTCGGCCATGGCCCTGGTGCTCAGCGGCCTGACCATCGCCAACGTGCTTGGCGTGCCGCTGGGTGCCTGGCTCGGCCAGGCCAGCAGCTGGCGAGTGACCTTCGCCGTGGTCGCAGTGATCGGCCTGCTCGCCCTGCTGGCCCAGGCCCTGTGGCTGCCGCGCATGCCGGCACCGCCGGCCAACAGCCAGGGCGCCTGGGACGGCATCCTGCGCAAGCCGGTGCTGCATGCCCTGCTGGTGTGCAGCCTGACTTCGGTGGCGCTGTTCAGCGTGTTCACCTACGTCGCCCCGCTGCTGCGTGACTACAGCGGCTTCAGCGCCTCGCAGAGCAACGGCGCGCTGCTGCTGTTCGGCCTCGGCCTGACCCTGGGCAACCTGCTCGGCGGGCGTCTGGCCGACCGGGGCGTGCGCCACGCCATCCCGCTGGCACTCGGCAGCGGCCTGTTGTGCATGCTGGTCTACTACGCCTTCGGCACGTCCCAGCTGCTGACTTTGGCGCTGCTGTTCGCCTGGGGCGTGGCCAGCTTTGCGGTGTCCTCGCCGCTGCAATTGCTGCTGGTGGAACAGGCCGGCGACTCCGCCAGCCTGGCCGCCACCCTCAGCCATGCCGCGTTCAACCTGGGCAACGCCAGCGGCGCCTTCCTCGGCGGCCTGTGGCTCAGCGCCAACTACGGCCTGCCGCAGCTGCCGCTGTTCGGCGCCGCCCTGCTGGCCGTGGCCACGCTGGTGGCCTGGCCGCTGCCGCGTTTGCGCATGGCCCGCGAGCGCTTCAAACAGCAGTGAGGATGCTTCGCCAGATGCACTGACTGACACCTGGAGCCCATCGGGGAATTAGCGTCCTGTCGTCGGATCTTGATCACGCTGGCGCAGGCCGGCTCTGTTCAGTCGTCTGCAGATCGGCTAACAATCAGCCTATTCCCTGGCTACCAAAGTGCCCCCATGGATCAGATACTGTCGCTGCTCTCGGAAACCGTCCCCAAGGCCCGCACGCTGGAAGAGCTGACGCGCCCCCTGCTGACCCTGCTCGCCCAGGTCACCGGCATGGAGTCGACCTACCTGACCACCATCGATACCGACGAGGGCATCCAGCGCATCGAATTCGCCCGCAACGTCGGCAGCATGCAGATTCCCGAAGGGCTGGTGGTGCCCTGGGCCGATACGCTGTGCAAGCGCGCGCTGGACGAGAACCGCCTGTATTCGGACAACGTCGCCGAATGCTGGGGCGACTCGCAGGCCGCCGCGGCCCTGGGCATCCGCACCTATGTGAGTGCACCGATCCGTGCCCAGGACGGGCGAGTGCTGGGCACGGTCTGCGCGGCCAGCGCCGCCCAGGTGGCCCGCGCGCCGCAGGTGGAGCCGCTGCTGATGCTGCTGTCCGGCCTGCTGAGCTACTCCCTGGAGCGTGAGCAGCTGGTCGCGCAACTGCAGGTGGCCAACACCGAGCTGGCCAGGCTGGCCATGACCGACGCCCTGACCGGACTGCCCAACCGCCGTGCGATTCTCCGCGATTTCGCCCACCTGTTCACCCTGGCCCAGCGCGAGAGCCGCTACATCCTGGCGGCGGTCATCGATCTGGATGGCTTCAAGCTGATCAACGACACCCATGGCCACCTGGCGGGCGACCAGTTTCTGCGCGGTATTGCCACGCACCTGCAGCATGATCTGCGGGCCAGCGACATCCTTGGCCGTACCGGTGGCGATGAATTCGTCGTTATCGCCCTGGGCACGCCGTCCGAGCACGCCGAGTTGACCATCGACATGCAACAGGCCGCACGGCAGCTGCAGGAGCGCCTGACCCAGGCGACCATGGGTCGCTACGAACTGGGCAGCGGGCTCGACGCGCTGAACTACGGGGGCGCCAGTGTCGGCGTGGTGGCAGTGATTCCGGACGACATGACAGCGGAAGAGGCGATCAAACTGGCCGACCGCGAGATGTACCGAGTCAAGCAGCAGCGCAAGCTGCAAAAGCACTAGGTCTCGAAGAATCTGTTCACGATCTTCTGGATTAGAGCCAGACAAGGCGCTACGCCAGTAACAGCCTCCGGCTGGTCAAAACGCCCGAGAAACGCAGCGCAGCGAAGTAGCAGCCAACGGCTGACCCGAAGGGTGAGCGGAGCGAATCAAGCGCAGTTTACGAGCGGTAAATGAGCATGACTCGTTTCACTCGCCCTTCGGGTCGTGCTGAAGCACGTTAGCCGCAAGCGGCTTGCCGAGGGTGTTTTTAACGCCGTATGGCCGCGAGCCAGGAGATCGTGAACAGGTTCTAGCGTTTCACACAGACAAACAGCGCATTGCCCGACGCCCCGTCCCAGGGCGTGATCCGCTCGTAGTCATGCTCGAACACCTGCACCTCGAAATGCAGCTCCAGCAGCGCCTGCAGCTCGGCGAAGCTGAGGGCGACCATGGGGTGTTCGTCCTGCCAGGCCTGGGTCTGCCCGGCCGTGGTCTTCTCGATACTCAGGCGCAACGCCTGGCGCTCGCCCTCGCCGCCGTAGTGCCAGCCGGAGCCGAAGGCGAACAGGCTGCCATCGTGCTCCACCGTGTGACGCACGAAGGAGCGGTTGTCGATCTTGTGCTTGTCCACCGCGTTAAAGCAGAACACCCCGCCCTCGGCGAGCGCCGCGTGCACGCTGGCCAGGCACTGGCGCAGCTTGGCCAGGCTGGCGTTGTAGTGGATGGAATAGAGGAAGCAGGTGATCAGGTCCAGCGGCTGATCGGCCGTGAAGTCGGCCATGTCCTGGCGGCTGAACTGCGCCTCGGGGCAACGCTGCTGGGCGATGTCCAGCATCGGCTGGTTGATGTCCAGGCCGGCGCTGCGGTAGCCGAAGTCGAGGAAGTGGCGCACGTGCGGGCCGGTGCCGCAGGCGAGATCCAGGTGGTTGCGCCCTTCCGTGCCGAACAGCTGGTGCAGGCGGCGCACGCTGTGGCTCTGCGCCTGGTAGTCGATGTCGGCGCACATCAGGTCGTAGTAGGCGGACAGGTCGGTGTACAGCGCGTTGGTGGACATAGGCGGCCAGCAGCTTGAGCAAGGGTTTCGGCGCGGCATGGTAGCGCAAGCCGCGCCCATCCTCCCCCGCAAACAGACAACCCGCAGCTATTGCTGCGGGTTGTCGCCCGGCTAGGCCGACGCTCTGGTCTTGATGCTGCCAGCATAACGGCTGACCGGCCGCGCCAGGCCGAGGTTGTCGCGCAGGGTCTGGCCCTCGTACTCGCTGCGGAACAGCCCGCGGCGCTGCAGCTCCGGCACCACCAGATCGACGAACTGGTCGAGGCCTTCCGGCAGGAACGGCGGCATGACGTTGAAGCCGTCCGCCGCGCCCTGAGTGAACCACTCCTCAAGCACGTCGGCGACCTGCAGCGGCGTGCCGATCACCGTGTTGTGCCCACGGGCGCCGGCGATCTTCAGGTACAGCTGGCGGATGGTCAGGTTTTCGCGCCGCGCCAGCTCGATGAACAGCGCCTGGCGACTCTTCATCGCGTTGCTTTCCGGCAGCTCCGGCAGCGGTCCGTCGAGCGGGAACTGCGACAGGTCGAAACCACCGGCCATGCCGGCCAGCAGGCCGAGGCCGACACGCGGGTCGATCAGCTCCTGCAGCTCGGCGAACTTGTCTTCCGCCTCGCTCTGCGTGGCACCGAGCACCGGCGAGATGCCGGGCATGATCTTCAGCTCGTCCGCCGTGCGCCCGTACTTGCCGAGGCGACCCTTGAGGTCGGCGTAGAAGGCCTGGGCGCCGGCCAGGGTCTGCTGCGCGGTGAACACCACTTCGGCGGTGCGCGCAGCCAGCTCCTTGCCCGGCTCGGACGAACCGGCCTGCACCAGCACCGGGTAGCCCTGCGGCGAGCGCGGGATGTTCAGCGGCCCACGCACCCGTGGGTAATGCGCGCCGCGATGCTCCAGCACATGCACCTTGGCCGGGTCGAAGAACTGCCCGCTGGCCTTGTCGCGCACAAAGGCGTCGTCGTCGAAGCTGTCCCACAGGCCGGTGGCGATATCGATGAACTCCTCGGCACGGGCGTAGCGATCGGCATGCTGATCGATACGCTCGAGGCCGAAGTTCTGCGCCTCCAGATCGGTGGCCGAGGTCACCAGGTTCCAGCCACTGCGCCCGCCGGACAGGTGGTCCAGCGAGGCGAAACGCCGGGCCAGGCCGTACGGCTCGTTGAAGGTGGTCGACACCGTGCTGATCAGGCCGATGCGCTCGGTCACCGAGGCCAGGCCGGCAAGCAGGATCAGCGGGTCGAACACGTCGCCACCGGTAGTCAGGCTGGCCAGCTCGGGCGGGCCCATCAACGCCAGGTTGTCGGCGAAGAAGATGGCGTCGAACTTGCCGCGTTCGGCGGTCTGCGCCACCCGCTTGAAGTGCGCGAAGTCCAGCCCGCCACCGGCCCAGGCGCGCGGGTGGCGCCAGGCGGCCAGGTGGTGGCCGCTGCTCATCAGGAAGGCGCCAAGTCTGATTTTTCTATCACTCATGGCACACCTCAGAAGTCGTAGCGCAGGCTCACGCCAGCGGTACGCGGCTGGCCCAGCGAGCCGGTGTAGAGACCGTTGCCGGCGGAACCGACAGCCAGGTAGTACTCCTTGTCGTTGGCGTTCTTGATCCACAGCGAGGCGTCCAGCTGGCCGTCACCCAGGTCGGTGCGCAGACCGGCGGAGAGGTTGACCAGGCCGTAGCCGTCGATCTTCGACAGCTCGGAGTTGTCCAGCGTGCCTTCGGCTTCGGAGCGGTACGAGTAGCTGCCGGCAACGTAGGGTTGCAGGCGGTTTTCCAGCTGCCAGACGTATTCGCCGCTGAAGTTACCGATCCATTCGGAGGCGCCCAGCACGTTCTCGCCAGACAGGTCGCAAGTAGCCGGGGCGCCCGGCAGCGTGGCGACTTCAGCCGGGCACGGGGCGTCCTGGAAGCGCAGGTAGGTGACGTCGTTATACGAGCCGTTGAAGCGCAGGGTCAGACCGCGAATCGGCAACGCAGTGGCCTCGAATTCCAGGCCGCGCGAGCGCAGTTTGCCGGCGTTGGCCAGCACCTGGTAGCCGGTGACCGAGCCTGGCGGCTGGTACCAGGTGGTGGCCTGGTAGCCGTGGATGCCGGTCCAGAAGATGTTGCCGTTGACCTGCAGGCGGTTATCCAGCCAGGCGCTCTTCAGGCCCAGCTCGGCGTCGTTGGCGCGCTCCGGACCGACCAGCAACGAGTCGGCACCAGCGGCCGGGGCGGAGCCCACGGCCAGGTTGACCCCGCCGGACTTCTCGCCGTGGGACAGCGAGGCGTAGCCGAGCAGGTCCGGGTTGAACTGGTAGCTCAGGCTCAGCAGCAGCGACGGCGAGGAGCCGTGCAGGCCGATGTCGCCGGAGTCGTAGGCACCGACCTGGCTGTCGCGGATGAACGCCGCCAGACCGCTGACCGGTGCGCCACCCGTGGGGTCGAAGCGCTTCACGCTGGCGGTCTTCTCCTCGTAGGTGCCACGCACCCCGGCGGTGAAATCGAGCTTGTCGGTGAGGTGCCAGGTGCCCTGGCCGAACAGGGCGAAGCTCTCGGTATCGACCTTGCCGTTGGTCTTGGTGCTGACGTTGTTCAGTGCATCGGTGTTGAAGCCGACCAGGTTGAGATCGGCCAGCGGGCCGAGGTCGGTGAAGATGCGGTTGCCCAGGTCCTGCTTGAAGGCATAGGCGCCGACCACGTAGTCGAAGCTGTCGCCGGTCGGCGAAGCCAGGCGCACTTCCTGGGAGAACTGGCGGTCGTGGACTTCGTAGCCGTAGTCGTCGATCACCGCCACGTCGAGCTGGTCGGCGTCGTTGGCCGGGTTGAAGTGCCAGTAGCGGTAGGCGCTGATCGAGGTCAGGGTGTAGCCGCCGTCGAGGTTCCAGTTGGCTTCGGCGGAGTGGCTGTTCTGGTGCACGCTGACGTTCTGCCGCGCATCGATGTTGCTGCGGCCGATCTTCGGCGAGGCGCCTACCAGGGTCGCGCGGTCCCAGAACTTCTGCGCGCCGCCGTAGATCACCGAGCTGCCGGAGGTGGAGTTCTCTTCGTTGTAGTCGCTGATCCAGCGCAGGCTGAAGTCGTCGTTGGGCTGGAACAGCAGTTGCCCACGCAGGCCTTCGCGCTCGCCACCGAGCAGGGTGCGGCCGTCGTAATCGTTGTCCAGGTAACCGTCTTCACGGGTGCGGTAGAAACCCACGCGCCCGGCCAGGGTGTCGGTCAGGCCGCCGGATACCGAGCCCTTGCCCTGGAAGTAGCCACGCTCGCCGCCGGAAATTTCCAGGGTGCGTTCAGGGGTGAAGGTCG
>JBOFCR010000165.1:0-29421 GCA_051646165.1 Pseudomonas sp. | reverse complement strand
TTCTTTATATGCTTCGCTTACATAACCGATAAATTCCGTATCGGATACTCCCCTCTTATTGCACGCAAGAGAACGAGCAAACTCTTTTTCCTCCTGACAGTAGCTATTATAGAATTGAATCCGGGTATCGATTATCTTTTCCACAGGTGAACGCTCACCAGTAAAGTCTGAGATGCATTTAATCGTCGAGACTCCCACGACAGTACTGACGATTTCTAGACATCGATGCGTTTCAGGTGCGAAATCGCTACACAGATGGTAAATGCCGCCATCATACTTTGCGGTAGTAATAATACTGTTGATGTCTTCAATCACCATGTCGATAGGCACGATGTTGGGGCGGGATAGCGGATTACCTAAGATACTTATTCCGTCAGGTAAATTTTCAAGAACTCGCCTGGTTTTTGAAATTTGGCGCATAAAACCGTACAGACCAACCGTTGTCCCACCTGATCGCTTGGTACCCAGTGGACCAATTACCATCGATGGCCTCAAGATTACGTAATCAATATTATTTTGAGTGCAATAATCAGAAACTATATGTTCAGCATGGCACTTTGTTTCTTCGTAATAGTTGTTAAACGGTCCTTCCTTGGGATGCAGAACCTCCTCGATCAGACCACTAGATTTTCCGCAAGTATAAGCGGTAGATACATAGATAAATTTCTTTGCACCCATATGACTTGCTAGTTTTAGAGCCTCTTGAATACCCTCTACATTCGTACTATAGATGACTTCTTTTTTGTTTCCTTCCCAGCTCAAGCTTGAAGCGAAATGCCAAAACTGGTCAATATTTTCGGATGGCAGAGTGCTTAAGTAATCTTGCGATATGCCTAGTTTGGGCAGACTGATATCACCTTCTACGGCGATAATTCGGTTTTCGTAAAGTGATGAATCAAAAAAAAAGCGATAGCTTTCTGATGCCGTTTTAAGAGCCTTTAATAGGCGATCTTTTGATGAGTTTTTTCTGCTCGGCCTAGTTAGCGCAAAGTATTTCTCATTCATGTTCCGCCGGGCATATAGTAGGTGACTTCCCAAGAAGCCCGTTGCTCCGGTAATGAATATATTTTTTTCGCCATTCATAAATGATAACTCCCTCTGTCAAAATAATCCAAGTTTCGAGAAATGACGGTAAATTTCTTTCTTCCACTCCGCTTCGAGTTGTTTACGTGCCGGAGTCTCACTGGCTTCTCTCGCATACCTCATACCTTGCTCGAGACCAACCATCTTATAAATATGGGGATTAAACATGAGACGGAAGTTGTAATTGATGTAAGTCTCTATAAGGCCTCTGACCACTGCTAGCTCATCTAAAAGCGACATTTCAAGTACAAGCTCCATGTTCCCTTGAATCATTGCTCTATCCCAAGCCATATGACGAACCTCGTCACTTAGATGACAGTGATGAAGCTCTTTCACCGTGATATCCAGGTCGCTTTCCTGTTGGGCCTTTCGATTTATAAAACCTAGAAAGCTTTCGAGCACGAATGTCCTTCCGTAAAACAGAAGATCTTCGGCGCACGGGGAAAGAATTGGTTTGGCGACTGCCATATTTCGATTTTGAAATAGCCCTCCATGGTATCGCATACAATATTCAGCAAGCATGAAAGTGTGTGAGTTTTCTTCATGAATGAAATGTTGCATATACTTGCTAGAGGCTGCGCATTCGCCAATCCGTTTATTGCGATATAGGCGTGATTCCATCTCAGAAACTAGCGCTTGCTCCCCGTAAATATTGATGGAAAAGAAATGCGCTGACTCTAGCAGTGACAACCTCCACTTCTGCTCGTCACTTAACTCACAGTATATTGGATGGTAATACAAGCTCGTGTGCTTTTCAGGAAACTGAAATCTATCGGTGTTTAGCTTCTCTTGATAGCTCACTCTTTTGAATGTATCGAAGCTATTCCTCAAGGAGCTACTTCTAAGCTTTTCGGCAATACTTGTTACGTTGAACATGCACACCTCACAGACAAATTGCCAATAAACACAAATAAATCTGGGCGCTATTTATTTGAAGATCTCGTGTTTTTCTATTGTTAAGCCAGAACCGAGAGCACTTTCCGCACCAGTTAGCTGACGAAGACTTAGGGCGCCATTCAGACGGCGTTGAAACTTACTGTAAGCTAATCCGCTGAACAGCTTTGACTTTGGGCCAGCACTTCAAATGATGCCGCCACCAGAGCTATTCAGAGTTAGACAAAGCTCGAAGTATTAGTCATTGGTCAGGAGTTAATTAACAGCAGTTTGCAGACAAATAATCCACTACGAATATGGCGTTGCGGCGTAGAGTAGATATCGACTTTGGACAGGCGCTGTTAGATATACTCTTTTTCTTAAGATCCCAGAGAGAGCATGCTCCGAGCTTAAGAGCGCTCTATAAATTATGAAGAATATTCTGGCATGCAGATCTAAGACGGCGCCAAGCGCATACTTTCGGCGCGTCGGGTTTAACGACGCCAACGCGGAGTAGAGTGAAAATATTTTGAAGAGAGTTGAGCGAAGAACATTTCTGGCGTAAGTGAATAGAGGATAACCTCTGGCAACTATCCAATTAGAAATGTATAGGAGATATGCTCGTGCAGGCTGTGAACAGCACCAAAATATTTTTGAGGGCGTCGCCTTAATTCGGCCGTTCAGCTTCGAGAGATGAAGATATGATATTCGGAAATTCATTTTGTCGAGCATCCGTGCCCTTAAGTTGACGATGACCTTCAATCACCGCCTATTTTCCTTCTGAGGTTTTCCGCGCTTTAGCTTTTAGACTACAGCGTTTTAATGGCATGCGTCAGCAATCTGGTTTGTCTGCTTGCCCAGGTCGATACTTCCATCGAGCGATTTTATTTCCAGCTCTAATAGGTCGCCAGGCTTTAGGTATGTGGCTCTAGCCAGCTGCGCTTCAGTAAACAATCTACGCCGCTTACTATCGTTGTTCATATTTAGAACAACTGCCAAGCCAGTTTTTGCGTTCACACCCATTATTACACCACCCGGGGTGCCTGTAAGGACGCAATCGCCAACTTTAAGGTTAGTGAAGGTCGAAATTTCTGCTAGTGCTTTGGCTGGTTTGTGAATCAAGTCACCAGTAACTGCATTCTGTCGCACCACTCCATTTAATCGCAAATTTAATTGCAGCTTATATATTTTGTCTATTTCACCATCATCAAGAAGATATAGAACCGGCCCAAGAGGACAGAAAGTTCGCTGACTTTTGCCTTTATACCATTGCAGATATGTAGCGCCAAACATCATATCGCGCGCTGAGACATCGTTGGCTAACACGAGACCGCCAACATAATCTGCCAAATTCTCATCGGTTATCTGCGTTTCTTCTGTTATTGCCTTTTTCACTATGATTCCAAGCTCTATCTCATAGTCCAAGAGCTTGCAACCTTTCGGCCTGATAATCGTTACGTTCGGTTTGGAAATGGATGAACTCGCTTTATAAAACAGTGAAACCTCGCCTGGATCAACTTTCTTTTGCTTCAACACCCGGCCTTCGTCACGATGACTAGCATAGTTCATCCCTTGCGCAATCAGTTGAATGTCTTGAGATACAGGGGAGAGGAACTCGACTCCTGAAATACTTTCCCCTTCATCACTTACTGCAGACATGAATTTTTGACGATCTGAATAATATAACCCCATCAGATCTCGATGATGATTGCTGTCGATCATTAGTGGGAATATGGCGGAGTCTTTCAATACCCCCCAGCAAGGCTCGGAACTTCCTTGAGAACTGTATCTGACAACTGAGACACCCATTGCAAATCCTTACTTGATATAACCGGGCTTTCGAAAATTAAACACCCCATTGACAGTCGTGTCAATAGTGACAGATGTGTTATTTTTGAAACGCATGTTAATTTTAATTTCCCTATAAAAATCAGCAAGTTATCACATAGCCTGCTCTAGCACTGAGCCCCGAATAGCGTGATTCTTATGAGACCAGCAGGTCTGTTCGGTGAGGTCCTATGTACAAATGCGCGCTAGCGGACCCCTACTTGTACATTTTTTATTCACCCCCATGTACTCGAGGCACATTCACTCGCCACACACTGGCAAGTGTGTGCACGTCTTGGTGTCAACAAAGCCAGCTCAGAAATAAGAAGCTGAGTAAGCGCAGCACGCTGTACAAAACCAAGCGCAAGATCGAGAAGGCCAAGGCGCAGGTGCGCGCCAAGGTCGAGCCCCCGTTCCGGGTGATCAAGCGTCAGTTTGGTTATGTGAAGACACGCTTCCGTGGCCTGGCCAAGAACACGGCACAGCTGGTGACATTGTTTGCCCTGTCGAACCTGTGGATGGCACGCCGACATTTGCTGACGAATGCAGGAGACGTGCGCCTGTAATGAGGAAAATAGCCGCTGAGGGGTGCTCGCGGCGGCTGAAAACTCAGAAATGAGCGGATGACCTGATCGTCTTTGATCAATTCGCCGCTTTCAAAATCGGTGGGGGCTGAAGTCAGTCAGAAATACATGACTACTTCAGACCATCCCTAGGTCGAGCGCCAAGCAGAAGGCATCTAATTATGGCTCTGGCGAATAAGTGCTCTGCCATCAAGCGTATTTCTATAGGGAGCACTCTCGCCCTAAATCGGTGTCGAGGATCTACAATCCCGCCACAAAAGATTACAAACCGAAAATTCCTACTACACTGAACATTAGTGTCAGACTTAAAGTATCGAGAAAGGCAATAAAGAGAATTGGGTATAACAATTAAAACCGCCTTGGTTCATAGTGAGTCAAGAATATGAAGATCATGCCGTATCTATTCATGTTGATTCAGTTTTTATGCCTCCCACCCTGCAACGCAGAGGAACCGCCAATTACGTATGGCATTAGTGCCAGCCAAGACTCTGAGTTATATGCCTACAGATCAGAAATTCGCAGTATGATATTGGCCTTCTTTAAGGCAGGAGGTTACAATACAACATTCAAGTCACTGCCTGACGCTCGAATATATCTGGGGCTAAAGAATGGTTCAGTAGAGGTCGCTACAGGCTCTTATCGTCAGTTCAATAAGATTTCAAAGTTCGTACTACCAAACCCAATGCCTGTAGCCTGCCTTAGCTTAGGCATAGCCCTAAGAAAAGACGGGAATCCTAAGCTAAAGCGAGTGATCACAATTAACGGCCTGCCAGACCTAGAAGCTAATTTCATACGCGAACTAGTACAAAATGATGTCGAGCTTGTCTCTGCGCCAAATATCTCATCTGCTATTGATATGCTCAAGTTTAAGAGGGCAGACGGAATAATTACCTATAAACACGTATTCGATGCCAGCGAGTTCACAAAGCTAGAGTTCCAATATATAGAAATGGAAAAAGTTAATTTTGTCATGATGGTGTCAGCTAGATCACCTAGAGCACAGGCGATTCAGGATAGAATCTACACGCTCATGATGGAAATGAAGGCATCTGGAAAGCTCGAAAGCGATCTCAAAAAAATTGGGATGAGCCTTCCCTCGCCATAGCAATAGAAGCACTCACCCAGCGACAGAAAACAATATTTTTCGTGCATCTACCCTCATGAAGATTTTTCAAACCGGATTCTTAACAGTAATGAAGTAACCTAGTTAGAAAGCGATATTGCCCTGCACGTCAACTTCGAAGGCACCTAGTGCCGTAAGGTCCACATGGACTCCACGGATCATCGCAAAGGACTCAGCGGAAGTGAATATCGACGCGCCCTTCACAGCAGTGACTGTCTGTTTCCGGCATTAATCATGTCTGCATCAATCTCTTCCTCAGTCGGAAAGCCCCCCATCCCGAGTAGTCCGTTCTCAGACTGAAGCATCACCTGCATGCCCTCAGGCACATAGTTGGCTACCAGGGTGGGGATGCCGATTCCTAGGTTAACGTAGCAACCGTCTTTCAGCTCGCGAGCCACACGCTGAGCCATCTGTTTACGAGTTAAAGCCATATAAAAACCTTCGGCTCTTGTAGAGCTCAGCGAGTTGTACGCTTTTTAATGCGCTTCTCGAATCGTCCGCAAATGATGCGGTCGACGTAGATACCTGGAGTGTGAATCTGCATTGGATCCAACTCACCCGGCTCAACGAGCTCCTCAACCTCAACCACCGTGATGCGCCCCGCCGTGGCCACCACGGGGTTAAAACTCTGTGCGGTATGACGGTAGATCACGTTTCCGTAGTAATCAGTTTTCCACCCTTTGACGATTGCGAAATCGCCAGTGATTGAGGGCTCAAGGATTGCGGTCGATCATTGAATCGGCGAATCTCTTTCCCCTCAGCCACAGCCGTGCCGTAGCCAGTGGCGGTAAAGAAAGCAGGTATACCAGCGCCGCCGGCACGTAGCTTTTCCGCCAGGGTGCCCTGAGTGGTAAGGTCAACCTTCAGTTCCCCATTAGGCAGTGTTCTCATTTGATACTGAAGGTGGCAGCCAGTAATCTCGCTACTTTTTTGGAGTAGGAATGTGCCGCTATTGGCTGCGTGATGATCAGTGGCTGCGAATCAAGGAATTATTGCCGGGCAAATCCAGCGATCGTGGTGTGACGGCCAGAGATAACCGGCGGTTTGTGGAGGCGGTACTCTGGATTGCTCGTACCGGCTCACCCTGGCGCTACCTCCCGGAAGCCTATGGTCATTGGCACCGTGTGTATGTGCGCTATAGCCGCTGGTCACGCAAGGGCGTGTGGTTACAGGTGATGGAGTCGCTTGCGGCTGACGCAGACGTTGAGCACCTGATGGTAGATGGCAGCATCGTGCGAGTTCATCAGCATGGTGAGGCAAAAAACCGATCAGGATGCCGAGGCCATGGGTAAGTCCCGAGGCGGATTGAGCACCAAAATCCACGCTGCCGTAGACGCACGTGGAAACCCGGTACGCCTACTGCTGACGCCCGGGCAGGCCTCGGAATACGGCCAAGCCCAAGTGCTACTCGATGGTTTTAGCCCTGGCGCAGTATTTGGCAGACAAGGGCTATGACTCGGATGCCTTCATTGAAGCTATCCGGCGCCAGGGTGCCGAAGCAGTTATCCCTTCAAGAAGAAACCGCTTGGCGCCTCGCCAACTGGACCGGCATCTCTACAAGGCGCGTAACTTGGTCGAGCGCTTTTTCCAGAAGCTGAAACAGTTCCGTCGAATTGCACCGGTATGAACGGCTGGTAAGAAACTATCAGTCGATGCTCAGCCTTGTATCCGTCGTCATATGGCTGGCCTGATTGAGAACACCCCTAGTCGAGAGAAATATTAGTCTAATCAAGCGCAGCGAGACCGAGCTATCGGCTGTAATTCAGGCAGTAGCGGACACAATAAGCCACTTGTTCATTTATAAGAAACTTGGCTGACGCGACTGCCCTATCTCCCAGGACACGCCACCACCATGCATGGTCGCTGCGACCTGCTGCCCCAAACGCCGCTCGATGATAGGCTTCCACGGCACTAGGCTGAACCCCTTGCCATCATCGAGCATGGCGAAGCATCCACTGGCGAGCATGAAGCTGCGCCGGTAGATGCCGGTCACACGCTGTCCCTCCGCTGCAGGCCGATGCTCCAACCCGGTTTCGGCGACAATATCCTTAGCTGCCTGTGCCAGCTCGCGACCACGCAATGTCGCCAGCAGGTTACGCGCCAGGAGCACGCGTTGACCTTGCCTCTCGGCCAGCCCTTGCTCAACCAGGAAATCGGCACGCTGCTGCATAGCCTGTCTTACCTCACCAGCAAACCCGAGGTCACCCAACCCCCGCCCGCCGCCGATCAATTGTTGGTCCAGCCAGGTGGCGCCGATCACACGGGCCTGTCGCTCAATCGGCAGGTGTGACTTCAGCTCCACAGACACGCCACCCAGACGCTGCGCGTCGTACTGGCGGCCACGCTCGGGCAAATCGCCAGGTAACTTCCACAGCCCCTCAGCTATGCGTTCCACGATGCCTGCACGTCGCAGGGCCTCCAGACGTCGGACATGGGCCGCGACGACCTCCTGTGGGGCACGTCCATCCTTGGCCTGCCCCTGGGCAATCGCCAGGTGATGATCAGCGCGGTACAGGCCGTCCCTCGACAGCGCGACGATGGTACGGTCGGCCGCACGTATCTCGGCCGAGCCTCGCACCTCAACCACCGCCCCTGTGGGGTAGTTCGCCAGTCCGTCGCGAGCGTTGAGCGCGACGTAATGGGCCTTGCCGTCGACCCCATCGATGACCAGATAAGCCTGGTCACGCAGCTCGTCAGCCAGCCCCTTGGCGGCCACCCGGCCGATCACAGCACGCGTGCCCTCCCCCGGCTCGAACACCGCCAGCTCGCGTGACTGGCCACTCATGGCACGCTGCATCGTGCGGATGATGTCGCCCCGCTCGCCGAGGGCATGCAAGGTCTTCTCCGCATCGTCCTGAATGGTCCAAGCGCCCGGCTGAACTTCTTCGGCGAGCCCTAGGCGCTGCAAGTGCTGCAGACGACCAATCAGCAGCAATCGCTGCCGTTGCAGCCGTGGTTTGTTGAGTCGCTCGATCTGTAGCAGGCCCTCGCCACTTGCCTCACGCTGTAGGGTGCGATCCAGGCTCGTCCAGCGCCCCTGCTCTACTTCGCGCTGCAGGGTCTGCTGGATCTCCAACTCGGTGCGCGGCCCCAGCCATTCGGTGGCCAATTCTGCGGCACGATGACGGAAGCCATGGGCAATGTAGTCACTGGCGATGATGAGGTCCTTGCCAGTGTCGTCGCGCCCGCGCACGACCAGGTGGGTGTGCGGGTTGTCGGTGTTCCAGTGATCCACCGCCACCCAGTCCAGGCGCGTGCCCAGGTCAGCCTCCATGCGCCCCATCAGTTGCCGGGTGTAGGTGCGCAAGTCATCCAGCTCGGCACCATCCTCGGGTGCGACGATGAAGCGGAAATGGTGCCGGTCGTCGGTGCAGCGCTCCCTGAAGGCGCCGAGGTCGGCATCGTCTGCCTGCGGCCCGTAGGCCCTCCCCGGTTCGCCATCACGACCGGCGCCGTCGCGCTCGATGTAGCGCAGGTGCTTGGCCAGCGATTGCGGGCTGGCCTGGCGCTGGTTGACCAGCAGGGTCTTGATGGTCACCCGGCGCGAGAATGGGGTTAGCGAGGCGCCGGCGAAACGTGCCGCCGTGTGCCCTCGCCCCAGCCGCGATCCGGGGCGCTGGCCAGCGTGTTGCACCTTGCTGCCGGCCAGTGTCGGTCGGCGCACAGCCGACTTACCGCCGGCCTTGCCGACCTGCTTGAGCACCTTGGACACGAAGCCCTTATCGCGGTTTTTCGGCGCACTGGGACGCACGCGAAAGTCGTCGTCGCGGTGATCGTTCATCGCTGTTCCCTCGGCAAGCCAGGGCGTGGCCTGGCGTATGAAGCACGCTGGCATGCCCGCATTGGCGCGCGCTGCACGCCACACACGGCACGGCGCCGGAGCCGCGCCGTGCCGCTCCTCCCCCATGTGCAGACTGGCGTTGCGGGCGACCGGGTGCCGCCCCCTTTTGTCTTGCCTTCCGCCTTTGCCTGTCGCCTGCGCTCCAGGCGTCGGCGGCCCGGAGGCATAACGCTGTTCGCAGACAGCCCACCGGCGAACGCTGTGACGGCCAAGGGCCGCGTGCGCTCGTGGCAAGACGTCTGCACGTTGGACGGATACGCCGGAAGTTGCGCGAAGCACGGTGCGAATGCACCCGCGCTGCACGCACAACGACACGGCAACAGCCAGCCGGTCGACACGTCGGATGCCACGACGAAGTGCAGCAAGTCGCCCTCCATCATCGGCCTGTCTCCAGCCAGAGCGGATGCGCGACGCCGAGCACCGCGGATGCAGCAACCGGCCCCCAATAACGACTGTCGAACGACGCCGGATTGGTCGTACTCAGCAGGAACAGCTCTCCGGGCCGAAGTCGGCGACACCCCGGCCAGGACCGCAATGGCCGGCCCATTCGATCGGCATGCAATGCGACGGCCACGGGCATGCCGTCGATGCGCATAGATCCATCAGGGACGCACACCTCCTGCGGCGCAACCGCACCCACACGCTTGAGCAACGGAATGCCTATCGGCAGGTAGCCACGCTGTGCGGCAAGCGCAGCGACAGTGTCCGGCAGCCGGATCAACACGATACTGCCAACCGGCGGCGAGTCGGTCTGTCGTCCCGGCGGATCAACGCGATACCAGCCGACCGGCACGCTGTCCGAAGCGTTGTAGACGACGCGGGCATCGGGCTGCACGAATGACGCCCAGGCGAGCGCAGCCAGACTGCAGGCGGACAGACCTGCCAACGCAATACGAGCGCGCCGGCGCGAGCGAGGGCACGGGGTCATGACAGCAGCCTCCCCGTCAGCCAGGCTGCATGCCGCTCGGCCGTGTACGCTGCCAGCGGCAGGCGCGCGGCGAGCCGGTTGCCCAACGTGCGCCAGTACGTGGGCGAGACGGCAGCCGGCGCGATGCCCAAGGTCTCGATGGCATCAATCTGTGGAAGCACGGCGCGCACGGCGGGCTCGCCCTCGGCGTGCAGCAGCAGTCGCGCCCCCGGCAGCACGCCGGGGATGCGCTGTGCCGCGTCCAGCGACGTGCAAGCCTGCATCACCATGAGCTGCCAGCGGATCGTGCCGTAGTCGTTGGCCTGCCAGCGAATGCGACAAAAGACGGAACCCGGCAGGAACATCGCGACACGTCGCCAATGGTCCAGGCGGGTGATACGCGCCGGCTCGCCGAAGCGCAGGTAAAGCTTGATGCGCTGCTCCATGTAGGCGAGCGAGACACGAGTCAGCTGCGCGGCATCGGTCTGGCCAGGGAACACCATGTGCGACGGCAGCGGCGCAGGCATGACTACCGAGGGTTGGGTATTCATGGGGTTTTCTCCGGGAACTCGCGCTCCAGCAGCGCGCGCAGCAGATCGGCGACCGTCACCCCCTGGGTGAACGCCGAGACCTTGATGCGAGCGCGCATGGCGGGCGTGATGTCGAGTGTCAGGCGAGCGGTGTAGAGGTCGCCTTTCTGCAGATCAGTTGCGTCGCCCTGGCGAACCCAGGCCTCCGCGTGCGGGCTCGCGGGTGGGCGCGTACCGATGGCCGTGCGCTTGCCGCGCTCGCTGGTCATGCCGTCCACCGCAGCAGCTCGTCGACCAGCGCGGCGATCTCGCACGCGGCGGCGCTGTCCGGTGCCGTCTCGCGGGCTAGCCGTCCGGCGGCCACGCTGTCGGCGAAGACGATGCGCTGGCGCACCTCGGCGCACAGCGCCGGCAACGGCTGCTCGGCCAGGGCCTGACGCGCTTCACGACCGATGATGGTAGTGCTGACGCGTCGGTTGATGACGAAAGCCGCGCGCAACGTGGGGCGGAACACCTGCGCCTCACGGATCAGCGCGACCATCTCGGCACTGGCCCACAGGTCATAGGGGCTGGGCTGCACAGGAATAATCACGCGCTCGGCTGCCAGCAGCGCGGAGCGTGCCAGGGCGGCAATCCGTGGCGGCCCGTCGATGACCACGTGATCGGCGCGACGCGCCAGTTCAGGCGCCTCCTGGTGCAGGGTTTCGCGGGCAAGGCCCACGGCACTGAACAACCTAGGCAGCCCCTGTTGAGCGCGCCGTTGCGTCCAGTCCAGTGCCGAGCCCTGCGGATCGGCGTCCAGCAGGACGACATGCTGGCCGCGCATCGCCAGCTCACCAGCGATGTGAGTGGCGAGCGTGGTCTTGCCAACGCCGCCCTTCTGGTTGAGCAAGGCGATGATCATGGCACGGCCCTCCTTGCGGAGAAGCAGGCCTGGCCGTGCCGTTTCGTGGCTATCCACCGAAACGGCGCGCTTCTGTAAAAAGTTAGAGCTTTAACGTTAGAGAAGTTAAGGGCGGCTGGAGCCCACGCCAGCTCTGGTCTGCAGAGCATTTCGCACGTCTGATAGCACGATAGGGACACGCCCGATAGCACGATACCCTTTACGCCTGATAGCACGAACCCGTGCACAGGTTTTCCCGCAGTTACCCCTGTGCCGTGGGCGACACGGGGCGGAAGGTCAGCAACTCCGTGCTGGCCTCCGGTATGCGCTCGATGCCGAGCACATAGCCGGGCAGCGACTGCCGCGCCACCAAGGTGCGCAGGTCGCAGGCGAAGTCGCAGAACCTCGCCGAACTGCCCGACTTGCGGTGCAGGTGGCGGAAGTCGAACTGCCAGCCGTCCGGCTGCTTGCCGCCATGCTTGCGCACCAGGCGATACAGCCAGCGCTCGATGCCGCCGGTGAGCCGGAAGTACGCCGGGTCGATGGTCAGCACCAGGGCGGCGTCCAGCACGCCCGCGTAGAACCAATCCGGCAGGATCAGCTCGATGCCCAGCGGTGTGCCGCGGACATCGGCCAACTCCTTCCACTCGTTGATCCAGGAGAAGCGGTGTAGACGCCGCCCGGTGGTCTCGCGAATCGACGTGGCTACCGTGGTCGACTGCAGTCGATCCAGAGCAGCCTTGAGGCGCTGGTAGTCGCGCAGCGACACCCCGCGCCCGATGAAGCGCAGGATCTCGTAGGGCGTGGCGCGCATCAGGCGCGATGGGTGCAGGCCCGCATCGCGCGCCGCGACGATCTGGCTGGCCGCCCAGATCAGCACGTCGGCATCCCAGATCGTGGCGATGCCGTGCTCCTGCGTGCCCTCCACGCGCACCGTGACAGCAGCGGTGCGAAAGTCGATCGGCGTCGTGCGCCGCGACTTGGCCAGCGAGAAGAATGGGTAGGCCATCAGATCCTGGCTGTCGCGCGGTGCCATGTCGCCCGGCAAGGCGCGGAACAGATCGAGCTGCTCCCGCTCCGGCATGGGCCCGGTCATGGCGGTGACCACAGCCGCGCCGCCGATCAGCGCGCACGGCTATCGGCCGAGTGCTGCTCGGCGTACTCGGGATCGGAGGTGGCCTCGAAGCTGTGCTGGTCTGCCCAAGCATCGAGGTCGGCGACGGCGTACATGACACGCCGACCGAACTTGCGAAAGCGCGGGCCACCGCCGATCACGCGCTGCTTCTCCAGCGTGCGCGGCGACAGGCGCAGGTAGATGGCCGCCTCGTCATTGGTCAGGTAGCGCTGCGGCTGGACAGTGACTGCGGGTTGCTGGGGCTTGGGGTGGGTGACAGCAGGTCGCACGGGAGCAGGTCGCATGAGGTGAGCCTCCATCGTTCAGGACTGCCCGGCCACACCAGCGCAGCCGGATGGAAGCAGTCTCAGCAAGGCTTGGCGGTCTGCTCAGGGTCGTTTTGCGGACTGCGCCGAACGACCCTCCCCGCACGCGTCGAGTTGTGCCAGACGGCGATAGCCGCCGAGCATCAGCGTCCGGCCGCGGCGCACCAGACGGCGCACCTTCGAGCGCAGGCCACCGTCGGCGTGCCAACCGCCGGTGACCATGGCTGCTCCAAACAGCCCCACAGCCACCTCACGCAAGGACGCCCCCGCCAGGGTGGCATCAAGCGCTTGAAGGGTATGCAGCTCCAGCAGCACGGCTGGGCTGGGGCGGCACAGGGTCACCGCAAACAGTGCGGCATCAGCGGCGACAGCCAGCTTGTCCAGCTCAGCCGCAAGAGCGCAGTAATGTGCACAGGGCCTGGCGCAGGCCCGCACGGCGTGGACATAGGCCATGCCCTGCTCCAGGTCGGGCGCAACGGCTAGCCGCAGGCAGCAGCACGGCCAACGCGTCGTCAGCAGCAGGCGCCGGCCATCATGGACCAGACCTTTGCTGCCCGGGATGCCCCAGAAGTCGAATGCCACGGAGTCGGGCATGGGGTTGGCATCGGGATAGAGCTGAATCAGCTCCGGGGGATCCGGGAACCAGGCCGGCTGCGCATCGCGCGCATCCAGGCCAGGGTCCTCCAGCAGACGTAGCCCCCAATGTTGCGCCGCCTCGGGGCGACGTTGCCGGTTACGCCAGTCACGGCGGTACTCAGGATTGCGCCGCAGGTACTCCCAGGCCAGGGCGAGATCGTCCAGGTGCAAAACATAGAGATAGGCCGCGGCGGGGTACCACTGCTCGTGATCGACCATACGGCAACCTCCCTTTGCACATGGGGCAGTCGCTACGGATCGCAACGCGAGGCAGCAGATGGAAACACGTCAAACGGCAGCATCAAGACCGATTGACTCCGAAGTGTTGCGCAGCTCATCCGAATGCGACAGCGCCACCGACCATCAATGGTGCGGCACAGGGCGTATCCTGCTGGCTTGAGCGGTAGGAATCCTGACCGATTGGGTCAGGCTGGCAGGGCCTGGCTGCAATAATGCCGATTGAGACCGAAGCGGTCTGAATTCTGATCGCTCAGTCGATGATTGAGCCGTTTCGCTGCGCCAGCTGGGTGTACTGAGCCAGCGTACGCGTCGCCTGGAAGTGCAGGTCGCGCATGACCGGGCGTTTGAGCGGCCCGACGATGGACGCCAGCCCGGACAGTTTCACGAAGCCCAGCGCGGGCATCCCGATCCCTACGTCACACAGGCCATAGGCCGTGTCCTCATCGGCAGGGTCGAGCGCGGCCAGCAGCCAGGTCGCGTGTGCATCGGGGGTAAACAGGCGCACCACCGGGCGCTGGTCGATGGCATGGCCTGCAGCCCGAGCGCGGCCGTTCACCAGCAGTTGCTCGCGCTCCGTGTCGGTGATGAGCAGCCGGGTCATGGCCGGATGCCAACTGGTGTCGATGCACGAATGTGCTTTTGTCCGGAAGCGCCATTCCGCCGATGCGGATTAGCGCATCTGGTCAGAAACACAGATCCGCATGCAGGCAAATCCGTAAAGGCGCCAAGGCGTGGAAGCGGCATTGTGCAAATCGGGAAAGACACGGAGGCGCCTCTGCGGCTCTGGTGAAATCCGCCGATGCGGGTTTCCGTAAAAGCACGAAAGCGGCGGAAATACCGCGCAATGAGTTAAAGATAACGTGGTTTTGATTCTCCCTCGACCGGACGCTTCTGTCCATGCAGAAGCGATCCGTTCAGCCCGGTCGACCGACCGGTTCCACCACCTTCGATGCCGAGCTGGCGCAAGCCTTCGGCGCAGCGGTGCGCGCGCTGCGAATGGAGCGCGGCATCGCGCAGGAGTCGCTGGCGAACCTGGCTGGCATCGAGCGCTCGCACATGGGCAAGGTCGAGCGTGGCGAGCACATGCCCACGCTGGCGATCATCTTCAAGATCGCCGGCGCGCTCGATTGCAGTACTGCAGTGCTGATGGCAGCGACGGAAAGCCAGCTCGCTACTTCCAGGGCGTAGGCCGGCACCAGCGCCCCGCCGCAACGGGCGGGGCATCGAGGCGGCCGTCAGGCCACCGACTTGCTGCGCGACCAGATCAGGTTGTGCGTACCGTCCTCCTCTTCGATCAGCCGGGCGTAGATCGTCGCCGGGAACGAAGGATCGTCGAGGGTCACGGACAGGTAGGGCCGCTCGGCCTGGCTGACTTTCTTCCAGGCCGCGCCGATGTCGTAGCCGCCGGCCGCCTGGATGCGGTAGTCGGGGGCGTTCTCGCTGCTCCTGTCGTTGGGGACAAACTTGACCTTGACGTTGAGCGTCAGGGTGCGAACTGTGCCGGTGAAGCCGTCGTTCTGAGCAGTGAAGGTGCCGATGTTGGCCATGATGATTTCTCCTTGCGGGGTAACCAAGGTCGCGCCCATCGCGTCCTTGTTGTGGTCCGGCAGGCGGAGGACGGGCTGGCCGCACCGCGCAGCGGCCGCAACAGCGTGGAGGACCAGGAGGCGCACAGAATTTGCGGGCGAGGAATCTGCGTAGCGGAAGGGAAATTGTTTGCGCCGTACGGTTGCAGCCATGAAGCCCGAGGCGCAGCCGCACCACCGCCAGGATTCACGACAAGCCAAGGACGCACCGGGCCGAACTGCCCCACAAGGAGACAGGGTCAACTCGGTCTCCCCGCGTGACGGCTTCACCGGCCTGTACCCTGACGCGGGCAAGGCCAACATCTCCGTCGACGGGCGAGAACGCCCTTGCCGCATGCTGCGGCAAGCGGCTTGAGGTGTGGACTGAAGTACTTTGCCAGGCCGTACGGCATGTCCGTGCCCATCCTTCGTGAGCTGGAGCGGCGAGCCGTCAGCGTCGAAGAAGGTACGCACAGGCATAACCTGATCTGGTCGCGCAGCAAACCGGGGCGTAGCTCCGATGCCTTCTCAGCAAAGGCAGCACCTCACTGCCCTGCTCCAACTGCCATCGCTTCAGCTGAAAGCGGCCAATAGCGGACGCTAGTGATAAGTCGAATCTACGCCGTAAAGCGGGCAGCGCCCGGTGCCTGGGTAATCCCCCCACTTCCATTGGCTGCCATCTGGAAATTCTCCCAAGCATAACCACGCAGGTGGATATTCGGGCTGGAGACAGGTCTCTGGTGGACTTCCTGTTGAAGCCGCTTCGCAAGCCCCTCTCTGAGCGGCTTAAAGAGCTATAAGCGACGCCTCTTCCACCGGTAAATTCTGAGTTATGGCATGCGGCCGGAGGATGCCTCGCTCCTCCATTGCCGTCACCCCGCTAAAGATCCTGTCCCAGGGTAATAGGCCGCCCAGCGTGAAGCCCGATTTATCCATGGGAAGCGGCAGGGGACATACCGGCTGACGGCAAAAAATATAGCGCCCGCTTTCTGTTGAAAAGCTCTTCCGTGCCCCAAGAACGGTGGTACGTCATTTGAAAGCGCCGGGGGCACCATGGGCAGGCAAAACCAAGATTGTGATCACCTCAGCGGTGATCCGCTGGTGCAGTGGATCAATAACCGTGTCAAAAACGAGCACAAAGTGGTGTACGTCCACGGAGACGCCCTGTGCAAGCTCGTTGACCTTGATGAGGACCCGCAGATCCTCCATCCGTCAGATCCGGAGAATAAAGCAAAGAGTCAACTGAAGAAGCTGCGCAAGAAAGGCCTGCTCCTTTGCTGTGAGGTGACGCAGGCAAAACTCCAGGAAGCTCAGGTCTGGGATCCGTCTTGGAGAACTACGCCGGTCCAATCGGATACTGAGATTGATAGCCTCATTTCCAATCGAGGCCAGTTCCTGGGTCGAATCTCAGGGAGAGGTACGGACATTACTCCTCGAACGGCACACAAAGTTTGGACGGATGCAGGTGGTCGGTGCATGTTCAATGGATGTCCTGAGGACCTGACGGATGTGCCGTTCTGGACGGGTAACGCACGTGTTGGCTACCTCGCCCACATAGTGGCGTCAGATCCACGGGGGCCGCGTGGAAATCAGACGGACTCACACCGGCTATCGGACGTGGCGGAAAACATCATGTTGATGTGCGACGCCCATCACCGCCTGATTGACTCCTTTGCACCAGGTGAATTTCCTGCCGCCAGACTCAATGCGATGCGTAAAGAGCACAGCGATAAGGTGAAGCGCTACCTGGATGCTTTGGCATACCCCAGCGTGCGTGCCGTGACGCTGCACGCAAATCTGGCAGGCGTGCCCACCTATTTCCGTGAGACGGACTTCCTTGAGGCAATCCTTGAGCGTCGGTGCTCCATGTTGCCGGAGGTGCATCACCATATTCGGCGTCAGGAACAACGCGAGGACCGCAGTACACCTGGCTTTTGGAATCAGTACCTGCACGAACACGAAAACCAAATCCGTGTTCTGCTTGGGCAGTCCATGACTGGAAATGGAGCCAAGGATGAAAAGCTCGCCGTGTTCCCGATACACCACTCACCAACGCTCCTGCTCGCCGGCCGGATTATGGGCGAGGCCCGAGTCAGTCACGTATTTCAGTACCACCGCCAGCGGCAGTCGTGGGCATGGGATGCGTCGGTAACGCCAAAAAGCCAAGGAACGTTTACCGTCAGTGATCTCCCTGACCACCCGGCAGATGAAGTCCTCATCACGATCGAGCTCACCTCCAACATTGATGAGAGGGCAATCCCTGCATCATTAAAAACGGCCATTGATGGAGGGAGCCTAATCTGGCTCCGAGTGAGGACACCCTCACCAAGCTTTGATTGCATTAGCCACCCTGATGATCTCACCCAGTTCAGGGCACTCGCGCGCCAGACAATAAACCATGTCCAGGACGTTATGCGTGTAAGAAAGGTGCACCTTATCGCCATGACGCCTGCACCAACGATGTTCAGTTTCGGGCAAATGCTTCAAGCAGGGCACCACCCCGAATACATCATTTACGACCGGCCTGGGCACGAATTCCCGTTTATCCCGGCCTTTTCAATCACAGGGCAGAACGTGTCAGCCGTGGTTGCTGAGCAGTCCAAAACCATCAGCCTTCGTTGAAAGGCGGAGAACACAATGTCTAAAGCAAAAAGTGCGGCCCTAGTACGCAGGGCTATTGCAGCTAAAGGTGGACTAATCAGTGAGTCAATGGAGGGTTTTCCGGCTCTCGGGAAAGCACTCGACAGCCGAGGGTTAATCGATTTTCTGTCGCCATGGGAAAAGGCCTTGAGCGACGCAAACCAGCACATCACTGTAAAGCCTGAAGAGATTGAGGCTGCAGCTGATGGCTATCATCAGGTCGCGCAGCTACTGGTCAATAAGCTCCACTGGCCTGACAGTGCCATCAAGATCAAGCCTCAGGGGTCGGCAAGCACCAAAACGCTCATTAGATCCCCAAACGGCGGTGAGAAATTTGACATCGATGCGGTATGTGAGGTCGACATCAACCGCATTGACGCTCACGAGCCGATGAAGTTCTTCGAGTCTGTTGGCCAGGCCCTGCAGTCGCTAGGCGCGGAGCGCAAAAAGCGCTGCTGGAACATCCCATTCAACAGTCATCCGTTCTATCTCGAATTTACGCCTTCCGTGCCACTGGCCACGGTACCTCGGGAGTCTGTTGATGCCATGAAGCCGAGATATCGGTCGGCTCCTGGGTACGATTCGACAGCTCTGGCCGTGGTCGATACACCTACCAAGCTGTGGAAGACCTCGAACCCTGACGGGATGACGCAGTGGGTTGAGGATACTTCAAAGACCGCCTTGATCTTGAAGGCAACAATGGAGGCCTATGCGCAAGATCAGCGACGTGCCGACGTTGCGCCAGTGCCCGGCCAGGAAGTGGAAATCACGGACACCTTGCGTGTGGCCATACGTCTATTCAAGCGTCACCGCGACATGTGTGTGAGGCGAGAACTCATCGACAAGGAGTTCAAGCCGATTTCCATCATCATCGTCACCCTGCTCACCAGTTGCTACGAGGGCCTTGCTCAGGAGGGAGTCGCGTTTAATCACCCGGTTGAGGTGCTTGAGATGCTTGCCCGCCTTTTGCCGGAGATGATCGACCGTGTAGGTGACGAGTATCGGGTAGATAACCCTACGGTTGATGGTGAAAACTTCGCCGAGAAGTGGAACCAAGACAATGGCGAGCGGAAGAACGCTTTCAATACGTGGTGTAAAAAACTGCAGGCTGATTTGAAAGCCATTTTGGCACTGAAAGACCCTGCAGAAATTGTAAGTCGTGTTCGTGAGGTCTTCGGAATTCCGGCTCCCACGACCGGCGGGAACGGCCACGGAACGCCTGGTGGGAATAGCCATCGACCTGTGCAGCGCCCCGCCGCGCCTTCGAAAATACCCGTTCGAGGTCTTGCTTGAGTCAGTTGAAAAGCAGGATGTATCTAGACACCCTGCAGATCCAGCAGCAATTTCCCGACTTCATACCGTATCCACTGACAAAATCTGGAGGAGACACGGCATACAGGTTGAAGCTGCCTGAATTCTTACCTAGTCGTGGGTTTCATTGGGCAGAGCTGTGTTTGCCCAAAGGATTCCCAGATCATGCTCGGGCAGCCATCAGGCTATCGGACGATGCCCTCCTTCGTGTCCCTCATGTAGAAGGCAACCACACGCTGTGCCTCAAGGATGGTGATCCTGGTCCGGCTTCGGGGATGTCTCCGGAAGACCGGGTGATCAACCTTCTATGGGCGTTTCAGGAGGACTTCCTCAAACCATGGCAGGCAGGCTTGCTCGATGGTGACTTTGAAACTGAAGCGCTGAATTATTGGGCCGTCGTGGTTCATAGAGCAGGGTCCATCAGAAGCCCGTTGAAGACGGTTTGGACGGTTGATCTACCGCCTGTAAGGGCAACGCTGAGGAAAGGGCTTTTCCTTCCCAAAGCCAAGGCTGCAATTGCTGCAGACGAGCAGGTACCGCTCACGCGCCGTTTCCTTGAAACACTCGGGGATGGCGCAAAGGAGCGTATTAGCCTGCATGTTGCTGACATTCCGATCTCGAGCAACATGGGCCCGAAGCTGTGGCCGGCCAGCAAGGATGCCATTGCAGAAATCCTCGAGTCGAGGCTTGAACAGCAGGACTTTGAAAACTTCTGGTTGGCTGGAGCCAAGAGATTTCGGCTTGTCTTGCTCAGGAATAAAGAGGTTGCCTACGCGTACCTTCTCCCTGGCTGGAGGCAGTTTTACACCGGGAAAGGAAAGTCAAAGCAGATAGTGGTACCAATCATGAAACAATTACCCCTCGAGGTGTCACGCATCGATGCAGCGTGGACACTAGGGCGCGATCAGCACCCGGAGGTCGAATCCAGGCAACGCAAACACGTTGTCGTTTTTGGTGCTGGGGCCCTTGGTAGCCACGTTGTTGATCATCTTGCAAAGGCAGGAGTTGGGCGCATTTCTTTCGTCGATCCTGATAGGTTGTCAGCCGCAAACATCGGGCGTCACCTATTGGGGGCCGATTGCATCGGCAAGAAGAAGGTCGTTGCTCTTGCTAGTCGTATCAACGCGGCCTATCCCGCCACGACTGTTATTCCAAAGGAAATGACAGCCCAACGCTGGCTGCAAGACAACTCACTGACTGGTGTTGACCTGGTGCTGGACCTAACCGGTGAGCCTGATGTCCGGTGGGTCGTTGGTCTGGCCAGAATACAGTCCCGCTGCCCACTGATGATCGGTTGGATGGAGCCCTTTGTAGCTGCTGCCCACGTGTGTTGTCTTCCGGAGGGAATCCCGTGGATGCAGGGCGGAAATGATCCAATGGGTGATTTTGAGGCGGTCTCTTGGCCTGCAGAGGTGATCCGGAAGGAGCCTGGGTGCAGTAGTCAGTTCCAGAGCTACACCGCAGCATCTGCAGCTCATGCGGTTGCGCTAGTAGCCGAAAATGCGATCACTATGATCGATACCCTAGAGAATGCGAATGCAGCAGCTCAGGTTGTGAGCTGGGTACGAGGGCAGAACTATCTGGATAAGCATTGGCCGGGCCTGAAGCTGAACGCATGGGCGGCCGAAGCTCAGAAGTTTGATGGGATTAACATGATCAGACCATTCCCGTGAGCCGCGTATTCTTCTATCCGGACAACAAGCGATATGTGTTCTTCACTGAAGAGGCACTTACGCACATGTACGGGTATGCCCAACGCTGGGTGTGGCAAAAAGAAGCGGGGGGTGAGCTGTTTACTACGCAACCCGATGAATACAGTTTAATCATTTCTGTCGCTAGAGGGCCTAGTAAAAAGGATAAGCGTACACGTACCTCATGGGTTCCAGACCCTGCATCCGCTATAGACGCCCGCACAAAGGAATATGAAAAGGGGCGGCACGTTGTCGGCCTTTGGCATACACACCCTGAACCATCGCCGTCACCGTCATGCCGTGATCAAAGTACCACATGGGAGTATCTGGAGACATTTGGGTGCAATAGAACACGTTACCTTATGGTGATTCTTGGTAACTCTGGGGAAATACCTGAACTGGTTGTTTGGGTTGCGGAGGCTAAAGAAAAACGCTGGGAAAAGCTGGTCGAGGCATTTAACGACGACCTGCTGAGGCAAAGCGTGAAAAGGACGATTGGAGAGGATGGGGGCTGTGATACACCTTGAATCGCCCTGATTCCGTTGTCAGTCTATAGTCTCTTTGGCTTGGGTGCGACTGACTGCTCTTGGCCGATTTTTGCCTGATGCGAGCAACCTACAGTAGGTACATAGCGGTAACGCTGCAGCCTTGTCAGCTTTCAGTGGCCCACATAACCGTGCACCTCATAACGTCACGTGTCTTACAGCTCAGGTGGCTGAAACCTTTTTCGGCAGCAGTTCACTGTAGAATGCAGCCGCCCTCTCCTGCTCAATGAGAAGCCTTTGAACCTCACTGACGCGACAATCGCACTACTGCTCGCTGCCAAGATTCATGGCACAAGTGCAGCGGTGCAAGCCACTGCGAAGCGTTGCTCCCAGCGACTCCCCCGCAGCAAACGCGACCTGATGTTCACCGTAATGAACACCCGCGATCCCATGAAGTTGATTGAACACATCGCCCAGCACCTGGATCTGGAATAGCGCTCCCGAGGAACCATGCCGCCGATGGCGCCGACGTGTTTGCTTGCGCTTGTTTGAAACAGGGCGCGGCAGAAACTGCCGCGCCCGATTTTAGGCAGCCAACGTGTGACTGCGCCCCTCATCGCCAACATCTACCGACACCAACTCCTCCGTTACTTTCTGGGCTGACTGCTCCTCCGCGCCCTGCCCTGTCATGAATACGGCCGGCATCCAGCCGGTGCCTTCGACCAACCGTTCGGCTTCGCTGGCGATGTCAGTTTTCTTGAGCTTGGCCAACTGGCTGACGTGCTTCGGCGCGAACTCGCCCACTGCCTCCAGAATCACCGCCTTGGCGATATGCAGGAAGTAGCCCTCGACAGTCGGCTTCCACCATGCAGCCATGTCCAGCTCCACAGCCTGGGCCAGCTCGATTCCGGGTTGGCGTTGAGTGGCGCGAGGCGTGATCACGTCGACCGTCGCCGCTACGCACACTGCGAGCAGCCGCACCAACTCATCCTGGGGCATCGCCAGAAGCGCGGCGAACAGCTCGGCGCCATCCTGCGGCAGCTTCTCGCTCCAGGCGTGGCGCAGCTCATGCAGTGCCACGGCGGCGGGTGACTCCGGCCAGTCAGGGGCCAGGCTGTCGAGTCGATCGCGCACGGTCAGGCGCACACCGAGCGGCATGCTGTCGCCGTGGTAGTCGCCCTGCAGGGCGGTTTGCACCATGCCATGCACCAAGGCCGCCAGCGCAACTTGCGGATGCCGGGCCACCTCGATCTGCAACGCCGCCGTGCGATGTGCGCTCAAGCGCTGAGCCAGCCGGTCGGACAGACTCGCCGACTTGGGCTGCTCGGCGCCCTCACCGGCCTTATCGCTCGCCCCATCGCTGCGGCCCTGACCCTGGCGCAGCCGCTCCAGAGTGTGCAGCGCATTGGCCTCAGCCTCGCGCAACAACCCGCGATGGATCGCAGCCTCGCCGCGGCGGTCGATGGTAACCACGGCACCTGCCACGCTGAGTACTTCCGGGGTGTAGCCCTGCAAGGACTCGCCCAGGGCGTACAACTCGGCGGCCACCTGTTCGCGCCGCTGTTCCAGGACTGGCACCTTGGCTTCGTCCTCGGCGCCGTAGGCGTTCTCCAGCTCGGCATCGACCTTCTCCAGCCGGGCTTGCAGCGAGGCGATGCGGCGCGCCTCGCTGCTGGTCGGCTCTCGGCGGAAGCGCGGCGCATTGTGGAAGGCTTGCCGATCCGCATAGCTGAACTGCGGCACCGCCTCCACCCAGGCCCAGCCCTCGGCACGCACGCCCTCGGCCAGTACCTCCAGCTTGCCACCCACCAGAGTTTCCAGCACCGCGGCATCGGTAAGGTAAGTGCCGCTGTCGTCGTCGGCGAACAGATCGCGGCGGATGCTGCCACCGGCCTCCATGTAGGCCTCCAGCCCGACGAAGCTCACCAGCGGATGACGAACATCGATTTCGCGCTCTGTCAGGCGCGCACGTAGCGCCGACGCGCCACGCTGCCAGTCCGGCGCACCATAGAACGCCGCCTCCTGCGCGGCGTGGTCGTCGGTGATGGCCAGGGCCATCAGTTGCTCCAGGGTGACGCTGCCAGCCCGGTAATCCGCCATCAGATGCGGCGAGACGTTCGCCAGTTTCAAACGGCGCTGCACCACCAGCGGGGTGACGCCGAAGTCGGCGGCAATGTCCTCGACCGGGCGGCCCTCCTTGACCAGTGCGGCGAATGCCTCGAACTGGTCAGCCGGGTGCATTTGCTCGCGCAGCAGGTTTTCCGCAAGGCTGACAGTACGGGCCGAGGCGTCGGGCACCAGCAGGCACGGCACCTCGAAGTCGGCGGCGATGCGCTTTTTCTTCGCCAAGAGTTTCAAGGCGGTCAGGCGGCGGTCGCCGGCCACCACTTCGTAATGCTCGCCATCGGCGGCGAGGATGACGACAAGGTTTTGCAACAGGCCGATGCGGGAAATGCTCGCGGCCAGCTCGTCGATGGACAGGCGCGGCGTGGTGCGCGCGTTACGCTTGGAGCGACGGGGCAGCAACTGCGCGAGCGATAGCAACAGCAGGTTCTTGGTCGGGTCGGCCACTTGCAGGGCTGACACGCTGACAGCTTCGGTGGGGATGATCGCGTTCATGGTGGTGCTCCATTCAAGGGATAACGACTGCGGTTGAAATGGAGGGGCCGACTGCCTGAAAGCCCCTCCGGGTGGGGTTCAGGCTTTCAACTGGCGTAGGCCATCGGCCAGCAGCCACAGAGCGCGGTTCAGGCGCAGATCCTGGTCGATGCCCTGCACGGGCCGGGTGCGCTGACGGCGCCCGTTATTGCCGCGCCCGACCAGACCGCCGCGAATGAGGTTTTCCTGGGTACGGTTGAACACGCTCCACAGGTCGGCCCGGTTGTCGTCGGAGCGGCGCGAAGCCAGCACCTGCCGTTCGGTGATTGGTGCCGGCTTGTCGGGGTCGTCGTACTTGAGAGCAAGTGCGGCACGGGCGAAGACTTCGGCCTCGCCGCTGTCCAGGGTGACGACCCGCATCGCATCGCGGGACTCCTGCGCCTGCTCGAAGCCATGCAGCACCTCGTAGGCGCCCTCAATCACCTGGGCGGCCACGTCGCCCTTGTGCGGCACGCGTACGTCCGCCACGGTGTCGCCGCAAACCAGGCCGTTCTGGCAGACGAAACGAAACATGCCGGCGAGCATCTGGTAGCTACTCGTCCCGTCGTGCGAGTTCAGCAGGATGATTTCGTTGGCTTCGCCTCGGGCGTCGATCTGGCTGGCGTGGCGCAGGCGGATCATGTGCTTGGTGAAATCGCGCCGGTCGTCCCGGCGTACGCGGGTCTGGCACACCATGAAGGGCTCGAAGCCCTCACCGCGCAGCTCTTGCAGCACAGTCGCGGTCGGGATGTAGCTGTAGCGCTCGGAGCGGCTTTCGTGCGGTGCCTCGGCGAAGATGGACGGGGCCACGGCGCGAATCTGCTCATCCGCCAAGGGGGATTCCGAGCGCAGCACCGGGGAGCGGTACGAAAAGCTGGAAGCAAGTTGCATGGTCGTTCTCCTGACAAAGTTTGCTGTTAAACCCCCACCGGATTCCTAGATTCGGAGCCCGCTTTCGGCTCTTCCGGTGGGGTCGGCGCAGAGACCTGGGCCGGCCTCGTTGCCACCGTCTTTCCTGAGTTCATCGCCCGCGACGGTCAGGAGCGCGCGGACGGGTGCCGTCAAGGAGGCAAGCGCCGGGAGGGTGCGGCCCGCAGGCGCAGCCGAGGACACGGCCCGGCGCGCCTTGATGGCACTCGGCCGCGGGCTACAGTCGCGACAAGGTGATGAAGTCAGGGAAAGGCGGATCGACAGGCAATGGCCGCCGCATGGGCGACGACCCCACGCAAGCGCAGCGCGCAGGCCCGAATGAGCGAAGCCGGGCCGCAGGCATCAGCCATGTACAGCAGATGAACGATGGAAGCCCCAAAGGCGAGACTCGCTCGGCGAGGCTCGATGCTCAGCACGCCCGGCCGCCGGCCGGGGATGCCCAAACCGTAGGGACTCGCCCTCCTCGACGGCGCAGCAAAAAGGGGGCCGAAGCCCCCTGCTGCTAGAGCAGCCCCTGCTCCGCAAATGAGGTAGTCGCCTCGCCGCCCACGATGATGTGATCCAGCGTGCGCACCTCCACCAGCGCCAGGGCCTCCTTGAGGCGCTGGGTCAGCACCTTGTCCGCCTGGCTTGGCTCGGGATTTCCGCTCGGATGGTTGTGCGAGAAGATCACCGCCGCTGCATTGACCCGCAATGCCTCCTTCACCACTTCGCGTGGATACACCGCCGCCGCATCGATGGTGCCGCGAAACAGCTCCACGTACTCGAGCAGTCGATGCTGGCTGTCGAGGAACAGCGCCGCGAATACCTCGTGCTCGAAACCGACCAGCTTGGTGCGCAAGTAGTCCTTGACCAGCTCCGGCGCAGTGAACAGCGCTCCACGAGAGTACTTCTGGTCGATGACCTGACGCGCCACACTGAGGATCTGGTCCACAGACGCCGGCAGGTAGCGCCCCTGCGCATCACGCACCAGCAGCATGGAATCGAACGAGGAAAAGGACAGTTGCGACATGGTCGTGCTCCGGTTGCTCGGGCGGAATTGCCCGGAACCGGCGCCAGCACGGCGCAGCACAGCTGTCAGGGGTCAACGACGGCCGCCAGGACGCCAGCGTGCATGCACGCGCAGCCCTTGACGGCGAGAACGCCGTGATACGGTGAAGGGAACAGCAAGACCGCCCCCACTCCACCCATGCCACGGATCGGCAAGCGGAGCGCGCAGGCCCTCAAGGGCCGGAGGTATCAGGGATCAAAGCCGAATGGCCGCGACTCGGCACGAGGCGCGGGGCGCAGCCCGCGAACCCGACGGCGGAACGCCGGGATGGAACTCCAATTTCCACCCCACTACGCCACAGCAAGTTGCCTCGATAGCCACTGAACCTCACAGTGCTTCCATCCAGCCAGGCTCATGGAGTCCGAGATGGAACATCTATCGCCCCCACCCAGCGTTTCAATCTCCGAAACCAGCCAGTCTCTTCCGCTGCCTAGCACAGAAGCCTACGAAGCACTGCCGCAGTTTCCGAAGCGCAGCCCCCTGCCCTTCCGGCGCACCATTAGGCGACAAGAACTGAGGCAGATCATCCCGCTGTCCGAGACGACCATCTACGAGATGGAGCGCCGCGGCGAGTTCCCCCGGCGTTTCAACCTGACCCCACGTTGCGTGGTGTGGGACTTGGCCGAGATTGAAGCCTGGATCGAGGAGCGCAAGCAGGCGCCTCGCAGAGAAATCAGCGGCCCGGATGTCCGCCTACGAAAAACCCGCCCCGTCCGGACGGGTTTAGATCAGGAATGAGACCGGTGACGACCTCAGCCAACAAGAGCCTCCAACTCCTCAGAAGTCGAGCGCGGTAGACGCCGACTTTCCTTGGCCAGATTGACCTGCAAGGCCACTCGCGCCACCTCCAGCACATCCCTGGCCAGCGAGTAACTGCCCCTGGCTTGCAACCAGGCCAGTACGTCCGCCAGATGCCAGATCGATGCACTACCCTCATGCACCGGTGCCGGAAAGCTTCCTGGATTGGCCAGCATCAGTTTGCGCATGTTCTGTCGTGATACCCCGACCATTTCAGCCACGTCAGTCAGGCCAACCAGATCCGGAGCTACCTCGATCAGCCTGGCCGATGGCACTGCGCTACGCACATCGGCCAGTGCACTGCGCACAGCCGCATCTGCGCTCTCGGCCTCGCGGGTGAACTCCAGCGCCAGCCGCCCCGGTTGGCCGATGCCGACCAGGGCATCGTCGCAGCCAGCTTCGCCAAGGCGCTCGACCAACACGTCCGGGTTACGGTCATCGTCGGCAAGTTGGTACTTCAGAGTGAAGGTGTATTCCATCGTGCTACTCCTCTGCACCGTCGGCAGCTTCCTGCGACTTACGGTGCGTGGTGCAGTTATCCACGACGCGCCGCAAAGCGCGCGCGTGGTTGCCTGGGTTCTTCGGCGTACTCCATACGCTGGTGATGCAGAACTCGCCGCAGCGACATTCATCGTCGTTGTAGGGACAGTAGATCCGTCCCCAGGCGTGACTACCGCCAACATCTACGCGCCAACCCTGCCCTTCGGCATGCCTAAGCGCTTCTTCGACTTCTTTCTTCGGGTGCGAGGGACGAGCCATCAGTGATCTCCAGTATTCGCATGACTCGCAAGGTTGTCAACTGACAACCTTGCCATTCCTTTAAACGGCAGCGCTCAACACCGGCACGACCACATTGTCCGGCAACAGCTTCGGCATATGGGTTCGACCATCGATCCAGGCATCGACCATGTCTGCCCACTCCTGCAGCATGTGGCGCCGCTGCTCTGCGTACTCGGCCTTGTTGTAGATCGAGCGCGAAGAACGGCCATCCTCGTGCGCCAGGCACTTCTCAATCCAGTCGCCGTTGAAACCCACCTCATTGAGCAGTGTGGAACCAGTCCTGCGCAGGTCGTGAACCGTAAACGGCGCCAAAGGCAGCCCCGCGTCCTTTGCGCGTGAGGCAATGAGCTGGGTAATCCGGTTCAAGGTAGCGTGCGACATGCAGCGATAAATCTCATAGCGCGATGGCAGCACAAACCTGGAGCCACCAGCACAGGTGTGCAGTGCCACGAAAATGTCCAGGGACTGGCGTGATAGGTAGACCACGTGAGGGTTACGCCCCTTCATCCGTTGCTTGGAGATCGTCCAGGTGGCATTTTCAAAGTCCACCTCATCCCAGGTCGCCTCAACCAGCTCGCTCTTACGCACCAGAGTCAGCAGCACCAGTCGCAAGGCCAACCTGATAGTGGGGTACGCGGCGATGGACTCCAACTGATGAAAGGCCAAGCGTATCTCGGTCGGTGTAAGCGCTCGATCCTTCGGCACGAAGGTGGCGATCGACGCCGCCTTCACATCATCGGCTGGATTCTCGACCTTCTCCCCATGCAGGATCGCGAACGCATAGACCTGCTTCACGATGTCACGAACGTGAACCGCCGTAGCCGGTGCCCCACGGGCCTTCACCTTGGCACAGAGCGCTCGCAGATCGTCAGGAGTGATTTCGGTCAGAAGCCGATTCTCGAAAACCGGCAGGATGTCGCGGTCGATGATGCTCTTGCGCATGGCCCGCGTGCTGTCGGCCATACGCGCACCGGCCAGCCAGCTCTTCAGCATTTCGCCAAACGCCTTGGCAGCCGTCAGGCGTCGTTTGGCCCGCTGCTTTTCCAGGGAGGGCGAGTGTCCCTGGGTAACCATGCGCTTGGCATCGAGCAGCTTTTCGCGGGCCATGGCCAACGATATTCCCGCTGGGCCATACCGCCCGATGGTTAGCGTTTCCCGGCGTCCATTGAGACGGTAATCGTAGCGAAAGGTGACGGTACCGCCAGGCGATACCGTCACGTACATGCCATCGCGGTCGGAAGCCTTGTAGGGCTTGGCCTTGGGCTTGAGATTGCGCAGTGCGGTGTCGGTAAGCATCGAGGTTTTTCCTCCTGTTCATGACGGCTTTTACCGTCAAGGGCCAGGAGACCTGCTGATGCCGGGAAAGCCGCAGAACAGAAGCTTTCCCAAGAAGAGATTTACCGTCAAAGACCGGTTTGGTCTCGATAGTAAACGGGAGGGTCTTAATCCGACCTCCAGCGCCTACCGTCACCACTACCGCCAAACCGTTCTGCTGCCCGGCGATAGTCACCGATAGATGCCGCGACGTATTTTCTTTTAAATCAACACGTTACAGCATCTTATCGA
>JBOFCR010000163.1:0-18698 GCA_051646165.1 Pseudomonas sp. | reverse complement strand
CAGAGGTCATGAACTGGCTATGACCTGCAGAGAATTGAGGTCGTTTAAAACTCTTTCGGCATATAAAGCATGCGTACTGAAGTGGGATGCCGATGCTTTTCATGATTGACTGCTAACGATTAAGCTAAGGGGCCGGCTTTAGCCGGTCCCAGCGAACAAAGTGAGCGCTTTGAGCGCATTGTTAGCAGGCTCATAGCGACCAGCCTTTTAGCTTGGCTATTTCGGCTACTAGCCGTGGAATATCTTGCCTGGCATATGCAATGAAATCCTGGTCCGCAATAGTGCCGCCATTGATCTCAATATCGGTTGCGAATGTCTGAATAAAATTTGAGCCAGATGTATGGTCACGGCCCTCAACAAAAGAGTGCCACGGCCCCGGTGTAGCTTTGTCACATCGAGTGAGAATCTGTTGCAGCTCTTCTTCCGTGATGCACATATTTCCCTCTTGAGTCTGCTAACGATTAAGCTAAGGGGCCGGCTTTAGCCGGTCCCAGTGAGCGAAGCGAACGATTTGAGCGCATTGTTATATGCCTATTTCGCATATTTATTAGTAACCCATTCTAGAATTTTCCCATGCTCTTGGACCCCGAGCCGAGTATCCGGCTCAAAAGACTCCAGAGTTTTTTGATTTGTCCACTCAGTGGGATGGCTCTTTCTATATGTTGCTGCTCGGTGGAGGGAGCGTAGCCCCAGCTCTTTGTTCTCGCCATGCAGCAGATCTGGCCATATATATATTAATAAATTCCTCTCGCCCTCACCATGCCTGATAAGCGATAGGTCACGATCAAACTCTAACGATGCTCTCAGACGTTTGAGGTTGTCGTTTTCAAGGTCAGAAAGCTTTGCCGTTATTAAAGCAGCATTGAATTTTGCATCAGCTTGTATAAAGGCTTCTGCGCCAAGGCGGGTGCCAGCTACAAATGAGCCAATTGAAGAGATCAGTACTAGTATGGCGGCAGTATAAATTTTCATATAGGCATATAACTATTAATAGGCGACATGCCCACATTTGGGTAGCTTTCCACAGTTAGGAATCTATATCCAGATGTAGCCATCGCGTGTCTATATGTGATCATCATTTCTCGACGATCCGTTCTTTGAGTCCCAGTCGGATGGCATCGCCGTAGCGGAGCAACCAGACGCTTTTTTCCCTATCCCATTTTCCGCCGGCCTTTCTCACCAGGCTTTGCAGTTGGGTTTCGGTGAGGCCGATACGCACGGCGACGACTTGGCGCTCCTGATACAGGCGGTATGCCGTGGTGTTTAGCGCCGGGGTGGGTATGGGCTTGTGTTCGATGATGAGTTCGACCGTGGTGTAGCTGAGTCGCTTTTCACGGTCGTGGCGGTAGCGTACGGCGACCAGGCTGTCGCCATAGATGTCGACCAGGCGTTTGGTGCCGTTCTTGCCAGGTTTGAGGGTTTTGACAACTTCCATATTGTCACCTGCTGGGGGTAGGTTTCCTGATCTTGCGCAGTCTGCCTCAGTGATGGCGTTCTGCTCAATATGTTGCTGAAGACTGCACCGCTTGACGGCCCCGCATGCGCCAACCGTAGATTTCAATCAGCTGCAATGCAGAGTCTGCGGGTTTGTGGGGGAATGGATGGTGAGTAGTGATGGATACCGGGAATGTTTTCACCTGGCGGGTGTGCAAAAATACACAGCGTTTTGTAGTCCCTTGTTGTGCCGGCAACTGCTTTTTCATAGGGCTGGCAAGGGAATAACGGCTCGGGGTTTTCCTGGGTTTTAAGTGCAGTGAAGCCCGGCGCCATGATGGTTTGCCTAACTAGGGGCAATACCCGGATAGAGTCACTGGAGAAATTGAATGAGCGTTCCACCGATTATTGCCAGTAAAGACATTTCCACTGTGACTGCAGGCGGGGAGCGCAAGGAAACCCTGATCCATGGGGTTATCGTGCGTCCTACCGTGACCCAGATAGACGAGCGCGGCGAAATTGCCGAGATGTACAGCAAGGCTTGGGGTATTGAAGCAGAAGCGCCGCTGGAGCACGTGTACATGTCGATGATCCGCCCGGGCAAAGTGAAGGGCTGGGTCTACCACAAGGAACAGTCTGATCGGATGTTCTCGCTGAGTGGCTTCGTCAAGTATGTGCTCTGGGACAACCGTCCGGACTCGCCGACCTTCGGCATGATCAATGAAATCCATCTGACCGAGCGCAATCGCGCGCTGCTGGTGATCCCGCCTTATGTCGTGCATTCGGTGCAGAACATCGGCCTGGTCGATGCGGTTTTCATCAATATGCCGACTCACCCATACAACCATGCCAACCCGGACAAGTATCGGGTTGCCAAGGAGAGCGTGCCTTACAGCTTCGATCGGGAAGTCGGCTGGTAATGTCGGCTCCGATTTTCAGCGTCATCATTGCGACCTATAACTGGAGCGCCGCGCTGCGGTTGGCGCTTGAGTCGGTGCGGGATCAGTCCTTCACCGATTTCGAAGTGCTGGTGGTAGGCGATGCCTGCACTGATGACAGTGCCGAGGTCGTAGCGGCACTGGGCGACGAGCGTTTCCATTGGCATAACCTGGAGCGCAACTGCGGTAGCCAGTGGGGGCCGAACAACCATGCGCTGGCCCTCGCCAGAGGTGAGTTCATTGCTTACCTGGGGCATGACGATCTCTGGTGGCCGACGCACCTGCAGACGGCCCTGGATACCTTTGAGCGTAGCGGGGCGGATATCGTCGCGGCTGCCACCTTGCTGTACGGGCCGCCGGAGTCCGGGGTGCGCGCGGTAACTGGTTTCTTCCCCAACGACACCTATGGTCCGATGCACTTCTTTCCACCGTCCTCCATGTGTCACCGCCTGGAGATCGCCCAGCGTGTCGGGGGGTGGCGTTCACCGGATCAGGCGATGGTCGTGGTCGACCATGATTTCCTGGTGCGTTGCCATGATGCCGGAGCGCACATCGTCTCCACCGGTGAGTTCACCACCTTCAAGTTCAATGCGGCGTGGCGGCGCAATGCCTACAAGCTGCGCGAGGCGGGTGAGCAGCGCGAGCATCTGGCGCGTATGCGCCGCGATGGCGAGGCGTTTCGCAGGCAGGAGCTCAGCGCCACCCTGCGTGCGGCGACCGAAGATCGCCTGCTGAAGATTGAGTTACCGGTGGCGCGCGACATCACTGCCACGGAAAAGACCGCGACCAACCAGACTTTCAAGGGTTCCCATCAGTCAGCGTCCAGCGCCCAGGCCATTTCCTGCGCGGGTAGCCTGGTGTTTCCCGCGCAGGAGCAATACGCCGGTTTCGAGTGGCATGAGCTGGAAACGCACGAGTTGCTCGGTGATTACCACTGGACGGGGCCATCGACGCGCTCGGTGCTGGTTCTGCCGGTATTGCTTGATCAGCCAGTGCTGATCAGCCTGAGCGTGGTGCATATGCTCAAGGCCGATAGCCTGGCCAATGCCCGGCTGTCGGCCAATGGCGTGCCGCTGGTTTGCAAGGTACTGGCGGGGCCGCATGACAGTCTGTCGTGGCAGACCACTCTGGAGCCGGCCCAGTTGCCTGAGACCGAGCGCGGGGAACTGCGTCTGGAGATAGTGCTGGAGCAGACCGACCGACCTGTCGACCTTGGCCTGGGTCCCGACCGCCGTTGGCTGGGCCTGGCGATCGGATCAGTACGGGTCGAGGCGCAGCCGATCACCAGTGCGGTATAGCGTATCGGGCGTTGTTATAGGGCAGCGTCCGCTGGCTCAAGCCTGCAGTTCAGCTAGCTCGCGATACAGCTCCAGTGCCTGCGGGTTGGCCAGGGCGTCGGTGTTCTTCACCGGTTTGCCATGCACCACGTTGCGCACGGCCAGCTCGACTATCTTGCCGCTGATGGTGCGCGGGATGTCGGCCACGGCGATGACCTTGGCCGGTACGTGGCGCGGGGTGGTGTTGGCGCGGATTACGCCGCAGATACGCTGCTTGAGTTCGTCATTGAGCGCCACGCCTTCGCGCAGGCGCACGAACAGCACCACGCGCACGTCGCCGTCCCAGTCCTGGCCGATGGCGATGGACTCCAGCACTTCCTCGACCTTTTCCACCTGGCGGTAGATTTCTGCGGTGCCGATGCGCACGCCGCCGGGGTTGAGCACGGCATCCGAGCGGCCGTGAATGACCAGGCCTCCGTGCTCGGTTTCTTCGGCGTAGTCGCCATGGGCCCAGATGCCGGGGAAGGTCTCGAAGTAGGCGGCGTGGAACTTGGCGCCGTCGGCGTCGTTCCAGAAGCTCACCGGCATGGAGGTGAAGTGCTGGGCGCAGACCAGTTCGCCTTTTTCGTCGATCACCGCTTTGCCATCGTCGTTCCACACCTGCACGTCCATGCCCAGACCTTTGCACTGCAGCTCGCCACGCCGTACCGGCAGCACCGGATTGCCGAGGGCGAAGCAGGAGACGATATCGGTGCCGCCGGAGATGGAGGACAGGCAGACATCGCTTTTGATGTCGCGGTAGACGTACTCGAAACTTTCGTGGGACAGCGGCGAGCCGGTGGAGAGGATGGCCTTCAGGCGGCTTAGCTTGTGCGTCTCGCGCGGCTTGGCGCCGGCCTTTTCCAGGGCGGCGAGGAACTTGGCGCTGGTGCCGAAGATGCTGATGTTCTCGCCATCAATCAGGTCGATCAGGCGCTCGGCACCCGGGTGGAAGGGTGAGCCGTCGAACAGCACCAGGGTGGCGCCCAGGGCCAGGCCGGAGACCAGCCAGTTCCACATCATCCAGCCGCAGGTGGTGTAGTAGAACAGGCTGTCGTCGGCCGATAGGTCGGTGTGCAGGCCGAGTTCCTTAACGTGCTGCAGCAGGGTGCCGCCGACGCCGTGGACGATGCACTTGGGCACACCGGTGGTGCCGCTGGAGTAGAGGATGTACAGCGGCTGCTCGAAGGTGACCTGCGTGAACTCGGGTTCGCCGCCGGCCTGGTAGAAGTCGCCCCACAGCGCGACCTTGGCTGGCGTGGCGAAGTCCGCCGCACGGGCTGCGGTGTTGGAGTAGGGCACCACCACCAGCTGCTGCAGGCCGGGCAGGCGTTCGAGGATCTCGTTGAGCTTGGCTGTCAGGTCGAGGTTCTTACCGGCGTAGCGGTAGCCGGCGGCGGCGATCAGCACCTTGGGTTCGATCTGGCCGAAGCGGTCGATCACGCCCTGGGTGCCGAAGTCCGGCGAGCAGGACGACCAGGTGGCGCCGAGGCTGGCGGTGGCGAGCATGCCGACCACCGTCTGCCAGGTGTTGGGCATAAAGGCGGCGACGCGATCACCGATACCAACGCCAGCCGCACGCAGACTGCGTTGCAGGCCGGCGACATGGGCGGCCAGCTCAAAGTAGCTGAGCTGCTCGCGCGAGCCGTCCTCGCCGATGGCTACCAGGGCCGGATGATCGTCGCGGCGGCGCAGCAGGTGTTCGGCAAAGTTCAGGGTGGCGCCGGGGAACCAGTGGGCGCTGGGCATGGCGCTGCCTTCGCGCAGCACGCACTCGGGCTGCTGGCTGAAGCGGATGTGGAAGAAGTCGACCACGGCCTGCCAGAACGCTTCGCGCTGCGCCACGCTCCAGGCATGCAAGGCCGGGTAGTCGGCCAGTTGCAGGCCGTGGCGCTGGTTGACGTAGCGGCGGAACGCATCCATGCGGGTGGCGGCGATGCGTTCGGCGGAGGGCGTCCAGAGTGGTTGCGACATAGGTGATTCCGGGTTCAATGGTTTATCGGCGGCGCACCGCCTGAAGAGTATTACGGGATGGCAAACCGCGAAGCGTTTGCCACCACAGCCGGTGGATGGGCAAGGCGCCATCCACCCCAGGGTAAGAGTCGTTCTACTGCGCGGTCCAGCCGCCGTCCACGGTCCAGGCCACACCGCGCACCTGGCTGGCGGCGTTGCTGCTGAGGAACAGCACCAGCTCGCCGAGCTGCTCGGGGGTGACGAAGTCCTGCGATGGCTGTTTCTCTGCCAGTAGTTCGCGGCGGGCACGGTCGAAGTCGCCGTCGGTGGCACGTAGCTCGATCTGTTTTTGGATCAGCGGGGTCAGCACCCAGCCGGGGCACAAGGCGTTGCAGGTGATATCGCTCTGCGCGGTTTCCAGCGCCACCACCTTGGTCAGGCCGACCACGCCGTGCTTGGCGGCCACGTAGGCGGCTTTCTGCACCGATCCGACCAGACCGTGCACCGAGGCGATGTTGACGATCCGCCCCCAGCCGCGTTTGCGCATGCCGGGCAGGGCCAGGCGGGTGGCGTGGAACACCGAGGACAGGTTGATGGCGATGATCGCGTCCCAGCGCTCCACCGGAAACTCCTCGACCGGCGCCACATGCTGGATGCCGGCGTTATTGACCAATATGTCGACGCCGCCGAACTGCTCCTCGGCGTAGGCGATCAGCGCCGCAATCTCCTCGGGCTTGCCCACATCGGCCGGATGGTGGCCGACCTGGACGCCCGTGGCTTTGGCCGCAGCCAATGCCGCGTCAACCTCGCCAAAGCCGTTGAGCACCAGGTTGGCGCCGGCTTCGGCCAGCTTGAGGGCGATGCCCAGTCCGATGCCGCTGGTGGAGCCGGTGACCAGGGCGGTCTTGCCTTGCAGATTCATGCGGTTCTCCTGTTGCCTGGGTCGCCTATCGCGGGTTTCACCCGCCCTACGGTTCTGATTGCCAGCAAGCGGGCTCCTACAGGGTCAGCGACTGGCCTGGGTGGCGCGGGCCACGCGCGAGCCGTTGGGCTTGCCGAGTACATCGCAGATGCGCTGGCCGGCAGCGATCAGCTTGTCCATATCGATACCGCTGTCGATGCCCAGGCCGTTGAGCAGGTAGAGCACGTCTTCGGTGGCGACGTTGCCGGTGGCGCCCTTGGCGTAGGGGCAGCCGCCGAGGCCGGCAACCGAGCTGTCGAACACGCTGATGCCTTCCTGCAGGCTGGCGTAGACATTGGCCAGGGCCTGGCCGTAGGTGTCATGGAAGTGCCCGCCGAGCTTGTCGCGCGGGATCTTGCCGGCACAGACCTCGAACAGGCGGCGGGTGGCGCCAGCGGTGCCGGTGCCAATGGTGTCGCCGAGGGACACTTCATAGCAGCCCATGGCGAACAGTTCGGCGGCCACGCTGGCCACCTGCTCGGGCGCCACCTCGCCCTCGTAAGGGCAGCCGAGCACGCAGGAGACATAGCCGCGCACGCTGATACCGTGCTGGCGGGCCGCCTCCATTACCGGCACGAAGCGCTGCAGGCTGTCGCTGATCGAGCAGTTGATGTTCTTCTGCGAGAAGGCCTCGCTGGCGGCGGCAAACACCGCGACTTCCTTGACCCCGGCGGCCACGGCGGCCTCGAAGCCCTGCATGTTCGGTGTCAGTGCGCCGTAGACCACGCCCGCCTTGCGCTGGATCTGCGCGAAGACTTCGGCGCTGCCGGCCATCTGCGGCACCCACTTGGGCGAGACGAAACTGCCGACCTCGATATAGCCGAGGCCAGCGACGCTCAGCTCGTCGACCAGGCGCACCTTGTCGGCCACGCTGATTGGCTGTTTCTCGTTCTGCAAACCGTCGCGCGGGCCGACTTCGACCAGGCGTACGTGTTGGGGCAGGTTCATGGATGTCCTCGTGAAATAAGTGTGGTGCTCGCTCTCCAGGAGAGCAGCGGAGTGGCCTGCAATGCCCTCACCCTAACCCTCTCCCGGCGGGAGAGGGAATAGTGGGTGCAATCAGGCTTGTTCCAGCTCCACCAGCGCAGCGCCTTCGCTGACCATATCGCCTTCAGCGCAATACAGCGCCTTGACCGTGCCGGCATGGGGCGCGCGGATGCTGTGCTCCATCTTCATCGCTTCCAGCACCACCAGCGCGGTGCCGGCTTCGACGACCTGGCCTGGCTCGACCAGCACGCGCACGATGCTGCCGTTCATGGGCGCGGTCAGGCCGCCCTGGTGGGCATGGCTGGTTTCGGCGGCGGCAATCGGGTCGAAGCGGGTGATCGGATGCAGCTCGCCATTCCATTCCAGGTACAGGGTGTCGCCCTGGCGGATGGCCTGCAAGCGACGTTGCACCTGGTCCTGGCCGGTGCCGATCAGCGTTTCGCCAACCAGTTTGGCCTGGCCGCCCGGACGGGCCTTGTGCTCGTGCTCGCCGCAGCACAGGTGCAGTTCGGTTTCCGCCTGCAGGCCAGCGCGCCAGCCGCTGCGGGCGCTCCAGGGCGAGTGCGGGTCGTCGTGGCGCTGTTGTTGCGGCTCGCTCTGCAGCCAGGCGTCGGCGGCCAGTTGCCAGAACGCCGCGGGCAGCTCGGCAGGCGCCGGCAGCAGGACGGCCTGGTGGCGGGCGATAAAGCCGGTGTCCAACTCCTCGGCGGCGAAGGCGGGGTGGGCGAGGATGCGCCGCAGGAAGGCCAGGTTGGTCTTGAAACCGCCCACGGCCGTTTCGTCGAGCATGGCCAGCAGGCGCTGACGGGCTTCCTCGCGGTTTTCGCCCCAGGCGATCAGCTTGCCCAGCATCGGGTCGTAGAACGGCGAGACTTCGTCGCCTTCGGCCACGCCGCTGTCGACACGGCGGCCCGGGCCATTGGCCGGTTCGCGGTAGAGGGCGAGGGTGCCGCTGGCCGGGAGGAAGTCGTGCTGCGGGTCTTCGGCGTACAGGCGCACTTCGATGGCGTGGCCATTTAGCGGCACTTCGGCTTGAGACATGGGCAGCGCCTCGCCACGGGCGACGCGAATCTGCCAGGCCACCAGGTCGAGGCCGGTGATGGCTTCGGTGACCGGGTGCTCGACCTGCAGGCGGGTGTTCATTTCCATAAAGAAGAACTGGCCACGGGCATCCAGGAGGAACTCCACGGTGCCGGCACCCACATAGCCGATGGCCTGGGCGGCCTTGACCGCCGCCTCGCCCATGGCGCGGCGCAGTTCGGGCGAGAGGCCCGGGGCCGGGGCTTCCTCGACCACCTTCTGGTGGCGGCGCTGGATCGAGCAGTCGCGCTCGTTGAGATACAGGCAGTTGCCGTGCTGGTCGGCGAACACCTGGATCTCCACGTGGCGCGGCTTGAGCACGTACTTTTCCACCAGCATGCGCGAGTCGCCGAAGGCCGATTGCGCTTCGCGCTGGGCGGATTGCAGGGCTTCGGCCAGCTCGGCTTCGCGCTCGACCACCTTCATGCCCTTGCCGCCACCGCCGGCGGCAGCCTTGAGCAGCACCGGGTAGCCGATGCGCTCGGCGGCGACGCGGAAGGTTTCCACATCCTGCGCCTCGCCGTGGTAGCCGGGCACCAGTGGCACGCCGGCATCTTCCATCAGCGCCTTGGCGGCCGACTTGCTGCCCATGGCGTCGATGGCCGTAGCGGGCGGACCGAGGAAGACCAGGCCGGCGGCCTCGATGGCGCGGGCGAAGCCGGCGTTCTCCGAGAGAAAACCGTAGCCCGGGTGAATGGCCTGGGCGCCGCTGGCCTTGGCCGCGGCGATGATCTTGTCGACCAGCAGGTAGCTGTCGGCCGGCTTGGCGCCGCCGAGGTTAACCGCCATATCGGCTTCGCGCACGTGGCGGGCGTTGGCGTCGATGGCGCTGTGCACGGCTACCGTGCGCAGGCCCAGGGCCTTGGCGGTACGCATCACCCGGCAGGCGATCTCGCCACGGTTGGCGACCAGCAGGGTGTCGATCGGCGTGTGGCTCATGCTTGGGGCTCCTGCCAGGCCGGGGTGCGTTTCTGCAGGAAGGCATTCAGGCCTTCCTGGCCTTCCGCGCTGACGCGGATGCGCGCGATGGCATTCTCAGTGGTGCGGCGCAGGGCCGGGCTGAGGGTGGCGGGGCCGACCTCACGCAGCAGCTCCTTGCTCACCGCCATGCCTTGCGGGCTGTTCAGCAGCAGGTTGGCAACCCAGCGTTCGACCTGGGTTTCCAGCTCGCTGACGGCATAGCACTCGGCGAGCAGGCCGAGGGCACGGGCACGGTCGCCATCGAAGCGCTCGGCGGTCAGTGCATAGCGGCGGGTGGCGCGCTCACCTATGGCCTGCACGACGAAGGGGCTGATCACCGCCGGAGCCAGGCCGATGCGCACTTCGGACAGGGAGAACAGCGCGTCCTCGCTGCCGATGGCGATATCGCAGGCACTGATCAGGCCCAGCGCGCCACCGAACGCGGCGCCATGCACCACCGCCAGGGTGGGGATGGCCAGGCCGTGCAGGTTGTACATCAACTCGGCCAGCTCGCGGGCGCCGGCCAGGTTGGCGTTGTAGTCGAGGGTCGCCGAATGCTGCATCCAGGCCAGGTCGGCGCCGGCGCAGAAGTGCTTGCCGCGTCCGCGCAGCAACAGGAAGCGCAGGCTCTTGTCGCTGGCCACCGCCTCGAGGGCGAGGATCAGCTCGCGGATCATCTGCGCGTTGAAGGCGTTGTTCTTCTCCGGGCGATTCAGCCACAGGGTGGCGAAGCCGCGCGGGTCTTTTTCCAGTTGCAGGGTGCTGAAGTCGGTCATGGTCATCACATCCGGAACACGCCGAAGGTGGTCGGCTCGATTGGGGCGTTGAGGCTGGCAGACAGCGCCAGGCCGAGCACGTCGCGGGTCTGCGCCGGGTCGATGACGCCGTCGTCCCATAGCCGCGCGCTGGAGTAGTAGGGGTGAGCCTGCTGTTCGTACTGGGCGACGATCGGCTGCTTCAGGCGCTGCTCGTCCTCGGCGGAAAATTCCTGGCCGTTGCGTGCCTGTTGCTCGCGCTTGACCTGCACCAAGACGCCTGCGGCCTGTTCCGCGCCCATCACGCCGATCCGCGCGTTGGGCCACATCCACAAAAAGCGCGGGTCGTAGGCGCGGCCGCACATGCCGTAGTTACCGGCACCGAAGCTGCCGCCGATGATCACGGTGAACTTCGGCACCTTGGCGCAGGCCACGGCGGTGACCAGCTTGGCACCGTGCTTGGCAATACCGCCTTCCTCGTACTTCTTGCCGACCATGAAGCCGGTGATGTTCTGCAAAAACAGCAGCGGGATGCCGCGCTGGCAGGCCAGCTCGATGAAGTGCGCGCCTTTCTGCGCGGCTTCGGCGAACAGGATGCCGTTGTTTGCCAGGATGGCGATCGGGTAGCCGTGCAGGTGGGCGAAGCCGCAGACCAGGGTGGTGCCGAACAGCGCCTTGAACTCATCGAACTGGCTGCCGTCGACGATGCGGGCGATCACTTCGCGCACATCGAAGGGCTGCTTGGCGTCCGCCGGGATCACCCCGTACAGCTCGTCGCTGCCATGCAGCGGCTGGATCGGCGCGCGGCTGTTGAGCTGGCCCTGCTTGCGCCAGTTGAGGTTGGCGATGCTGCGCCGGGCGATGGCCAGGGCGTGTTCGTCATCATCGGCAAGGTGGTCGGCCACGCCGCTGGTCTTGCAGTGCACGTCGGCGCCGCCCAGTTCCTCGGCGGTCACCACCTCGCCGGTAGCGGCCTTCACCAGGGGCGGGCCGGCCAGGAAGATGGTGGCCTGGTTGCGTACCATAATGGTCTCGTCGCTCATCGCCGGCACATAGGCGCCGCCGGCGGTGCAGGAGCCCATTACCACGGCAATTTGGGGAATCCCCATCGCGCTCATATTGGCCTGGTTGAAGAAGATCCGCCCGAAGTGCTCGCGATCGGGGAACACCTCGTCCTGGCGCGGCAGGTTGGCGCCGCCGGAGTCGACCAGGTAGATGCACGGCAGGCGGTTCTGCTGGGCAATGGTCTGCGCGCGCAGGTGCTTCTTCACGGTCAGCGGGTAGTAGCTGCCGCCTTTCACGGTGGCGTCGTTGGCCACGATCATGCACTCGACGCCTTCCACGCGGCCGATGCCGGCGACCACCCCGGCGGCCGGCACGTCTTCGCCGTACACGCCGTGGGCGGCCAGCTGGCTGATTTCAAGAAAGGGCGAACCGATGTCCAGCAGGCGGTTGATACGTTCACGCGGCAGCAGCTTGCCGCGCGAGGTATGGCGCTCCTGGGCCTTGGCGCCGCCGCCTTCGTGGACGCGAGCGAGCAGGGCGCGCAGGTCGTTGACCTGGGCGAGCATGGCCGCCTGGTTGGCGGCGAACTCCGGCGAGCGGGTGTTGATCTGGGTATGCAGGATGGCCATCTGGCGCGCTCCGTCGACGGCGGCCGGGCCGGTTGCCCGTGCCGCCCGGTGATCACTTGGTCTGGTTGTACAGCTCGCGGCCGATCAGCATGCGGCGGATCTCGCTGGTACCGGCGCCGATCTCGTACAGCTTGGCATCGCGCAGCAGGCGGCCGGCCGGGTAGTCGTTGGTGTAGCCGTTGCCGCCGAGCAGCTGGATGGTGTCGAGGGCCAGCTTGGTGGCCATCTCGGCGGTGTAGAGGATCACCGCGGCGGCGTCCTTGCGCGATTCCTCGCCGCGATCGCAGGCCTTGGCCACGGTGTACAGGTAGGACTTGGAGGCGTTCATGCCGGCGTACATGTCGGCCAGCTTGCCTTGCACCAGCTGGAACTCGCCGATCGACTGCTTGAACTGTTGGCGCTCGTGCACGTAGGGCAGCACCACGTCCATGCAGGCGCTCATGATCCCGGTCGGGCCGCCGGAGAGTACGGTGCGTTCGTAGTCCAGGCCGCTCATCAGCACGGCCACGCCACGACCTTCGCCGCCGAGGATGTTTTCCTCCGGTACTTCCACGTCCTCGAACACCAGTTCGCAGGTGTTGGAGCCGCGCATGCCCAGCTTGTCGAGCTTCTGGTGGCGGGAGAAACCCTTGAGGTCGCGTTCGACGATGAACGCGGTCATGCCGCGCGAGCCGGCGTTGATGTCGGTCTTGGCGTAGATCACGTAGGTGTGGGCGTCCGGGCCGTTGGTGATCCACATCTTGTTGCCGTTGAGCACGTAGTGGTCACCGCGCTTCTCGGCGCGCAGCTTCATCGACACCACGTCGGAACCGGCATTCGGCTCGCTCATGGCCAGGGCGCCGACGTGTTCGCCGGAGCACAGCTTGGGCAGGTACTTGGCCTTCTGCGCGTGGCTGCCGTTCTTGCGGATCTGGTTGAGGCACAGGTTGGAGTGGGCACCGTAGGACAGGCCGACCGAGGCCGAGGCGCGGCTGATCTCTTCCATCGCCACCACGTGGGCCAGGTAGCCCATGTTGGTGCCGCCGTACTCCTCCTCCACGGTCATGCCGAGCAGGCCCATGTCGCCGAACTTGCGCCACATGTCCATGGGGAACTCGTTGTCGCGGTCGATTTGCGCCGCACGCGGGGCCAGCTCGGCCTGGGCGAACTGGTACACCGAGTCGCGCAGCATGTCGATGGTCTCGCCGAGACCGAAGTTGAGGGTCGGGTAGCTCATGGTTCCACCTGTAATTGTCTTTATTAAGTTTGGTAGATAAGTATTTGTTCAGGCTTGAGTTTGTTCGAGCGCGGCCAGGCAGCGCTCTTCGGCCGTGTCGAGCTCCAGCTGCATCTGCTGGATGTCCAGCAACTGCTGTTCGAGCTGGGCGCGGCGCTCGCTGATCTTGTTCATGAAGGTCTGTAGCTGGACGCGGTTACCGCTGGCCGGGTCGTACAGCTCGATCAGCTCTTTGCACTCGGCCAGGGAGAAACCGATGCGCTTGCCACGCAGGATCAGCTTGAGGGTGACCTTGTCCTTGCCGGTATAGACACGCTCCTGGCCACGGCGCTCGGGGGCGAGCATGCCTTGCTCCTCGTAGAAGCGGATGGCGCGGGCGGTGATGTCCAGCTCGCGGGCCAGGTCGGAAATGCTGTAGGTGAGGGCCATGCCGTGCTCATTGATGTCTCTGCTTTACGTTAACGTAAGGCAGGTTGACGTTAACGTCAACGAGAGCAGCAGGCAAAGAAAAGCCCCGCAGTGCGGGGCTCAATAAATTCATAGGGTTACAGTATCAAGATAAGGCTTTAGCTTCATTGTCGAGCTTCTTTTCCTGCGCCGTGACCTGCTGGCAGATCTCGATGATCTGCTCACGCATCCAGCGGTTGGCCGGGTCCTGGTCGGTGCTTTCGTGCCAGTACAGGTGGGTTTCCAGGGAAGGCACGTCGTTTACCGGCAGTTGCACGTAGTGCAGGGCATGGCGGCGGGCGAAGCGCTCGGGCACGGTCATCGCCATGTCGGTATTCTGCAGCACGGTAGAGGCCATCAGGTAGTGCTGCGAGCGCAGGGCGACCTTGCGCTGCAGGCCCATCTTGCCCAACGACAGGTCGACATAACCAAGGCCGCTGCGGCGGCTGGAGATCTGGATGTGGGTCAGCGACAGGTATTCGTCGAGGCTCAGCTTGTCCTTGGCCAGCGGATGAGCGGGACGCAGGGCACAGACGTAGCGGTCTTCCATCAGCTTGACGTGGCGTACCTGCGGGTCAGTGTTGAGCGGCGCATCAACGGCGAAATCCAGGCGGCCGGCGGCCAGTTCCTTGGTGGTTTCGCGGCGTTTGGAGAGGAAGCTCTCGATCTGCACGGTCGGCGCCAGGCGGCGCAGGCGCTGGAACAGCGGCGGCAGGATCACCGCCTCGGTGAGGTCGGTCATGCTGATGCGGTAGGTCTTGTTGGCCTGCTGCGGGGTGAAGGTGCGGCTTTCCTGGACCGATACACGCAGCAGTTGCAGGGCGTTGCGCACCGGGCCGATGATGTTCTGCGCCATCGGCGTGGGCACCATGCCCTGGGCGGTGCGCACGAACAGCGGGTCGTTGAAGGTCTCGCGCAGCCTGGCCAGGGCGTTGGACACCGCCGGCTGGGTGATGCCTACGATCTGCCCGGCCCGGGTCAGGTTGGCCTCGGTGTAGATGGCGTCGAAGACGATGAAGAGGTTGAGATCGACCTTGTTCAAGTTCATTGCCCACTCCTGTGTTTCAACGCCAAATTCAAGCCAACCACATATTGCTTATGAATGTTGATAAGGCGGGAAAATAGGTTAGATAAATCGTGGGTGCTGTTCTAGCATCATTTCCACATCGAAGCCACCCATCAAGGTATCCCCATGGATTTCGCCTACTCCCCCAAGGTTCAGGAACTGCGTGAACGCGTCACCGCCTTCATGGACACCCACGTCTATCCGAACGAGGCCGTGTTCGAGCAGCAGGTCAACGAAGGCGACCGCTGGCAGCCGACCGCGATCATGGAAGAACTCAAGGCCAAGGCGAAGGCCGAGGGGCTGTGGAACCTGTTCCTGCCGGAATCCGAGTACGGTGCCGGCCTGACCAACATGGAATACGCGCCGCTGGCCGAGATCATGGGCCGTTCGCTGATGGGCTCCGAGCCGTTCAACTGCTCCGCGCCGGACACCGGCAACATGGAAACCCTGGTGCGTTACGCCAGCGAAGCGCAGAAAAAGCAGTGGCTGGAGCCGCTGCTGAGTGGCGAGATCCGCTCCGCCTTCGCCATGACCGAGCCGGGCGTGGCCTCGTCCGACGCCACCAACATGGAAGCCAACGCGGTGCGCGATGGTGACGAGTGGGTGATCAACGGCCGCAAGTGGTGGACCTCCGGCGCCTGCGACCCGCGCTGCAAGATCATGATCTTCATGGGCCTGACCAACCCGGATGCGCCGCGTCACCAGCAGCACTCGATGATCCTGGTGCCGACCGACACTCCCGGGGTGAAAATCCTCCGTCCGCTGCCGGTATTCGGCTACGACGATGCCCCGCACGGCCACGCCGAAGTGCTGTTCGAGAACGTGCGCGTGCCGTACGAAAACGTCCTGCTCGGCGAGGGCCGTGGCTTCGAGATCGCCCAGGGTCGCCTTGGCCCAGGCCGCATCCACCACTGCATGCGCTCCATCGGCATGGCCGAGCGTGCGCTGGAACTGATGTGCAAACGCTCCGTCAGCCGTACCGCCTTCGGCAAGCCACTGGCCCGCCTGGGTGGCAACATCGACCTGATCGCCAACTCGCGCATCGAGATCAACCAGGCCCGCCTGCTGACCCTGAATGCCGCGTACATGATGGACACCGTGGGCAACAAGATTGCCCAGAGCGAGATCGCCCAGATCAAGGTGGTGGCACCGAACGTCGCGCTCAACGTGATCGACCGCGCCATCCAGATCCACGGCGGTGCCGGTGTTTCCAACGACACCCCGCTGGCGTACTTCTACGCCATGCAGCGCACCCTGCGCCTGGCCGACGGCCCGGACGAAGTGCACCGCGCGGCGATCGGCAAGTTCGAGATCGGCAAGTACGTGCCGCGTGAGGCGATGAAAGCCAGCCGCTAATCCCGGCTCGCCCAGTAAGCACAAGGCCCGCAGATGCGGGCCTTGTCGTTTTCAGTCGGGGCTGATGGTTCCCACGCTCCAGCGTGGGAACCATCCAATGAACGGTGCTGCCGGTGCTGGATTCCCGCCTGCGCGGGAATGACGAGGTGGGGGGCGGGAGCGAGGTTATTCCACCCACTCCGTCATTCCCGCGCAGGCGGGAATCCAGGGGGCGAACTCGAAAGCTCAGGTGGCTGGCTAGCGAAACTCTCTGCCTGAACCTGCTCGCGCAGCCACCCCAGGCGCATATGCAACTGTGCGGCGAAGGTGCGCGCGGCCAGCTCCTCATGGAAGCTCACGGCACGCCGGCCCATATGCACCAGCCAGAAACGGCGGCCTTTCAGCTCGCGGGTTTCGATCCGCACATCCTGCACATTACTGCTCGCTCTGTGGCCTATCGCGGGTTCTCAGCAGGGACAGCAGCACGCCGCCCGCCAACAGGCCAAAGGTTACGCCAAGCGAGAGCAGGGCGGGAATCTTGCCGATGAAACCGTGCAGGAAGATCTTGCCGCCGATGAAGATCAGCACCAGCGCCAGGGCGTACTTGAGGTAGACGAAGCGGTGCATCAGCGCGGCCAGGGCGAAGTACAGCGAGCGCAGGCCGAGGATGGCGAAGATGTTCGAGGTGTAGACGATGAAGGGGTCCTGGGTGATGGCGAACACCGCCGGCACGCTGTCCACGGCGAACACCAGGTCGGCCAGCTCGATCAGCACCAGGGCAAGGAACAGCGGCGTGGCGTAGAGCAGCGACTGCCCCAGGCTGTCGCGCTGGCGCACGAAGAAGTGCGCACCGTGCAGCTCATCGGTGACCCGGATATGCCGGCGCAGGAAACGCAACATGGGGTTCTGCGCCAGATCCGGGTGCTGCTCCTCGCGGCTGAACAGCATCTTCACCCCGGTGAACAGCAGGAAGGCGCCGAACACGTAGAGGATCCAGTCGAACTCCTTCACCAGCGCCGTGCCCAGGCCGATCATGATCGCCCGCAGCACGATGACCCCGATGATGCCCCAGAACAGCACGCGGTGCTGGTAACGGCGGGGAATGCCGAAGAAGCCGAAGATCATCGCCATGACGAACACGTTGTCCATCGACAGCGACTGTTCCACCAGGAAGCCGGTGTAGAACTCCAGCGCGCTCTGCGCGCCCAGCTCGAACCACACCCACACGCCGAACAGCAGGCCGACGCTGAAGTAGCCGCTGTACAGCAGCAGGCTCTCGCGCATCTCGATTTCGTGCTGGTCGCGGTGCAGGACGCCAAGGTCGAACGCCAGCAGGGCGACGACAATGGCCAGGAAGCTCAGCCACAGCCAGGTGGCGGTGCCGAGCAGGGGAGTATTGAGCAATAGCAGCAGTTCGTTCATCGGGCCCTCCATCACTGATTGATGAGAGAACCTGTTTTCGATCTTCTGAATTAGAGCCAGACAAGGCACAACGACCAGCGGGAGTAACAGCCGTAGGCTGGCCCGAAGGGGGAGTGCAGCGAATCAAGTGGCCGAAAAGCGCAGTTTACGCGGTGTAAATGAGCATGACTCGTTACACTCGCCCTGCGGGCCGCGCTAAAGCGCGTTAGCGGCAAGCCGCTTGTTGAGGCCACTTTTAACGCGGTATGGCCGCGAGTCAGGAGATTGAAGCAGGTTCTGACAGTGACTCCGACATCACGGTGAGGATCCACCGCCAGAGGGGCCCGGCGCCACTTCTTGCAGGCTAGTCGAGTGGCGGCGAGCGGGGCAAATCCCGGGCGGTTACAAAACTTTTCCTGCTCAGTAGACCCAGACTTCTACCCGGCGATTCTTCAGCCGGCCTTCGTCACCGCTGTTGGCCGCCACCGGCAGCTGTTCGCCGAGGCCGGTGATCTCGCGGAAAATCACCCCGCCTTTGACCATCTCGCGACGCACGGCCATGGCGCGCAGTTTGGAGAGCAGGGCGGCGCGTGCCGGGTCGTTCTTCGGGTCACCAAAACCGACCAGTACCACCTGGTTACGCAGCTTGCCCTGGCTTTTCAGGTATTCCAGCACACGGTCGATATCGTGCTGGGCCTTGTTGTCCAGGGTTGCGCTGTTTTCCTGGAAGCGGAAGTTCACCGACAGACGTCTGGCCTGCCCGGCCAGTTGTTGGTAGCCAGCGGGCATGGCTGGGGTGGGCTCGACTCGCACGGCCTGCACGGTCTGCGGGATGAAACCGCTCTTCTCGACAATCGCCTGGCCCTGGGGGCTGTGGGCGAACTGCACCAGGGCCTGGACCCAGGTGTTGGTGGTGCCTGGCGGGTTGTAGAAGAACAGCCGGCGCGACAAGGGGTAGTCTTCGGTGGCGATCAACGTGGCGCTGGGCAGCATGGGCTGCGATTCGCCGTCGGCGATGGCTACGACCTTGCTCTGGCGGATATAGGGCAGGCCGATGAAGCCGATGCCGCTGGGATCCTGGCTGACCCGGTCGGACAATTGGTCGCTCGACTCGAAACGTTTGGAGACCGCCGCCAGAGACTTGCCGTGGGCCGCCAGCACCAGCTCCTTGAAAGTGTCGTAGGTGCCGGATTTGTCATCGCGGGCATACAGGGT
>JBOFCR010000169.1:0-25330 GCA_051646165.1 Pseudomonas sp. | reverse complement strand
GCCTTCGCCAGCGCCCTGGGCAAGGCCAACATCAGCTGCAACGTGATCGCCGGCTACCACCACGACCACCTGGTCGTCGCCCAGGCCGATGCCGAACGCGCCATGGCCGTGCTGCGCCAGCTATCCCAAGGGGAGGCCTGAGCCATGTGGCAGAGCTATCTGAACGGCCTGCTGGTGGCCGCCGGGCTGATCATCGCCATCGGCGCGCAGAATGTCTTCGTCCTCGCGCAGAGCCTGCGCCGCGAGCATCACCTGCCGGTCGCCGCCCTGTGCGTGCTGTGCGATGCGCTGCTGGTCGCCGCCGGAGTGTTCGGCCTGGCTGCCCTGCTGGCGCAGAGCCCGCTGCTGCTGAGCATCGCCCGCTGGGGTGGCGCGGCCTTTCTGCTTTGGCTGGGCGCCCAGGCGCTGCGCCGCGCCCTGCACCCGCAAGCCCTACAGCAGAATCGCGACAGCGGCCCGCGCTCACGCCGCGCGGTACTGATGGCGGCGCTGGCGGTGACCCTGCTCAACCCGCACGTGTATCTGGATACCGTGCTGCTGATCGGCTCGCTCGGCGCCCAGCAGCCGGTGCCTGGTGCCTATGCCCTGGGCGCGGCCAGCGCCTCGCTGGTCTGGTTCTTCAGCCTGGCCCTCGGCGCCGCCTGGCTGGCCCCCTGGCTGGCGCGACCGGCCACCTGGCGACTGCTCGACCTGTCCGTGGCCCTGATGATGTTTGCCGTGGCCGCGCAATTGCTGTTCGGCAACTGAGCCAGGCCACCCCGAAAGCACGTGCAGGCAGCCGGCAAAGCGCCCTGGCGCCGGCTTTTCCACACAGTTGCTGCGTGGTTAAGGGCCGGCGCCGATGCTATGATCCGGGGCTCGCGGCACATTAAAGAGTACAAACTCGTCGCCGCCCGTATTCCGGCCGCCCCGTGAACGGCCTCGCGCTAGTCGCACATATCCTGACCTGATGAAGGAGATAGACCATGGCTTTCGAATTGCCGCCGCTGCCGTACGAGAAAAACGCCCTCGAGCCGCACCTGTCCGCCGAGACCCTGGAGTTCCACCACGGCAAACACCACAACGCCTACGTGGTGAACCTGAACAACCTGGTGCCGGGCACCGAGTTCGAAGGCAAGAGCCTGGAAGACATCATCAAGACTTCCTCCGGTGGCGTGTTCAACAACGCCGCGCAGATCTGGAACCACACCTTCTACTGGAACTGCCTCTCCCCGAACGGCGGCGGCCAACCGACTGGCGCCCTGGCTGACGCGATCAACGCCACCTTCGGTTCCTTCGACAAGTTCAAGGAAGAGTTCAGCAAGACTTCCATCGGCACCTTCGGCTCCGGCTGGGGCTGGCTGGTGAAGAAGGCCGACGGTTCCCTGGCCCTGGCCAGCACCATCGGCGCCGGCTGCCCGCTGACCAGCGGCGACACCCCGCTGCTGACCTGCGACGTATGGGAACACGCCTACTACATCGACTACCGCAACCTGCGTCCGAAGTACGTCGAGGCGTTCTGGAACCTGGTCAACTGGGACTTCGTGGCGCAGAACTTCGCTGCCTAAGTCACAACCAGCGTCCACAAAAAACCCGGCCTTGCCGGGTTTTTTGCTTTCTGCGCCTCATAACAGCTTCTGCGGTGACAACGGCAAGTACACCAGCTCCACCTGGCGCACCACACGGCTTAACACCGGATCGGCCGGCAGCGGCTCGAGGCATCCGCATCAGCCTATATTAAGGAGGTTGAGCAGCACCCACAGATGATCCAGGGCCGGCAATCCAAGCCACGTCGCTCATGCGCAGATCGATGGCGCCCGCCACGCAAACGCTTCACGACGCCTGCCAGCCACGGCCCGATCGGTTCTCGCACCTGGAACCTGTTCCCGTTTGGCTCACGGGACGAGAACCGATCCTAATAGGCGCTCGCCTGGTATTTAAGCGCCAAACCGGTACAGGGTAAAAAAACCGGCTTATGACGTAATGGCCCTTTGACGGCTAACGCGCATTTGCCAATACTCTCAACGGTCACAAGCCTCCGGCGGCGAACAAGGAATACCCATTTGAAGCTGGAACTGAAAAACAGCCTGTCGCTCAAACTGCTTCGTGTTGTCCTGCTGTCAGCACTCGTGGTTGGGGTAGTGCTGAGCTGTGGGCAGATCGTCTTCGACATCTACAAGACGCGCCAGGCAGTGGCCAGCGATGCCCAGCGCATCCTCGGCATGTTCCGTGACCCTTCGACCCAGGCCGTCTACAGCCTCGACCGCGAGATGGGCATGCAAGTCATCGAGGGCCTGTTCCAGCACGAGGCCGTGCGCTACGCCGCCATCGGCCACCCGAACGAACCGATGCTCGCCGAGCGCTCGCGCGAGCTGACCCCCTCGACCATGCGCTGGATCACCGACCCGATCCTCGGCAAGGAGCAGGCCTTCACCACCCAGCTGGTGGGCAAAGGGCCGTACAGCGAGTACTACGGCGACCTCAGCATCACCCTCGATACCGCCAGCTACGGCGAGAACTTCCTCACCACCTCGGTAATCATCTTCGTCTCCGGCGTGCTCCGCGCCCTGGCCATGGGCCTGGTGCTGTACCTGGTCTACCACTGGCTGCTGACCAAACCGCTGTCGAAGATCATCGAGCACCTGACCAATATCAATCCGGACCGCCCCAGCGAGCACAAGCTGCCGATGCTGCGCGGCAACGAAAAGAACGAGCTGGGGCTGTGGATCAACACCGCCAACCAGTTGCTGGCCTCGATCGAGCGCAATACCCACCTGCGCCGCGAGGCAGAAAATAGCCTGCTGCGCATGTCGCAGTACGACTTCCTCACCGGCCTGCCCAACCGCCAGCAGCTGCAGCAGCAGCTCGACCAGATCCTCGGTGACGCGGGCCGCCTGCAGCGCCGGGTTGCCGTTTTGTGCGTCGGCCTGGATGACTTCAAGGGCATCAACGAACAGTTCAGCTACCAGACCGGCGACCAGTTGCTGCTGGCCCTGTCCGACCGCCTGCGCAGCCACAGCGGCCGCCTCGGCGCCCTGGCCCGCCTGGGTGGCGATCAGTTCGCCCTGGTCCAGGCCGATATCGAGCAGCCCTACGAAGCCGCCGAGCTGGCGCAGAGCATCCTCGACGACCTGGAAGCGCCTTTCGCCCTCGAGCAGCAGGAAGTGCGCCTGCGCGCCACCATCGGCATCACCCTGTTCCCGGAAGACGGCGACAGCACCGAAAAGCTGCTGCAGAAAGCCGAACAGACCATGACCCTGGCCAAGAGCCGTTCGCGCAACCGCTACCAGTTCTACATCGCCAGCGTCGACAGCGAGATGCGCCGCCGCCGCGAACTGGAAAAGGACCTGCGCGACGCCCTGGCCCGCGACGAACTGCACCTGGTCTACCAACCGCAGATCGACTACCGCGACCACCGCGTGGTCGGCGTCGAGGCGCTGCTGCGCTGGCAGCACCCGCAACACGGTTTCGTCCCGCCGGATCTGTTCATCCCGCTGGCCGAGCAGAATGGCAGCATCATCGCCATCGGCGAATGGGTACTCGACCAGTCCTGCCGCCAGCTGCGCGAATGGCACGACCAGGGCTTCACCGAGCTGCGCATGGCGGTCAACCTGTCCACCGTGCAACTGCACCACGCCGAGCTGCCGCGCATGGTCAGCAACCTGCTGCAGGTCTATCGCCTGCCGGCGCGCAGCCTGGAGCTGGAGGTCACCGAGACCGGCCTGATGGAAGACATCACCACCGCCGCCCAACACCTGCTCAGCCTGCGCCGCGCCGGCGCGCTGATCGCCATCGACGACTTCGGTACCGGCTACTCCTCGCTGAGTTACCTGAAGAGCCTGCCGCTGGACAAGATCAAGATCGACCGCAGCTTCGTCCAGGACGTGCTGGATGACGAGGACGACGCCACCATCGTGCGCGCCATTATCCAGCTGGCGAAAAGCCTGGGCATGCAGGTTATCGCCGAAGGGGTGGAAACCATCGAGCAGGAGGCCTACATCATCGCCCAGGGCTGCAACGAGGGTCAGGGCTACCTGTACAGCAAGCCGATCCCGGCCCGCGAAGTAACCCTCTATCTCAAGCAGGCCCGCCGCCTGAGCAGCGCCGGCAACCCCGCCACTCTTTGAGCCAAGGCCATACCGACAATGCCCGCGAATGCGGGCATTGTTGTTTCTGAGCCATCCCAGCAACGCGCCAGATACCCAACGCGCAGGTCCATCGACAGCAGCGCGGGTTGCACCCGCCCTGTTTCACCGCCGCGCAAGCAACCATGAAATCCAGAAAAAAGGCCGGGACAAGCCCGGCCTTTCTTCTGCAGCAGCGGCCTGATCAGGCGGCGCGGCGCAGCAGGAACACCCCCGCCACCGCACAGATCAGTGCCGGCACCAGCACCGCCAGCAGCGGCGAGAAGCCGAACACCAGGCTGGATGGCCCGAGCAGGTCCTGGCCAATGCGGAACACGAAGCCCACCAGCACGCCAGTGAACACGCGCTGGCCGAGGGTCACTGAGCGCAGTGGCCCGAAGATAAAGGAAATCGCCATCAGCACCAGCGCAGCAGTCACCAATGGCTGCAGCAGCTTGGTCCAGAACGCCAGCCAGTAGCTGCCATTGTTCAGGCCCTGCTCGCGCAGGTAGTGGATATAGCGCCACAGGCCGCTGATCGACAGCGCCTCGGGCTCCATCACCACGGTACCGAGCAGTTGCGGGTTAAGCTCGATGTCCCAGCGCTCACTGGGCGACTCCAGCACTTCGGTGCTCTTGTCGTGGAACTGGGTGGTACGCACCTCTTCCAGCAGCCAGTGGTCGCCCTGGAACAGGGCGCGGCGGGCGAAGCTGGCGGAGAGCATGTGGCGCTGCCCGTCGAACTGGTAGCGGGTCACGCCAAACAGCTTGCCGTTGGGCTGCACCGCGTTGATGTGCACGAACTCCTCGCCCTGGCGATGCCACAAGCCACGCTTGGAGCTCTGCGCCTCGCCGCCGCCCTGGGCCATGGAGCGCTGCGCCTGGGCCAGGTTCTCGCTCCAGGGCGCCAGGTATTCGCCGATCAGCACGCCGACCAGCATCAGCACCAGCATGGGCTTCATCACCGCCCAGACGATACGCCCGACCGAAACCCCGGCGGCCCGCATGATGGTCAGCTCGCTGTTGCTAGCCAGGCTGCCGAGGCCGATCAGGCAGCCGATCAGCGCGGCCATCGGCAGCATCTCGTAGAGCCGGCGCGGCAGGGTCAGCAGCACATAGATCAGCGCTTCCTGGGTACCGTAGGTCTCGCTCAGGTCACCCAGTTCGTCGATAAAGGCAAACAGCAGGGCCAGGCCGACGATAATGCCGAGCACCGAGAGGATGGCGAAGAACACACTGGTGCCGATGTAGCGATCAAGCCTGACCATGAGCCAGCTCCTTAACAGCGCGGCGACTGGCCAGCTTGAGTTGCAGGGGTTGCCAGAGGAACAGCCCCAGTCCGATCAGCAGGAACAGGCCGTGCACCCACCACAGGCCCAGCGCCATGGGAATCTTGCCCTTGTCCAACTGGCCGCGCGCAGCGATCAGCAGCGACAGGTAAGCCATGTACAGCAGGATTGCCGGCAGCAGCTTGAGGAAGCGCCCCTGACGTGGATTGACCCGGGCCAGAGGCACCGCCAGCAGGGTGACGACGAACACCAGCAGCGGAATCGACAGGCGCCACTGCAGCTCGGCCTGATGGCGCGGGTCGTCGCTGCCGATCAGCTCGCGGGTCGGGATCGCTTCGCGCTCGCCGATCTCGCTGCTGACTTCCGGTTTGGGCAGCAGCACGCCATAGGTGTCGTACTTGATCGCGCGGTAGTCGGCCTGACCCGGGTTGCCGTCATAGCGATAGCCGTTTTCCAGAATCAGGTAGCGGCTGCCATCGGCCTGGATTTGCTGGCGGCCCTTCTCGGCGACCAGCACGGCAATGCCGGGGTCCTTCTTGTCCTTGACGTCGCTGCCGCTGCGCTGGCGCTTCTCGGTGATAAACACGCCGGACAGCTGGCCGCGGTCTGCCGACAGCGACTCGGCATAGGTCACTCGCGAGCCGTCACGCATGGCCTGGAAGCGGCCGGGTACCAGGGTATCGAACTCGGTCAGGGCATCCTGCTCGTTGAGGATGCGCATCTGCCCGGCCACACCCTGCGGCGCCAGCCCCAGGCTCAGCCAGGCGGTCAGCACGGCGACCAGCGCGGCCGGCGCCAGGGTGTAGGCCAGCAGGCGCTTGTGGCTCATGCCGGTGGCGGCCAGTACGGTCATCTCGCTGTCCAGGTACAAACGCCCGTACGCCAGCAGGATGCCGAGAAACAGGCCCAGCGGCAGGATCAGCTCGAGGAAACCGGGCAGGCGGTAACCCATGATCATGAACAGCACGCCCGGATCGAGCAGGCCCTGGGCCGCCTGGGACAGGTACTTGATGAAGCGCCCGCTCATGATGATCACCAGCAGCACGGCGCTGACCGCGCTGAGGGTCATCAGCAGTTCACGGGACAGATAACGGAAGACAATCAAACCAGACGCTCCAGGGTTGTCAGGCTCAGGCGGCTACGCTCAAACTAGCCGCACAGTTGCCGACCCGCCACGCGGGCAGGCCCTCGAAAAATAGGCGGCATTATCTGCCAAACCCGACTCTTTGTCTTGGGGACAGCTCATGGAATTCCTCGTCAAAAGCACCCGTCCGGAAACCCTGAAGACCGCCACCCTGGTGGTCGCCCTCGGCGAAGGCCGCAAGCTCGGCGTCGCGGCCAAGGCCGTGGATGAAGCCAGCGGCGGTGCCATCAGCACCCTGCTCAAGCGCGGCGATATCGCCGGCAAGCCGGGGCAGACCCTGCTGCTGCACAGCCTGCCAGGCCTCAAGGCCGAGCGCGTGCTGCTGATCGGCAGCGGCAAGGGCGAGCTATCCGACCGCCAATACCGCAAATTGGTTGCAGCGGTGCATAGCGTGCTCAAGGGCCTTGGCGGCGGCGACGCGACACTGGCCCTCGACGAACTCAAGGTCAAGGGTCGCGATGCCTACGGCAAGGCGCGCCTGCTGATCGAGACCCTGGCCGATGGCGGCTATGTGTTCGACCAGTTCAAGAGCCAGAAGGCCGAGCCCAAGGCGCTGAAGAAGATCACCCTGCTGGTCGACAAGGCTGTCCAGGCCGACGCCGAGCGCGGCAGCCTGCACGCCCAGGCCATCGCCAACGGCATGGCCTTCACCCGGGACCTCGGCAACCTGCCGCCGAACCTCTGCCACCCCAGCTACCTGGCCGAAGAGGCCAAGACCCTGGCCAAGGCGCACAAAAATCTCAAGGTCGAGATTCTCGACGAGAAGAAGCTCAAGGAACTCGGCGCCGGCGCCTTCCTCGCCGTGGCCCAGGGCAGCGAGCAGCCGCCGCGGATGATCGTGCTGCACTACACCGGCGGCAGGAAGGACGAACAACCCTTCGCCCTGGTCGGCAAGGGCATCACCTTCGACACTGGCGGCATCAGCATCAAGCCGGCCGCCGGCATGGACGAGATGAAGTACGACATGTGCGGCGCCGCCAGCGTGTTCGGCACCCTGCGTGCCGTGCTTGAGCTGCAACTGCCGATCAACCTGGTGTGCCTGCTGGCCTGCGCCGAAAACATGCCCAGCGGCGGCGCCACCCGTCCGGGTGATATCGTCACTACCATGAGCGGGCAGACCGTGGAAATCCTCAACACCGACGCCGAAGGCCGCCTGGTGCTGTGCGACACCCTCACCTATGCGGAGCGCTTCAAGCCGCAGGCGGTGATCGACATCGCCACCCTCACCGGCGCCTGCATCGTCGCCCTCGGCAGCCAGGTCTCCGGCCTGATGGGCAACAACGACGCCCTGGTGAAGCAGATCCTCAAGGCCGGCGAACACGCCGACGACCGCGCCTGGCAGCTGCCGCTGCACGACGAGTACCAGGAACAGCTGGACAGCCCGTTCGCCGACATCGCCAACATCGGCGGGCCGAAGGCCGGCACCATCACCGCCGGCTGCTTCCTGTCGCGCTTCGCCAAGAGCTACCACTGGGCGCACCTGGATATCGCCGGTACCGCCTGGATCAGCGGCGGCAAGGACAAGGGCGCCACCGGTCGCCCGGTACCGCTGCTGACCCAGTACCTGCTGGATCGGGTCAAGTGAAGGTCGAGTTCTACGTCCTCTCCTCCGCCACGCCGGAAGGCCGCCTGCGCGCGGCCTGCCAGCTGGCCAGCAAAGCCTGGAAGGCCGGCCTGCCGGTGTTCCTGCGCGCCAGCGACGCCGCACAATGCGCCGAGCTGGATCAGCTGTTGTGGCACTTTCGCCCGGAATCCTTCATTCCGCACAACCTGCATGAAGAAGAGCCGCAGGCACCGATAGTCATCGGCCTGGACCAGGCACCGGCGCAGAGCGGTGGCGTGCTGCTCAACCTGCATCCACAGCTGTCGCCGCACCTGGCACAGTTCAGCCGGGTGATCGAGATCGTCAACCAGGAGCCGCAACAGCTGGCCCAGAGCCGGGAGAATTTCCGCCTGTACCGGCAGCAAGGCCATGACCCGCAGCGGGTCGAACTGTAACCGTAGGGCGGCTGAAACCCATGGGCTGCGCCCGCCCTACGGCAAGTCGCAGCGCCAGCCAGAGATCCAGCGCCACACACACCTGTCGAAATAGCCCGCCGCACGGCGTAGAATCGCCCACCTCGTTCACTCCCCCGCCCGCAACGTCCATGGACAGCTCGCAACCACCCAAGCCCGCCCACCTGCTGGATGATCTCGAAGCCATCCGCGAGCTGCTGGAGAAAGACCAGCTAGAGCCGCCGCTGCTCACCGAGACACTGGACGACAGCCTGCACATCCCGCTGCTGTCCGACATCATCGAGCCGGGCCCGGCCATCGCCACCCCGCCTCCAGCACCCACTGTAGCGCCCCGACCGGTCGTCCAGCCGCAAAGCGCAGCGCCTGCACCGAGACCCGCACCCGCTGCGGTTTCTACCCCCAGCGCCGCAGCCACGCCCAGCAGCGCATCGGTGATGGGTTCAGTCGTACAGCGCAGCCTGAATCCAGCGAACGCCGTCGAACAGCACCGCCTGGACAGCGAGCTGCGCGCCGCCGCCCAGCTGATCCTGCAGGACGTGATCGACGACTTCGTGCCGCAGATCGAAGCCGAGCTCAAACGCCGCCTCGACGCCCGCCTGGACCGCCTGATCAAGCAACCCAAGCCCTGAATCGCCTGTAGGAGCGAGCCCTGCTCGCCCAACCCGACGCCAGCCGGCGGCCAGTGGCCCGCAATGGGCGCCAGCCGTTATACTTGTCGGCTTTCCCGATCAGTTGCCAATACGGTCCCGCCGCACCCATGGACAAGACCTACCAGCCCCACGCCATCGAAACCGCCCTGTACCAGAACTGGGAGGCGAACAACTACTTCGCCCCGCAAGGTTCCGGCGAGCCCTACACCATCATGATCCCGCCGCCGAACGTCACCGGCAGCCTGCACATGGGCCACGGCTTCAACAACTCGATCATGGACTGCCTGATCCGCTTGCGCCGCATGCAGGGCCGCAACACCCTGTGGCAGCCGGGCACCGACCACGCGGGCATCGCCACGCAGATGGTGGTCGAGCGCCAGCTGGCCGCCGACGGCGTCGGCCGCCACGACCTGGGTCGCGAGAAGTTCCTGGAGAAGGTCTGGGAGTGGAAGGAACAGTCCGGCGGCACCATCACCCGGCAGATCCGTCGCCTGGGCTCCTCGGTGGACTGGTCGCGCGAGCGCTTCACCATGGACGAAGGCCTGTCCGAGGCTGTTAAAGAAGCCTTCGTGCGCCTGCACCAAGACGGCCTGATCTACCGCGGCAAGCGCCTGGTCAACTGGGACACCAAGTTCCACACCGCCATCTCCGACCTCGAAGTGGAAAACCACGACGAGAAGGGCCACCTGTGGAACCTGCGTTATCCGCTGGCCGACGGTAACAAGACCGCCGACGGCAAGGACTACCTGATCGTCGCCACCACCCGTCCGGAAACCATGCTCGGCGACAGCGCCGTGGCCGTGCACCCGGAAGACGAGCGCTATAAAGCCCTGATCGGCACCTTCGTCGAGCTGCCGCTGGTGGGTCGGCGTATCCCGATCATCGCCGACGATTACTGCGATCCCGAGTTCGGCACCGGCTGCGTGAAGATCACCCCGGCCCACGATTTCAACGACTATGAAGTCGGCAAGCGCCACAACCTGCCGCTGCTCAACATCTTCGACAAGAACGCCGCCGTACTGGCCAAGGCGCAGGTGTTCAACGTCGACGGCAGCGTCAACGCCGAGATCGACGGCAGCCTGCCAGCCGAATACGCCGGCCTCGACCGCTTCGTCGCCCGTAAGCAGATAGTCGCTGCGTTTGAAGCCGCCGGCCTGCTGCAAAGCATCGACGACCACGCCCTGAAAGTACCGAAGGGCGACCGCTCCGGCACCATCATCGAGCCGTGGCTGACCGACCAGTGGTACGTCTCCACCAAGCCGCTGGCCGAAAAAGCCATCGCCGTGGTCGAGAGTGGCGAGATCCAGTTCGTGCCCAAGCAGTACGAGAACATGTACTTCAGCTGGATGCGTGACATCCAGGACTGGTGCATCAGCCGTCAGCTGTGGTGGGGCCACCGCATCCCGGCCTGGTACGACGACGCGGGCAACGTCTACGTCGGTCGTGACGAGGCGGAAGTACGCGCCAAGCACAACCTCGCAGGCGTCAACCTGCGCCAGGACGAAGACGTGCTGGACACCTGGTTCAGCTCCGGCCTGTGGACTTTCTCCACCCTCGGCTGGCCGCAGCAGACCGACTTCCTCAAGACCTTCCACCCCACCGACGTGCTGGTCACCGGCTTCGACATCATCTTCTTCTGGGTCGCCCGGATGATCATGCTGTCCACCCACCTGACCGGGCAAATTCCGTTCAAGACCGTGTATGTGCACGGTCTGGTGCGCGACGGCCAGGGCCAGAAGATGTCCAAGTCCAAGGGCAACGTGCTCGACCCGCTGGATATCGTCGACGGCATCACCCTCGACGAACTGCTGGAGAAGCGCACCACCGGCCTGATGCAGCCCAAGCTGGCCGAGAAGATCGCCAAGCAGACCAAGGCCGAGTTCCCGGAAGGCATCGCCGCCTACGGCACCGACGCCCTGCGCTTCACCAACCTGGCGCTGGCCTCCACCGGTCGTGACATCAAGTTCGACATGGGCCGCGTCGAGGGCTACCGCAACTTCTGCAACAAGCTGTGGAACGCCGCCAACTTCGTCATCGAGAACACCGATGACCAGGACACCGGTATCAATGGCGAAGCGGTCGAGCTGTCGCCGGTGGATCGCTGGATCATCTCCGCCCTGCAGCGCTGCGAGCAGGACGTGACCCGCCACCTCGACGCCTTCCGCTTCGACATGGCCGCCCAGGCCCTGTACGAGTTCATCTGGGACGAGTACTGCGCCTGGTACCTGGAGTTGGTCAAACCCGTACTGTGGGACGAGAACGCCCCGGCCGAGCGCCAGCGCGGCACCCGCCGCACCCTGGTGCGCGTACTGGAAGTGATCCTGCGCCTGGCCCACCCGTTCATGCCCTTCATCACCGAAGAAATCTGGCAGCGCATCAAAGGTCAGGCTGGCATCAGCGGTGAGACCATCATGCTGCAGGCCTGGCCGGTGGCCAACGAGAGCCGCATCGACGCCGCCGCCGAAGGCGACATTGAGTGGGTCAAGCAGCTGATGCTCGGCGTACGGCAGATCCGTGGCGAGATGAAGATCTCCATGGCCAAGCGCATCGACATCATCGTGCAGAACGCCAATACCGAAGACCTGCGCCGCCTGGCCGACTTCGAGCCGCTGCTCAGCAAGCTGGCCAAGCTGGAGTCGGTCCGCGTGCTGGCCGCCGGCGAGGAAGCACCAATGTCCGCCACCGCCCTGGTCGGTGAGATGCAGGTGCTGGTACCGATGGCCGGGCTGATCGACAAGGACGCCGAACTGGCGCGCCTGGACAAGGAAATCCAGCGCCTGCAAGGCGAAGTGCAGCGCGTCGGCGGCAAGCTCGCCAACGAAGGCTTCGTCGCCAAGGCGCCGGCCGAAGTGCTCGACAAGGAGCGCGCCAAACTAGCCGAAGCCGAACAGGCGCTGGCCAAGCTGGTCGAGCAGCGCGAGAAGATCGCCAACCTGTAATGCCCCCAAGGCCCGCTCTGCGGGCCTTTTCCATTGGGGAGCGTCGGAGCAGTCTGCTCCGGCGTGTCGACGTTGCGCAGCGAGACGTCACACCCGTTCAGATAGCGGCCCACGCCGCTGCACAATAACGACTGTTTGTGGAACCGCCCCATGTATGTCCTGATGGCTCTGATCTTCGTCGCCGGCTACCTGTGTATCGCCTTCGAGCACCCGTTAAAGATCGACAAGGCCGCCTCGGCCATTCTCACCGCCGTGCTGTGCTGGACCGTGCTGGTACTGGGCGCCGAGAGCATCCTGCCGCAACTGGCCAGCCCGGATGAACACGCGATCACCGGCGAGTTGCGCCACCACCTCGGCGAGATCTCCGAGATCCTGTTCTTCCTCATGGGCGCCATGACCATAGTCGAACTGATCGACGCCCACGACGGCTTCCGCGTCATCACCGAGCGCATCCGCACCAGCAAGCGCGTGCAGCTGCTGTGGCTGATCGGCTTTATCACCTTCTTCCTCTCCGCCGTGCTGGACAACCTGACCACCACCATCGTCATGGTCTCGCTGCTGCGCAAGCTGATCGGCAACCAGCGCGAGCGCTGGTTCTACGCCGGCATCGTGGTGATCGCCGCCAACGCCGGCGGCGCCTGGTCGCCGATCGGCGACGTGACCACCACCATGCTGTGGATCGGCAGCCAGATCAGCGCCAGCGGCATCATCAGCCAGCTGTTCCTGCCCAGCCTGGTGTGCCTGCTGGTACCGCTGGGTGTACTCAGCCTGACCATGAAGGGCGAGTTCGAGCGCCCGACGACCAGCCCCGACCACGAGGCCCATCGCAAGCCAAGCACGCCGTTCGAGCGCAACCTGGTGTTCGCCCTCGGCCTCGGCTCGCTGCTGTTCGTCCCGGTGTTCAAGAGCCTCACCCACCTGCCGCCGTACATGGGCATCCTGCTCGGCCTCGGCGTGCTGTGGGTGGTCACCGAGTGGCTGCATCGCGGCAAGAAGGACGAGGACCGTCACCCGCTGTCGGTGGTCGGTGTACTGCGCAAGATCGACACCACCAGCGTGCTGTTCTTCCTCGGCATCCTGCTCGCCGTGTCCAGCCTGGCCACTGCCGGCCACCTGACCCAGGTCGCCGCCGCGCTGAAAAACAGCCTGGGCAACGTCTACGCCATCAACATCGCCATCGGCCTGCTGTCCTCGGTGGTCGACAACGTGCCGCTGGTGGCCGGGGCCATGAAGATGTACCCGCTGGTCACACCCGAAGCGCTGGCCGCCGCCGGCAGCGAAGCCGGCTGGCTCAGCCACTTCGTCGCCGATGGCGCCTTCTGGGAACTGCTGGCCTACTGCGCCGGTACCGGCGGCAGCTGCCTGATCATCGGCTCGGCGGCCGGCGTGGCGGCCATGGGCATGGAGAAGATCGACTTCCTCTGGTACCTGAAGAAGATCAGCCTGCTGGCCCTGCTCGGCTACCTGGCCGGCGCTGCCACCTATATCGGCATGGCCAGCCTCTGAGAACCTTCTCCTGACTCGCGGCCATACCGCGTTAAAAACGGCCTCGGAATGCCGCTTGCGGCTAACGCACTTCAGTGCGACCCCGAAGGGGCGAGCGGAGCGAGTCATGCTCATTTACAGCTCGTAAACTGCGCTTCCTCGGCGTTTTGACCAGCCGGAGGCTGTTACTAACGTAGCGCCTTGTCTGGCTCTAATTCAGAAGATCGTAAACAGGTTCTAAAACCTCACCCGGAGCCGTGACATGGAAGTGAGCAAGACCAAGACCAGCTTCTACCGCCGCCTGTACGTGGCCTGGCTGATCGACAGCGGCATGGCCAACAACGTGCCGGCGCTGATCGAGGCCACCGGCATGCCCCGGCGCACCGCCCAGGACACCCTGCTGGCCCTCGCCGAGCTGGATATCGACTGCGTCTTCGCGCAGCAGGAAGGCGAGCGCAACAACGCCGGGCACTATGTGATCCGCGACTGGGGCGCCATCGACAAGCAGTGGATCGCCGCCAATCTGGGGCGGATCAAGAACCTGCTCGGCTACCCCTGAGAACCTGTCCACGATCTCCTGTCCGTCGGCCATACCGCGTTAAAAACAGGCTCGGAATGCTCATTTACAGCTCGTAAACTCCGCTTCCTCGCCTGTTTTTGCCTTGCCTGGCTCTAGTCCAAAAGATCGTGAACAGGTTCTGAGCCCCGCCGCACCCCAACTCTTCCCTTCAACCCGCCCGCGCCATGCGCGGCCTGGTCGTGTCTGGCTGCGCATAACGATACAAAAGCTGTACAAATAATTTGATTTGTACATGATCAAGCCTATGATGAAGCCAAGTTGTACAGGAAATAGATCCTGTACAAGGCCAGTCACAGGTCATGCCATGCATAACGCCAACGCCCCCAAGCTCAAACTCGCGATCAGCGCCTGCCTGCTCGGTGCCGAGGTGCGCTACAACGGCGGACACAAGGAATCGCAGCTGTGCAGCCGTATCCTTGCCGAGCACTTCGACTTCGTGCCGCTCTGCCCGGAAGTGGCCATCGGCCTGGGCACCCCGCGCCCGGCGCTGCGCCTGGTCGGCGACCCGCTGGCACCGCGCGCCCAGGGCAGCCGCGACAGCCAGCTCGACGTGACCGATGCGCTGCAGGAGTACGGCGCGCGCATGGCCGCCGAGCAGGACGATATCTGCGGCTACATCTTCATGCACAAGTCGCCGTCATGCGGCCTGCACCGGGTCAAGGTGTACCAGGCCAACGGCTACCCGGCAGCAGGCGGCGGCAGCGGCCTGTACAGCGCGGCCTTCCAGCGCCTGCGCCCGGATCTGCCGGTGGAAGAAGACGGCCGCCTCAACGACCCGGTGCTGCGCGAGAACTTCCTCACCCGCGTCTACGCCTATGCCGAGTGGCAACGCCTGCTGGCCAGCGGCCTGAGCCGCCGCGCCATCACCGACTTCCACGCGCGCTACAAGTACCAGCTGATGGCCCACAACCCGCTGCAGTACCTGGCCCTCGGCCGCCTGCTCGGCGAGCTGGGCCAGCATGACCCGGCCGAGCTCGGCCCGCGCTATTTCAGCCAGTTGATGGCCGCCCTGCAGAAGTGCGCCACCCGCGGCACCCACAGCAATGTGCTGCAGCACCTGTGCGGCTACCTCAAGCGGTACCTGAGCGCTGCCGAGAAGCAGGAGCTGCAGCAGCTGATTGCGCAGTACCGCAGTGGCATCGTGCCGCTGGTGGTGCCGCTGACCCTGCTCAAGCATCACTTCCGCCAGCACCCGCACCGCTACGTGGCGCAGCAGGCCTACCTGCAGCCGCACCCGGAAACCCTCAGCCTACGCAACGCCCTGTGATGGACGAACTGGACGACTACCAGGCCGCCCTCGCCCAGGGCTACCTGCCGATCCGCGAAGTGGCGCGCAGCACCGGGGTCAACCCGGTGACCCTGCGCGCCTGGGAGCGCCGCTACGGGCTGATCGTGCCGCACCGCACGCCCAAGGGCCATCGCCTGTACTCGGCCAAACACGTGGCGCGCATCCAGGCCATCCTCACCTGGCTGGCGCGCGGGGTGGCGGTCAGCCAGGTCAAGGAGCTGCTGGAACACCACACACCCGCCGCCACGCCGCCGAGCAACCTGTGGGACGAACTGCGCCAGGCCCTGCTGCAGAGCATCGTGCGCCAGGCCGAACGGCAGCTGGACGAAGCGTTCAACCGCGCCCTGGCGCTCTACCCGCCGCGCACCCTGTGCCAGCAACTGCTACTGCCGCTGCTCGCCGAACTGGAGCAACGCTGGCAGGGCAACCCCTTCGGCGCGCGCCTGGAGCAGGTGTTCTTCCGCACCTGGCTGCGCAGCAAGCTGGGCACCCGCCTGTACCACAACAACCGCCAGCAGGGCGGTGCAGCCCTGCTGCTGGCCAACCTGTCCGACCTACCGATGGAGGCGAACCTGTGGCTGTGCGCCTGGCTGGCCAGCAGCGCCGGCTGCCCGGTGGAGCTGCTCGACTGGCCCGTGCCGCTCGCCGAACTAGCCCTGGCGGTGGAGCACAGCGCCCCGCGCGCACTGCTGCTGTATGCCGGCCAGGCGCTGGACAGCCAGCAGATCCGCCGCGAGCTGCCGCGCCTGAACAACGCCTGCGCCGTGCCACTGCTGCTGGTCGGCCCGGCCGCCCTGATCCACGCCGAGGAGCTGCGGGCCCTGCCCGGCCTGCACCTGGCGCAAAACCCACTCGAAGCCGAACTGATCCTGCAGCAGCAGGGCCTGCTCGGCGAAGCCTGAAGGACTCTCCCATGCGCCAACTGCTCTGGTTGCGTAGCGACCTGCGCGTACACGACAACAGCGCCTTGAGCGCTGCCCTGTCCGCCGGGCCGACCATCGCCCTCTACCTGATCAGCCCGCAGCAGTGGCTGGAGCACGACGACGCGCCCTGCAAGGTCGACTTCTGGCTGCGCAACCTGGCCGAGCTGCGCCAGCGCCTGGCCGAGCTCAATGTGCCGCTGCTGATCCGCCACGCGCCGCACTGGCGCGATGCGCCGCAGGTAATCGCCGAGCTATGCCGCAGCCACGCCATCGATTGCGTGCAGGTCAACCAGGAATACGGGATCAACGAGAGCCGCCGCGACCGTGCCGTGGCCGCTGCCCTGGAGCCGCTCGGCGTGGCGCTGCGCAGCCACCTGGATCAGCTGTTCTTCCCGCCGGGCAGCGTGCTGACCAAGTCCGGCAGTTACTTCCAGGTCTACAGCCAGTTCCGCAAGGTCTGCTACCAGCGCCTGCACACCGCCCTGCCCAGCCTGGTGCCGCTGCCAGAGGCGCAGGCGCCGCTGGATATCGCCAGCGACCCCGTACCGAGCGCGGTGGACGGTTTCGCCACTCCGAGCGACAGCCTGCGCCAGCTCTGGCCAGCCGGCGAAGCGGCTGCCCTGGAGCGCCTGGCGCTGTTCGCCGAGGAGCGCATGGCCTGGTACCAGGACCGCCGCGACATCCCCGGTGTCGACGGCACCAGCCAGCAGTCGACCTACCTGGCCGCCGGGGTGATCTCGCCGCGCCAGTGCCTGCATGCGGCGCTGCGCAGCAACCAGGGCGAATTCGAAAGCGGCAACCCCGGCGCCGTCAGCTGGATCAACGAGCTGCTCTGGCGCGAGTTCTACAAGCACATCCTGGTCGGCTATCCACGCGTCTCGCGCCATCGCGCCTTCCGCCCCGAGACCGAGGCGCTGCCCTGGCGCGATGCGCCGGACGACCTGGCCGCCTGGCAACAAGGTCGCACCGGCATCCCGCTGATCGACGCCGCCATGCGCCAACTGCTGGCCACCGGCTGGATGCACAACCGCCTGCGCATGGTGGTGGCGATGTACCTGACCAAAAACCTGCTGATCGACTGGCGCGAGGGCGAGCGCTTCTTCATGCGCCACCTGATCGACGGCGACCTGGCGGCCAACAACGGCGGCTGGCAGTGGAGCGCCTCCACCGGCACCGACGCGGCGCCGTACTTCCGCATCTTCAACCCGATCAGCCAGTCGCAGAAGTTCGACCCGGACGGGCGCTTTATCCGCACCTGGGTGCCGGAGCTGGCCGGGCTGAACAAGCGCGACATCCATGATCCATCGGCCATGGGCGGATTGTTCGGCCTGGCCGACTACCCGCGTCCGATCGTCGATCTGCCCCGCTCGCGCGAGCGTGTACTGCAGGCGTTCCGCAGCCTGCCGCCGCTGGAGGCCAGCCATGTCTGACTACCTGCGCCAGTTCGCCGAGCGCTTCGCCAGCCTCGAGGCCGGCAACCTCGATCTGCTGGCTGAGCTGTACAGCGACGACGTGCTGTTTCGCGACCCGCTGCACGAGATCCGTGGCCTATCGGCCCTGCGCGGCTATTTCGGCGAGCTGTACGGCAACATCGAGCAGCTGCAGTTCGACTTCCACGGCTTTGATCAGGTCAGCGACGGCGAAGGCTACCTGCGCTGGACCCTGAGCTACCGCCACCCGCGCCTGCGCGGTGGCGCGCTGATCCGCGTCGATGGCTGCTCGCACCTGCTGTGGTGGGACAAGGTCTACCAGCACCGCGACTACTTCGATGCCGGTGCCCTGCTCTACGAGCACGTACCGCTGCTCGGCCGGGTGATCGCCTGGCTGAAGGGGCGACTGGCATGAAGCGCATCTGGCTCACCGGCGCCAGCAGCGGGATTGGCGCCGCCCTGGCGCAGATCATCCTGCAGCAGGGCCATCACCTGGCAGTCAGCGCGCGCAATGCCGGCGCCCTGCAGAGCCTGGCCGAGCGCTTCCCACAACAGGTGCTGCTGGCTCCCGGCGACCTGACGGATGCCGAGCAGGTGCAGGCCATCGGCGAGCGCATCGCCCGGCACTGGGGCGCGCTGGACATGGCCATCCTCAATGCCGGCACCTGCGAGTACGTCGATGCCCGCCATTTCGAGGCCGCGCTGGTCGAGCGGGTGATGGCCACCAACCTGATCGCCACCAGTCACTGCATCGAAGCTGCCCTGCCGCTGCTGCGCAAGGGTGTGCAGCCGCAGCTGGTCGGGGTCGGCAGCGCAGTGAGCTACCTGCCACTGCCGCGTGCCGCAGCCTATGGTGCCTCCAAGGCGGCGCTGCGCTACCTGCTGGAATCCCTGCGTATCGACCTGGCCGGCGAAGGCATCGCCGTCACCCTGGTCAGCCCGGGCTTCGTCGATACCCCGCTGACGCAGAAGAACGACTTCCCCATGCCGATGCGCTGGCCGGTGGACAAGGCCGCCCGCCATATCGCCAGCCGGCTGGACAAGCGTCCCTACGAAATCACCTTCCCCGGCCTGTTCATCGCCACCCTGAAACTACTCGGCCACCTGCCCAAGGGCCTGCAACTGGCCCTGGGCAAACGCCTGGCACGCACGGACTCCCCATCATGAAAATCGCCATAGTCGGCAGCGGCATCGCCGGCCTGACCAGCGCCTACCTGCTCAACCGCCGCCACGACATCTGCGTGTTCGAGGCCAGCGACTGGGTCGGCGGCCATACCCATACCGTGGACGTGCAGGTGGATGGCCGCGACTACGCCATCGACACCGGCTTTATCGTGTTCAACGACTGGACCTACCCCAACTTCATCCGGCTGCTCGACCAGCTGGGCGTCGCCTCGCAGCCCACCGAAATGAGCTTCTCGGTGCATGACCCAGCCACGGGCCGCGAATACAACGGCAACACCCTCAACAGCCTGTTCGCCCAGCGCCGCAACCTGCTGTCGCCAAGCTTCTGGGGCATGCTGCGCGATATCCTGCGCTTCAACCGCGAGGCTCTCGCCGACCTCGACCAGCAGCGCATCGCCGCCGATACCACCCTCGGCAGCTATCTGCACCAGCGCGGCTACGGCCAGCGCTTTATCGAGCATTACATCGTGCCGATGGGCGCGGCGATCTGGTCGATGTCGCTGGCCGACATGCTCGGCTTTCCGCTGCAGTTCTTCGTGCGTTTCTTCAGCAATCACGGCCTGCTCTCGGTCAGCCATCGCCCGCAGTGGCGGGTGATCAGCGGCGGTTCGCGCAGCTATGCGGCGCCGCTATGCGCCAGCTTCGCCGAGAAAATCCGCCTGAACTGCCCGGTGCAACGGGTCGAGCGCACTGCCGACGGGGTGACGGTGCACAGCGCCGCCGGCAGCGAGCGCTTCGACGCCATCGTCTTCGCCTGCCACAGCGACCAGGCCTTGGCCCTGCTGACCGAGCCGAGCGCGGCCGAACGAGAAATCCTCTGCGCCCTGCGCTATGCCGACAACGAGGTGGTGCTGCACACCGACACCCGCCTGCTGCCCGACAGGCCACTGGCCTGGGCCAGCTGGAACTACCGCCTCGGCGGCCCAGCGGATCAGCCCGCCGCCGTCACCTACAACATGAACATCCTGCAGGGCATCCGCAGCGCCAGCACCTTCTGCGTCAGCCTCAACCAGACCGAGGCCATCGACCCGGCCAAGGTCCTCGGCCGCTACCGCTACGCCCATCCGCAATACAGCCTGGCCGGGCTCCAGGCGCAAAACCGCTGGCAGGAACTCAACGGTGCCAACCGCAGCCATTACTGCGGCGCGTACTGGGCCAACGGCTTCCATGAAGATGGCGTCGCCAGTGCCCTGCGCGTCGCCGCCATGTTCGGCGAGCAGCTGTGAACAGCGCCCTGTACCGCGGCTGGGTCAGCCATCGGCGCTGGCTGCCGCGCGGCCATGCCTTTCGCTACCGCATGGGCCTGCTCTACCTCGACCTGGCCGAGCAAGACGCCGTGCTGGCCCTGTCGCCCCTGGCCGGGCGCTCGCGCTGGGCGCCATTCGCTTTCCGCGAGACGGACTTCCTGCCGCAGTTCACCCGCCACGGCACGCGCCTGGTCGACGCCGTGCGCCAGCGCGTCGGCACCGCCCTCGGGCATACCCCGCAAGGCCGCATCTGCCTGCTGGCGCAACCGCGCAGCTGGGGCCTGGCATTCAACCCGGCGAGCTTCTTCTACTGCTTCGAGGCCGACGGGCGCCTGGCGGCGATCCTCTGCGAAGTCAGCAACACGCCCTGGCGCGAGCGCTACCACTACGTGCTGCCGGCCAATGCCGAGGGCGAGTCGCGCCAGCGAGTGGCCAAGAGCTTCCACGTCTCGCCCTTCCTGCCGCGCGAGCTGGAATACCGCATGCGTTTCTCCGCCCCCGGCGAGCGCCTGCACATCCATATGGAGGACTGGCAGGGCGAGACCCGGCTGTTCAGTGCCGGCCTCGGCCTCGAACGCCAAGCCCTCGACCGCGCCAGCCTGCACCAGCACCTACTGAGTTTTCCCTGGATGACCGGCAAGACCCTGCTCGCCATCTACTGGCAGGCCCTGCGCCTGCTGCTCAAACGCATACCGATTTTTTCCCATCAAGCGGCGACCGACGAATACCGCGTCGCCCATCTGGAGCCACGCCATGAAAAGCCCTGACCTGACCTCTGCAAAAACCAGCGTGCGCGCCGGCAGTGGCCTGGGCGCCGGCCTGCTGCGCAGCGCCGTGTTGCGCCAGCTCGGCCAGCTGCGCCACGGCCAACTGGCGATTGTGGAAAACGGCGAGCGCCTGCTGTTCGGCCAGGCCGGCGCGCCGCTGCATGCGGAAATCCAGGTACTCGACCCGGCGGTGTGGGGCCTGGTCGCCGGCAACGGTTCGATCGGCTCCGGCGAGGCCTATATCCACGGCTACTGGAGCACCCCGGACCTGACGGCGGTGATCCGCGTATTCGTCAGCAACCTCGATGTGCTGGATGCCATGGAAGGCGGCCTGGCGCGCCTCGGCCGCCCGCTGATCCAGGGCCTGCACTGGCTCAACCGCAACACCCGCCAGGGCTCGCAGAAGAACATCGCCGCACACTACGACCTCGGCAACCCGCTGTTCGAGCAGTTCCTCGACCCGACCATGATGTATTCGGCAGCCATGTTCGAAAACGCCGATGACAGCCTGGAGCAGGCCCAGCTGAACAAGCTCGAACGCATCTGCCAGAAGCTCGACCTGCAACCCGACGACCACCTGCTGGAGATCGGCACCGGCTGGGGCAGCATGGCCATCTACGCCGCCGTGCACTACGGCTGCCGGGTGACCACCACCACCCTGTCGCGCGAGCAGTTCGCCTACACCCAGCGGCGCATCGAGGAGCAGGGCCTGCAGGGGCGCATCACCTTGTTGCTCAAGGACTACCGCGACCTCGACGGCCAGTACGACAAGCTGGTGTCGATCGAGATGGTCGAGGCGGTCGGCCATCGCTTCCTGCCCACCTACTTCAAGCAGTGCGCGCGCCTGCTCAAGGACGACGGGCTGATGCTGCTGCAGTCCATCACCATCCGCGACCAGCGCTACGAGCAGGCCAAGGGCACGGTGGACTTCATCCAGCGCTACATCTTCCCCGGCGGCGCGCTGCCTTCGGTGCACAAGATGCTGGAAGTGATCAGCCGCGACAGCGACCTCAACCTGCACCACATGGAAGACTTCGGCCTGCACTACGCCCGCACCCTGCGCCTGTGGCACGACAGCCTGCGCCGCGCGCGGCACAACCTGGAACAGCTCGGCTACGACGACTACTTCTACCGGATGTGGGAGTTCTACCTGTGCTACTGCGAGGGCGGTTTCCTCGAGCGCACCATCGGCACCGCGCAGCTGCTGCTGGCCAAGCCGCAGGCACGCCCGGCGCCGCTGCTGGGGCGTTTCAACGCCTGATGCCGGCCTCCCGCCGGGGAAGAGGGAAGCACGTCACGGCCACCCAAGGAGCCTGTGCATGCCGCTGCCACCATCCCGCTCGCTGCTGCTGAATGCCGCGCTGTTCCAGCTCGGCTGGTTCGCCTGCGTGTTCGGCGCGCAACGCCCCTGGCTGCTGCTGGTTGCCCTGGCGTGCCTGGCGGCGCACTTTGTCTGGGTCGGCAGCTGGCGCCAGGAAGGCCGCCTGGTGGCCAGCGTGGTGCTGCTCGGCGGCGTGCTGGATAGCAGCCTGCTGCACCTCGGCGTCTTCGACTTTGCCGGTGACAGCCCACTGCTGCCCCTCTGGCTGGCGCTGCTGTGGGCGCTGCTCGCCACCACCCTGAACCACAGCCTGGCGTGGACGGCGCGGCCCTGGTGGCTGGGCGCCCTGCTCGGCGCGCTGTGCGGCCCCCTGGCCTATCTCGGCGGCGCGCGCCTGGCCGGCATCGACCTGCCGCTGGGCAGCCTGGCCACGCTGCTGGTTCTCGCACCGATCTGGGCCGGCGTACTGCCGCTCTGCCTGCGCCTGGCAGCCCGCTGCGCCCGGCACTGAACGGCAGCGTCGCCTTCGTTCAGCTCCCGTTCAGCCTGGGTTCAGCCGCTGTTCAGCCACCCCGCCTTAACCTGTACCCATCGAAATTCCTGATGAGGACAGCACCATGAAACCCACTCCCGCACTCCTGCTCAGTGTCGCCTTGAGTACTTCCCTGCTGCTCGGCGGCTGCGCCTCCAACCTCAACGGCAGCACCTACTCACGCGCCGACGCCCGCGCCGTGCAGACGGTACGCATGGGCACCATCGAATCCCTGCGTCCGGTACAGATCGAAGGCACCCGCACACCGATCGGCGCCATCGCCGGTACGGCAGTCGGCGGCATCGCCGGCAACGGCATCGGTGGCGGCCGGGGCAGCGCCATCGCCACCGTGCTCGGCGGCGTCGCCGGCGGCATGGCCGGGGCAGCAGCCGAGGAAGGCCTGACCCGCAGCCAGGGCGTGGAAATCGTCGTACGCGAAGACAACGGGGCGACTCGCGCTTATGTGCAGGCGGTCGATGCCAATCAGGTCTTCGCCGTTGGCGACCGCGTACGCATCACCAGCGTCAACGGCGCCAGCCGTGTCGTCCGCTAGGCAGGAGGTTTCATGAAAGCGCTATGGCTAGTCGCGGCGCTGCTGGCTTGCGCCAATGCCAGCGCTGCGGGCCAGGATTATTGGTACCTGCAGACTAGCGTCTACACCACCCACTGGTCGCACGACCCGCAGCACAACAACCACCAGGAACTGCTCGGCCTGGAGTACAACAAGGCTTCCGGCGAGCTGTACGGTGCGGCCACCTTCCGCAACTCCCACCGCCAGCGCACGCAGTATGCGTATGTCGGCAAACGCTTCGAGGCCGACAACCTGCCGGTCTACCTGAAGCTGACCGGCGGCCTGATCCAGGGCTATCGCGGCGACTACCGCGACAAGATCCCGCTCAACCGCTACGGCGTGGCGCCGGCGATCATTCCCTCCATCGGCGCCTACTTCGGCGACGTGGGCACCGAGCTGGTGCTGTTCGGCAACGCCGGGGCGATGATCAACCTGGGGCTGCGCATCTGAGATGCCTGTTTACGATCTTTCCGTGCTCGGCAATGCTGCCCTGGCTCCGGAACGCTGGGTTAGCCGCCTCATGATGTTCAGTTCTGGCGACTGGATTGGCAGCGGCGTAACCCAGCGGGGCCGCTGGATTTGTGCATACCCCGCCGGGTTACGCCGCGTCGAGCCTGCGCGATAAGCCGGACAACGGTCTACGCGGCTAACCCAGCCTACAGGTTCAGCGCCGGCGGTTTGTTCCTGTGCCGGCTAAGGCTGTAGGTTGGGTTGAGGAGCAGCGCGACGAAGCCCAACGAACCCTGCACTGGATATGTTGGGCTTCGCTGCGCTCAACGCCAACCTACAATCCCATGCAGGTGCATAGCTTTTTCAACGGCCTGCTAGCCCGGCCAGAAGGCGCGAATCCCGGCCACGCCCTGGGCACCGGCCTGCCAGGCCTGCTCAAGATCGCCGGGGCCGACACCACCGAGCAGGTAGGCCGGTTTATTGAAGCCCTTGAGCAGCTCGCTCGCCGCCGCCCAACCCAGTGGCTCGGCCTCTGGATGAGTCTGGGTCGCCTGCAGCGGCGACAGGGTGATGAAGTCCACCCCCATGCGTACTGCCAGCTCAAGCCCCTCGGCACCGTGGCAGGACGCCGCCAGCCAGCGCTGACCAGGGAATGGCCGGCCCTGGTCGGCGTACTTGCGCAGCTGCTCGGCGGTCAGGTGCCAGCCGGCAGCGGGGAAATCCCCCAACCATTCCAGCGGGCCCTTGAGCATCAGCTGCGCCTTGCCGGCGCAGAGGCCCTGGATATCCACCGCCAGGTCGCGGTACTGGGCATCAAACATGTTCGGCGCGCGCAGCTGGATAAGGCGGATACCGTTGGCCAGCGCCGCGCGTACACCGCGCAACATCTCGCCCGGCTCCAGCTCGTCCGGGGTAATCAGGTAGCGGTCAGGCAGGCGCGCGGCCGCGACGATGGGCTGGTTGGCCGCCGGGAACTCGTAGTCCTCCAGTTCGCGTGGGGTCGCCCAGGCCAGCGGCTGGCCTTCGGCGCCATGGGGTTCGCCGGAAAAGGCCGAGACTTCCCAGACATCCAGCAGCACCTGCTTGTCCGGGTAGTCGTGCTGCACCTGGATCAGTGGCCGGGCGGCGCTGACGCGAATGCCCAGCTCTTCTTCCAGCTCGCGGGCCAGCGCCGCCTGCACGGCCTCACCCTCTTCCACCTTGCCGCCGGGGAACTCCCATAGGCCGCCCTGGTGCTGGTCAGCCGCGCGCTTGGCGATCAGTACCCGACCGTCGGCGCCGCGGATCACCGCAGCCGCCACGTGCACTCGCTTCATGCATTGTTCTCCGTTTCCTGCAGACCGGCGCGGTACCACCGCTGGAACGCCGGCCATTGATAGATGGTGTTCACATAAGCCTCGGCATCGGCCGG
>JBOFCR010000081.1:0-38571 GCA_051646165.1 Pseudomonas sp. | reverse complement strand
GGGCGGCTGGGGCGACGGTTCAGGGTTTGACGATCTGCAGTTTGCCCGCTTTTCCGCGCGCCTGCTGAGTGGTGTCGTACATGCCTTCGGCGTAGGCCGGCGGCGTGCCGAAGGTACCGGCGTTGGTCGCACGGACGCGGTAGACGAAAGTGGCGGCGGCGCGGTAGACGGTGCCGTAGAGCACCACGCGGTCGTCGCGCACATCGGCGAACTCCGGCTGCCAGGTGCTCTGCCCCGGTTCGCCCACCGGCGGCTGCCAGCTTGGTTCCTGGCTGTCTTCCTCGCTGCCTTCGTCGCCTTCGTCGCCGCTGGGGGTGACCACTGCCGGCTGGTTGTACACCGGCTCGGTGCCGCCCGGCAGCAGGTCGACCACCGCCACCTGCTGCACCTGGTCGAAGTCCTTGGCGCGCAGGCGCAGGCGCACGAGGAATTCCTCGCCGACCTTGACCTGCTGCAGCGCCTCGCCATCCAGGCCGATGTACTCGTGGGTCACTTCCAGGCCCTGGCTGAGCACCGTATCCGGCGCGCCACGGTCGTAGCCGGCCTCGCTGAGCATGTAGAAGGCCGGGGCATCGCCTTCCTTGCGTGGCAGCAGCATCTTGGTCGCCAGCGGCACGGCACTGCGTGGCGGCTTGCCGCTCAGGTTCAGGGCCTGCTCGCCCGCCTGTTTGCCCAGCCAGGCGCTGACGCTCAGCTTGAGGCCGGCGCCGGCCCGCTCGCCGTAGCCATCCAGGGCACGCAGCAGCAGGGCAGCGGACAGCGAGCTGTAGCGTTGCTCGGTGAGGCGCTGGCCGAGGGCGTCGAGCAGTTTCACCGGCACCTCGTCGAGCTGCTCGGGGAAGTACTTGCTGAGCAGGCGCAGGTGTTCGGCGTCATGTACCAGCGGGTCGTAGTACAGGCCGTAGCGGCTCCAGCCCTTCTCCAGGGTGCGCCAGACCTGCTGTTCGAACAGCTTGTCGGCCTGCTTGTCCTGCTTGAGCAGCTTGTAGCTGGCGGCCAGGTACGCCGCGCCTATGTCCTGCTGCCAGTTCTTGCTGTGGAAGGTCTCGTAGCGCTCGCGGATATCCGCCAGGGCGCCGCTGGTGACCACGCCCTGACGGGTCAGCAGGTAGGCGGCGTAGGCGCGGTTGCGCAGTTCTTCCAGGCCTTCGCTGGGGCCGTTGGCCAGTTGCGACAGGTAGCTGTTGGCACGGCCCAGCAGGTCGCTCGGTACCGGGTAGTTGCGCTCCTTGGCTTCGATCAGGAAGTCGGTGGCGTACAGGCTGGCGTAGGGCGACGCCTGCGGATTGGCCGCCCACAGGCCGAAGCCGCCTTCCAGATTCTGCCGCGAACGCAAGGTGCGCACGGCGCTGTCGAAGGCCGGCAGCGACTGCTGGTCGAGACTCGCCGCCGAGCTGCCCCAGACCAGGGCCGGCATGGCCTTGGACACCAGCTGTTCGGTACAGCTGTAGCCGTAGTCGTCGAGGTAGCTCTGCAGGCCAGTGGCCCATACCAGCGGCGAGCTGGCCAGGCCGAACTGCACGTTGCGCAACTGCGGGTAGAGGTCGCGGCTGATCTGCACTTCATGGCTGGAGCCGTCGAAACGGCCCAGGGTCAGCGCCACACGGCGCTCCACCAGCGGACGCACCGAGGTGGTTTCGCCGATCTGCACGCGCTTGCCGTCAGGCAGGGTGGCAACGAAGGTGAGGTCGGCCGAACCCAGGGCTTCCAGGGCCAGCAGGTCGATCTCGACCACGCCTTCCTTGCGCGGCGCCAGTTCCAGCTCGGTCGGCGCGGCCGTGGCGAGCTTGAGGCCGGCGCTGGTTTCCACGCTGACTTTTACCTTGCTCGGCTGCTCCAGGTTGCTGAACACCCCGGCGCTGACCTTGAACACGTCACCCGGGGCGACGAAGGCCGGCACGTTGGGGGTGATCACCAGTGGGCCGCGTACTTCCGTGGCGCCTTCGACCACGCCGATGCGGCTGTCGTCGACGGCCACGGCGAACAGGTGCAGCTTGCCGTTAAAGTAGTCCGGCACGTCGTAGGTAAGGGTGGTCTCGCCTTCGGGCAGGTCGATCAGCCCGGACCAGAAGGCCACCGGCGGTTTGCGCTTGCGCTTGAACGGGTTGAGGTGGGCGCCGAGCAGGTCTTCGCCGTCACCGCCGGGGGCCGCCGCGTTGAGCAGGCGGCTGAATTCCGGCAGGAGCAGATCGAGGATCTGGCTGGTTTCCACTTCCAGGGCGCGCTTCTGGAAGAACTGCGCCAGCGGGTCGGGCGCTCGGTAGCGCGCCACCTGCAGGATGCCTTCGTCCACCGCGTAGATCACCGCCTTGCCGGCGCGGTCGCTGCGCACGGTCATGTGCAGCGGCTGGCCTGGCTCGATGTGCTCGGCGGCGGCGATCTGCAGTGGGATGCGTCGCGCGTCGAGGTCGATCTTCAGCGGCGCCACGCCGTAGGACAGCGGGCTCATGTAGACCTCGGGCGAGGCGCCGTCGCGGACGAACTGCACGTTGACGTAGGCGTTGCCCTCCAGCTCGGCGGGCAGGCGGATGTGCTGCACGCTGCTGGTGCTGTCGGCCTTGAACCACTGGTGGCTGTAGACCTTGTCGCGCTCGATGGTGATCAGCCCGGCGCCGGTGTAGGGCGCGCGGATGCTGATCTCGATATCGTCGCCGGGGGCGTAGCTGGCCTTGTTCAGGCGCAGCTGCAGCTCGGCGTTGCGTTCCAGCGAGCGGCTGCTGTTGCCCTGGCCGGCGACGCTGTAGTCGACCTGGTTCAGCGGCGTGCCGTCGGCAGCCTTGAGGGTCAGGGTGAAATCGCCCGGCTCGCTGGTATCCAGGGTCTGGCTGCTGCCGTTGGTGGCCAGGGCCTGCGGCTGGCTGCCGCGCGGGATGTGTTTGACCCGTGACTCGTACTTGTAGGTGCCGTTGGACTGCTTGATCAGCACCGAGACGTAGCGGTGCTCGACCAGCTCGGTGGACAGGCCGTCCACGGCGCGCGGCTGCAGGTCGGGGCCGATGGCCAGCCAGCGCACTTCACGCTTGGCGCCCTTGCTCACGTAGTCCAGCGAGTCGACACTCTTGACCCCGGCCAGCCAGGGCGCCGTGGACACCATCAGGCTGCTCTGCGCGGCGACGTTGCGCCCGCCCTCGGCCTCGTAGACCTTGGCCAGCAGGTTGAGTTGGTAGGTGCTGGCGGCGAAGCGCTCCAGGCGCAGGTCGAGCACGGCTTCGCCATTGTCGTCGGTCTGCGTCTCGGCCAGTTCCTCAGTGCTGTTTTCACTCAGCGAATTGTTGATGCGGAAGCGGTAGTCGGCGTAGCCGTCGAAGGCGGCATAGGCCGGGGCGAGGATCATGTCGGCGGTGACCCGGCGGGCCGAGGCCGGCGCGCCGAACAGGTGCATGGCCTTGACCTTGGCCTGTACCTGCTCGGGGGCGATCCAGCCTTTGACCGGCTGGGGCGCCAGGCTGGCGGTGACCTTCATGCGATCCGGCTCGAAGTCGCGCACCTTGAACTCGGTGCTGCCCAGGTCGATGCGGCGCTCGTCCTTGTCGATCAGGCTGAGGCTGGCGCTGTAGGTGCCGGCCGGTGCCGCTTCGCTGCTGGCGAAGTCGAGGCTTTCGAAGCCGCTGGCGGACAGTTTCAGCTGTTGGCGCAGCACGCTCTGGCCGCGCGGGTCACGCACGTCCAGCTCCACCGGCAGGCCCTGCAGCTGGCCTTTCCAGTCGGCGCTGCGGACGATCATGGCGATATGCGCGGTCTCGCCCGGGCGGTACAGGCCGCGGTCGGTGAATAGGTAGGCGCCGAGCTTGCCCGGTTCGCCGTTCTCGTACTGGCCGCCGATATCGAAGCGCGACAGGTCGAGGCGGTGCTGGCTGCGCGCCACCGGCAGGAACGACTGGTCGTTGCCCAGGGTCACCACGTACATCAGCGGGGTTTTCTCGCGGCGCAGCTCGTCGAGCTTGGCGAAGTGCGCCTGGCCGGCGGCATTGGTCTGCCCGCTGGCCACCGGCAGGCCGTTGCGGCCGATGATCTCGACCTGGGCACCGGCCACTGCGCCGCCGTTGCTGAGCGATTGCACGAACAGGTCGTGGCTGCCGTCGCTGCTGCGCTTGGCGATGATGCCGAGGTCGGTGACGACGATGAAGCGCAGGTCGCGCGGGCCGTCATCGTCGCGGTAGTAGGAGTCGAAGGTCTCGTCGGCCGGGTTGTCCTGCGGGCTCAACTTGACCACGAAAATGCCACGGCGGCCGCCGTCGGCGTTCAGGTAGGGCGCCAGGTCGACATGGTCGTAGTGGGTCTTGGCCGGATCGCTGTTGCTGATCGGCAGATCCTGGCCCATGCGCTCGACCAGGCGATCGAAATAGCTGTTGCTGAAGTCCGGGCGGGCGAAGCTGCCGTAGTTCTGGTCGACCAGGTGGTGCAGCTGGTTGGGCAGCAGGCGGGCGATTTCCACGTGGGCACCGGGTACGCCGCGGGAGAGGAAGCCAAGCTGTTTCTCACCGTTGAGGCTGAGCAGCGCACCGTCGGAAAGGAAGTTCAGCGCGCGCGGGTACTTGGGCATCTGCAGCAGGCTGAAGGTCGGGTCTTTGGCCAGGTAGCCACCGACCGCCTCGACCCTGGCCGCCACTTTCACGTACAGGTAGCGCCCCGGTTCGGCCTTGAACTTGAAGGCGTGCAGGCTGTTGAGCGGCTCGACGCTGGGGATGTGGCTGAGCGTGAGGCGCTCGGAGCGGGCCAGCAGTTGCTCGTCGACTTCCGACTCGCTCCAGTATTCGTTGTTGTGCGAGTTGCGCTTGGGCAGCAGCCAGACCTGCACCTGCTTGGCGATGGCCTCGTCGGCCACCGCGCTGGAGCTGCTGAACATCAGCACCGGCTCCGGCTCGCCACGGTCGTTGTCGACGAACTGGATATTGGCGGCGCTGAAGGTCAGGCGGTAGCGGCCGGGAACGCTGACGGCGGTGTGCAGCGGTTGCTCGCTGGCGTTGCCGCCGTCGCGGGCCTGCACACCCTTGTCCAGCAGCAGGCTGACGTTGCTGGTTTCCAGCGGGGTGGCCAGCGGTGCGGAATGCACGTAGGCGTTGAGTTTGTTCTTGCTGAAGCTGATGTCCGGAGTGGGCGTCACGTCCTTGTCGCGGTACTCCAGGCCGCGATCCAGACTGACGCTGACGCGCTGGCGCACGGACTCTTCATCCACCGGATGGGAGAAGGCGAGGGTGGTCACCAGCTTCTTCAGGCTCGGCACCACCGGGTCCTGGTACAGCTCGCTGCTGGCGATGCTGGCCTTGAACGGCGCGGTGGCGAACGTGAAGTCGTATTTCTGCAGCAGCACACCGTCGGCCAGCAGACCTTCCTGATCCAGGCTGACGCTGTAGTGCTGGTCGATCGGCCAGTCGCCGCTAGGGGTGAACACCAGGCTGAGGTCGCTGGCCCAGTGCCAGGTACCGGCCACGGCGGGCTCCAGGCGCACGCCTTGTTTCACCTCTTTGCCGATGGCCTCCAGCGGGGCCGCGGACTCGGCGAAGTTGATCCACAGGGTGTCGATCTGGATCGGCTCGCGCTTGTAGTCGGTCAGCAGCGGCTTTTTCACCGAGTAGGCCACGGTGTGCGGCACCGGCAGGTTCTTGTACCAGTGCCAGGCATAGGCGCCCGCAGCACCGAGCAGGGCCAGGCCAAGCAAGCCCAGGGCGGTCTGCTTGGGCCGCGCACGCAGCCAGCGTGCGGCGCCGAGCAGCGCCTGGCCCAGCTTGCGCAGCCAGAGCGGCGGCTGCCAGCTGCCGAAGAGGGCGCCGAGCAGCCAGCGCCCCAGGCGCAGCAAACCGAGAACAATAAGGGAGAGAAAGGTGAATACGCGGCGGCAGGCCGTAACGAGCGAGGCGAACATGTGCATCCCTGCAAATGATGGTGCGTGCATTGCGCCCGCGGCACCGAATGTACTGGCAATCGGCCGGCGAATTATGCGCTTTCCGGACTCGCGGCAGAGCTGGCCGGATGAACAGAATTCGAACGATTTGTGATGGCTGTCACGCTCGCTCGCCGGCCTGCCGTCGGGCCGAAAACTGTCCACTCGGGCAGCATGAATGTGATTGGCTGCCAAACTCTGAGCGGTTGCGTTGACTGGCGATTGAAAGGCGCCTTGCCAGTCGATAGCCTTGGCAACTTAGCGCCTTAAAGGATTAATCATGCGCCCCCCGCTGTTGCCGCTGTGCCTGACGCTGTTCGCGTCGGCGGCCCAGGCAGAACCCACCGCGAGCCTGGATGGCCCGACTGCCGGCTGGCGCTATTCCGGCCTGCTCGACCGCACGGAGAACGCCCGCGTCGCCTACCCGACGCCGCCGATCGACCGTGGCGGGCAGCGCAACCGCAGCCTGATCGAAGGCAAGCTTGCCGGCACCCAGGGCCTGCGTCAGCCCCATGTACTGGCGGTCAATGGCAACCCGCTGCCGCTCTATACCGATCAAGAAGGGCGCTTCGTCCGTCCCTACAACTTTGGCGCCGGCTCCAACAGCGTCGAACTGCGGGCCGACGGCAAGCCGCTGCGCCGCGTGCAGTTCTACGAAGCAAACACCCAGAAGACTCCGGCGCGGGTACGCATCGTCCTCGGCTGGGACGACCCGCAGGCCGAACTCGACCTGCACGTGGTCACTCCCGACGGCCAGCACGCCTTCTGGGCCGACCCGGTGATGAGCAATGGCGGCGGCCTGGATGTCGACAGCGTCGACGGCCCCGGCCCCGAGATGTTCACCATGACCGCGCCGCTGCACGGCACCTACCTGATTTACGTGAACTACTGGGGCAACCTGAACAGCCAAGGCTACAACTTCCAGGCTGGCAGCAACCTCAACGAGGTGATCACCTCGCAGATCAGCCTGGTGTTCAACGAGAACACCGTGAACGAGAAGCGCGAGACCTTCGTGGTGCCGCTGCGCACCATCGGCGATCTGCTGCTGATCAAATCCTTCAACTATTGAATGCTCCCGCCGCAGGGATGAACTGGGGTCTGTACACATGAGCGAGAACACCACACCCGTTGCCAGCGAAGGCGCGCCAGCCGGCCGCCGTATGCGCCCGCTGCTGATCGCCCTGGCGGTAGCCGTGCCGGTGGCGGCCGCGGGGATCTTCGGCTGGCTGTGGCAGAACCAGCAGGGCGAACGCCAGCTGGGCGAGGCGAACCTGCTGGGCCTGGATCTGGTGCGCCCCGATGTGCTGATCGAGAGCGCTTCGCTCAGCCGCCTGCCCAAGGACCTGCTGGCCGTGCCGCTGCTGCGCGACACTTTGACCGAGGACCTGGTGTTCTACTACGAGGCCAACGCCGACCGTCTCGGCCTGACTGGCAGCCTGCGGCGGATCATCTACGAGCACGACCTGCAGCTGCGCGACAACCTGCTCGACGAGCTGCTCGACCAGCCGGCCGAGGTCGCCCTGTGGCGCGATGCCGGTGGCCGCCTCAAGCACTTCCTGGTGGTGATCGAGCGCGGCGGCCTGGCCAAGGCGCTGGAGCCGCTGGCCAAGGTGGCGCTGGACGACACCCAGCTGAGTCAGGCTGGCGAGTTCCTGGTCGAGGGCGAGGCGGTGCCGTTCTACCGTCTGCGCTACAACAACGACCGTTCCCTGCTGTTCGCCTCCCATGGCGACCAGCTGTTGCTGCTGTCCAGCACCGACATGCTGTTCGCCCCCGAGCCGGAGCTGGAGCCGGAGCCGGAGCCCGAACCGGCATCGGCTGAGGCGGCGAGTTCGGATGATGACACTGAGGTCGCCGCCGTCGATCCGGAAGCGGCGACCGCTGCCGAGGAGGCCGTCGCCGCGCCGGTCGAGCCCGAAGAACCGCGTGGCCCGCTGCTGGCCAAGGTCTCGACCGATGCGGTCGAGGCGCTGCTGGCCGGCCAGCATCCCTTCCCCGAACGTTTCGGCCTGGAGGGTCGCGGTGCGCTGGAGCAGCGCATCAGCCTCAGCTCGGACTTCCTCGCCCTCGGCTACCAGCGCTTTATCCCGGCCTTCGCCGGCTTGCGTTTCGAGATGGATACCGAGGGCTGGCACAGTTTCCTGGCCCTCAATGAAGTGGAAGACCAGGGCAAGTTCGACTTCACCCCGGTGTGGCGCGCCATGCCCATGGGCGCCAGCGCCTGCGTCGCTCTGCCGGTGGCGGCGGCCGTCCCCGGTCGTCTGCTGAACAAGGTCGGTGCAGAGGCCAAGGTGGCTGCCGAACTGGGCAGCCAGCTCAGCGGCACCGCCGGCCTGTGCTGGTACGCTGAGTCGCGCCTGCACTCGCCATTGCTGGTCGGCACGCTCAAGGGTGAGGCCGGCGCGCAGACCGACGCCGAGCTGGGCAAGCTGTTCGGCAGCCTGATCGGCGCCTGGGAAGCCAATGCCGAGGGCGGCGCCTTCCCGGTCGAGGACAGCGAGCAGGGCGCCACGCACAAGTGGCAGCGCCAGGTCGGCTCCAACTTCGGCCAGTATCCGGGCGGCGAAGCCGAGAACCCGGATGCCCTGGCTTCCACCGGCTTCTTCCGCGTCAGCCTGGCGCGGCATGGCTCGACCCTGTTGTTCTCGCTGGACGATCGCTTGGTGAGCAAGGCCCTGGATACCTTGGACAAGCGCTTCCCGCCGCTGGCCGAAGTGCTGCCCAAGGATGCCCTGGTGCCGGCCTACCTGGCGCCGCAGACCCTGGCCACGCTGTTCGAGCGCGAGACCCTGGAAAGCCTGCCGGAAGACATGGAGCCAGTGTTCCGCAACGCCGCGCAGAGCAACCTGCTGCCCAAGCTGCGCGCCCTGTCCACCCACGGCAAATACGCCCTGACCCTGCCGGCCGACAGCGAAGCCGGCGGTGCCTGGCAGTGGCTGCCGTTGCAATGGCGCGCCCTGTGAGAACACTGCATTGCCTGGTTGCCGCCTGCCTGCTGCTGTGCAGCCCGGCACTGCTGGCCCAGGCCGCGCCGGCGCTGGATGCGCAGCAGTCGCAGGTGTTTCGCGCCTGGTTCGTGCGCATCGCCCAGGAGCAGCTGCGCCAGGGCCCCAGCCCACGCTGGCAGCAGCAGGACTGTGCCGGCCTGGTGCGCTTCGCCGCCAACGAGGCGCTCAAGCTGCACGACGCCAAGTGGCTGCGCGCCAACGGCCTGTCCAACCGCTACCTGCCGCCGGAGCTGGAACTGAGCGCGGAGCAACGCCAGCTCGCCCAGCAGTGGCAGCAGGGCGGCGGGCAGGTCGGCCCGTACGTCAATGCGATCAAGCTGATCCAGTACAACAGCCAGTTCCTCGGCCGCGACCTCAACCAGGCGCGCCCCGGCGACCTGATCTTCTTCGACCAGGGTGATGACCAGCACCTGATGATCTGGATGGGCCGCAACATCGCCTATCACACTGGCACCACCACCCAAACAGACAACGGCATGCGCTCGGTGAGCCTGCAACAACTCATGACATGGAAGGACACCCGATGGATACCCGACGAATCCAATCCCAACTTTATCGGCGTCTATCGACTGCACTTTCTTTCCCGATGAAGGCTCATGCGACGAACAGCCTGCGCCTGCCGCGCCTGGCCGCCGCAGCCCTGCTGCTCGGCCTGTTGCCGCTGGGCGTCAGCCAGGCCGACGACAACGTCGAGTCGAGCAACTACTCGCCGGTCGCCGGGCAATCGTTCTTCCTGCTGGCCGATGCCAGCTTCGCCACCGACGAAGTGGCCCAGGTGCGTCTGGAGGCGCCGGGGCGCGACTACCGGCGCTACATGATGGAGCCCTACGGCGGCGTCGACATGCGCGTATACCGCATCGAAAAGCCGCTGGACTTCCTCAAGCGGCAGAAGAACCTGCATCGGGTGGTGGCCGAGGGCGAGTTCAAGGGCGAGGGCCTGTCCAACACCCTGAGCTACCTATGGGACAGCTGGTACCGCACTTCGCGGCGGGTGATGCAGCGTGCGTTCTCCTACGAGTCGCGCAAGCAGGTCACCGAGGAAGCGCCGGAGCTGAAGATGGGCGACGCGATCAAGGCGCCCACGCCATTCGAAGCGCAGCCGCAGTACGCGCCGATGAAGGGCCTGCCGCTGGTGAGCCAGTTCCGCTACCCACTGTGGGACGCCAAGCCGATCCAGCCGCCCAAGGGCGTCGAGCTGGCCGGCTCGTCCAGTTCCTTCGTCAGCGTCAATCCGGGCAACGTGTATATCCCGCTGGGCAAGCTCAAGCCGGGGCTGTACCTGGTCGAGGCGCTGGTCGGCAAGTTCCGCGCGACCACAGTGGTGTTCGTTTCCAATACCGTGGCGGTGAGCAAGATCGCCGGCAACGAGCTGCTGGTGTGGACCGCGCACAAGCGTGACGGTGCGGCGGTGGCCGGAGCCAAAGTTTTGTGGAGTGATGGCCTGGGCGTGATGAGCAGCGGCAGCACCGATGAGCAGGGCCTGCTGCGCCTCAAACATGCCAGCCCGGAGCGTTCCTACGTGCTTGGCGAGGACAGCGAAGGCGGGGTGTTCGTCTCCGAGAACTTCTATTACGACAGCGAAATCTACGACACCAAGCTGTACGCCTTCACCGACCGGCCGCTGTACCGCCCTGGCGACTGGGTGGAAGTGAAGATCGTCGGCCGCGAGTTCAAGAACGCCCGCGATTCGGTGGCCGCCCAGGCCGCGCCGCTCAAGCTCAGCGTGCTGGATGCCACCGGCACCGTGCTGCAGAACCTCGACCTGGCGCTCGACAGCAAGGCCGGCACCCAGGGCCGCTTCCAGCTGCCGGACAACGCCGTGGCCGGCGGCTACGAGCTGCGCTTCAGCTACCGCGACCAGCTGTACAGCAGCGCCTTCCGCGTGGCCGACTACATCAAGCCGCACTTCGAGATCGCCCTCGACCTGAGCAAGCCGGACTTCCGCACCGGTGAAAAGGTCAGCGGCAACCTGGTGCTGCTCTACCCGGACGGCAAGCCGGTGAAGAACGCGCGCCTGCAACTGAGCCTGCGTGCCCAGCAGCTGTCGATGATCGACAACGAGCTGCAGTACCTCGGCCAGTTCCCGGTCGAGCTTTCCAGCAGCGAACTGCAGACCGATGACCAAGGCCGCGCCGCCCTTGACCTGCCGGCGGCGGATAAACCGAGCCGCTACCTGCTCACCGTGTTCGCCAGCGATGGTGCTGCCTACCGGGTCAAGGTCAGCAAGGAAATCCTTATCGAGCGTGGTGCCGCCCGTTATCGCCTGGAGGCACCGCAGCGCTTCAGTGCAGTGGGCGAAGCCGTGCCGTTCAGCTACCACAGCGAGCAGGCCAGCGAGCTCAAACCGGCCAGCTATGAATGGGTGCGCCTGGAAGACCAGAGCCAGCACAGCGCCAGCCTGAGCGACGAGGATAAAGGCTTCAGCCTCAGCTTCGAGCGCCCCGGCACCTACAGCATCACCCTCAAGGACAAGCACGGCCTGATTCTCGGCGCCACCGGCCATGCGGTCAGTGGCGAGGGCATCAAGGCGGTAGCCGGCACTGTGGAAGTGGTGTTCGACCAGGACGAGTACCAGGCCGGTGCCGAAGCCCTGGCTCTGATCACCTTTCCCGAGCCGGTCGGCGATGCGCTGCTGACCCTGGAGCGCGACCAGGTGGAGGCCACCGCGCTGCTGTCCAAGGGTGGCGACTGGCTCAAGCTGGAGAAACTCAACGACACCCAGTACCGCGCGCGCATCCCGGTCGACGACAACTTCGCGCCCAACCTGACCTTCTCCGTGCTCTACACCAAGGGCGGCGACTACAGCTTCCAGAACGCCGGGATCAAGGTGGCCAAGGCGCAAGTGCAGATCGCCATCAGCGCGGACAAGGAAAGCTACCAGCCGGGCGACACGGTGACCGTCGACCTCGCTACCCAGTTCCACGGCAAGCCGGCGGCCACCCGTCTGACGGTCAGCGTGGTGGACGAGATGATCTACGCCCTGCAGCCGGAAATCGCCCCGGGCATCGACCAGTTCTTCTACCACCCACGGCGCAACAACGTGCGCACCAGCGCCAGCCTGTCGTTCATCAGCTATGACGTGGCGCTGCCGGGCAACCCGACCGCACCGGGCCGCGCCAACCGCAGCGAGCGTGGGGTCAAGGTGCTGGAGCGGCCGCGCCGCGAGGAAGTCGATACCGCTGCCTGGCAGCCTGATCTGGTCACCGATGCCGACGGCAAGGCGCGCCTGACCTTCCGCATGCCCGACTCGCTGACCCGCTGGCGCATCACCGTGCGCGCGGTCGACGAGGCTGGCGAAGTGGGGCAGAAGAAACAGTTCATCCGTTCCGAGAAACCGCTGTACCTGAAATGGAGCGGGCCGACCCTGTTCCGCGAGGGCGATCAGCCGCAGCTGGGCCTGTTCGCTTTCAACCAGGGCGAGGAGAGCACCAAGGCCGAACTGGTCACCCACTACGCCGGCCAGGAGCAACGCCAGGCGGTGGAACTGGAGAAGGGCGTGAACTACCTGGCGCTGCCGCCGACTGCCCTGGAGGGCGGCGAATGGCGTGCCGAGTTGGTGCAGGACGGCAAGTCGGTGGACGCCCTCGGCGTGACCTTGCGCGTGGCCGGCGAAGGCTGGCAGCGTATGCACACGCAGAGCCTGAGCCTCAATCCGGGCAGCAACCCGCTGGGCCTGCCGGCCGACGCCGGCAATATCCGCCTGCGTCTGGATAACAGCTCGCAAGCGCTGTTCCGTTCGGCTCTCGACGACCTGATCGAGTACCCCTACGGCTGTGTCGAGCAGACTTCCAGCCGCCTGCTGCCTCTAAGCCTGGCCTACCCGACGCTGGCCAAGGGCGACGCACGGATTGGCGAGCGTCTGCGCCTGATCATGCAGAACAGCCGCCTGCGCCTGGTGCAGATGGCCGGCCCGGAAGCCGGGTTTACCTGGTGGGGCGAGGAGGGCGATGCCGATGCCTTCCTCACCGCCTATGCCTACTACGCCGACTGGCATGCCAGTCGCGCCCTGCACATCAGCCTGCCGCCGGAGCACTGGCAGCGCGTGCTGGAGGTCTATGCCAAGCAGGCGACGAATACGCCGCTGTTGCAGCGCGCGCTGATCCTCGATTTCGCCCGCGAGATGCAGTTGCCGGTGAACACCTTGCTCGAAGGCCTGCTGGCCGATCTGGGCCAGGCGGGTGACGGTGATGAAGTCAATCTGGACGACGCCGGTCTGACCAGCCCGGTGATGGCCGCACCGAACTCGCAGCTCGGCCTGGCCCTGGCGCGGGTGCTGGCTGCCGACCTGGCGGCGCAGAGCAAGGTCAGCCTGCCGGCGGCCTTCAGTGCCGGTTTGGAGGCCGCCCGCCAGCGCGTGGCCGAAAGCCGTCAGCCGTTTGCCGAGGCGGTACGCCTGGCCCAGGGCCGACCGCAACCGCAGGAAGTGAATGCCCTGCTGCAGCGCCTGGCGCCGGAGCAGGCGACCCTGGAACGCGCCCTGGCGTTGACCTGGCTGAGCAACAGCATCGAGCAAACGGCGCCGGCCAGCGTGCCGGCACCGGGTGCCGGCTGGGCGGCCCAGCAGGGCGCTACCGGGGAAACCTGGTGGCAGTGGCTGGGCAAGGAACAGCCCAAGGAGCTGCCGCTACCAGCCGAGCAGGTCGGTTCGTTGCCGGCGACCCTGACATTCGATAGCACCGAGACGCCGGTCGGCAACGTGCCGGTGCAGGTCAGCCGGCGCCTGCTGCGTCTGGTGCCGGGCGAGAAGGCCTTCAGTTTCAGCGTCGAAGAAGTTGGCGATGATCCGCTGTCCAGCGACGAGCTGTACCTCGACGAAGTGACCCTGCAGGGCGACGAGGAACATGCCTATCGTTACGGCCTGCTGGAAGTGCCGCTGCCGCCGGGCGCCGATGTCGAGCGCACCACCTGGGGCATCCAGATCAGCGGCCTCGACTCGGAAGAGGCGGCGCCGCTGGAGAAGGCCCGCCACGAGCCGGGTCAGCTGCTATACGCAGTGCCGGTCGACAGCCTGCAGGGCACTGTGCAGCTGCGTCACCTGGTGCGCTTCTCGCAGAAAGGCCAGTTCCACCTGCCGCCGGCGCGTTACGTGCGCATGTACGACCCGCAGCAGCAGGCCGTCGAGCAGGAAGCGGCGCTGGCCGAGCTGAAGGTCGAGTAAGCCGTGCGGGCACTCTGCTGGCTGGCGCTGTGCGTGCCCCTGCTCGTCGAAGCGGGGCAGGCACCGTTGCAGCTGGCCTGGCGTACCAGCCAGGGTGACCAGCTGCTGCAGCTGGATCGCCAGCAGGTGCTGGTGCGTAGCAGCCTGCCGGCGCAGCTGGATACGCCGCTGGGCAGCCTGTGGAAACTGTTCGTCTACGCCTACCTGGTGGACAACCGCCAGGCCGACCCCGGCTATACCTGCACCGGCCAGGATCGCGAGGAGGTCTATTGCTGTCAGGCCGGCGAGCGCATCGACCGCGACCAGGCCCTGACCAAGTCCTGCGGCCTGTATTTCGCCCCGCAGCGCCTGGGCTTGCAGGCCGCCGATTGGAGCAGTTACTGGCAGGCACAGCAGGCGCCGGCCTGGTTGCGCGACCTCGACCAGCTGCAGCCGCAGCGACGGGTGCCGGTGCATGAACTGCTCGATACCTTGGCCAGCCTGCCGGCCCAGGCCGAGGCGCGCCGGGTGTTGCTCGACGTGTCGCTGAATGCCCCGGATGCCGCCGCGCTTGGCACCCTGGGCGGGCGTTTGCGGGTGAAGACCTGGAGCTGGCTGGCCGATGGCGACGCGCAGGCGCGCCAGGGCGGTTTCGCCGGTTGGCTGGTGGATGGCACGCCGCTGTGGGCCGGCGGATCCGGTACCAGCCAGAGCATCCTGCGCGGCTATGCCGAAGTGCTCGGGCGCACCTTGCCCGCGCCCTGGCCGCAGGAGCCGGGTGCGTGCGTGGAGGTGGCGCTGTTCGACCGCTATCCGCTGCGCCAGGTGCGCCGGCAGGACAAGGCCGCAGCTGTCGGGGCGCTGAATGGTCGCTACGAGGTGGAGTTCGCCAACGGCAATCGCCTGCCCATCGAGAGTGCCGGCGAACTGTTCCTCCTGCGCCAGGGCAAACAGCTGTATCTGGTCGCCCATCTGAGCCGCGAGGAGTACGTGGCGCGGGTGCTGGATCGCGAGGCGGCGGCGCAACCGGCCGAAGCGGCCAAGGCTTTGGCGGTGACCATTCGCAGCTACCTGCTGCAGAACTCCGAACGCCGTGGCGAGTGCCTGGCAATTCGCGACAGCAGCGCCAGTCAGCGCGTGGCACCGCGCCCGGCCTCGCTTGGCGCGCGTGGCATCGCCGCCTGGACCAGCGATCTGGTGCTGGCCGGCAGCGCGGTTACCTATCACTCCGACTTGCCCGGCCCCGAGCGCCTGGCCTGGAGCCAGGCGGTCGAACAGGCCAAGTCTGGTTTGCGTTACGACGCCATTCTCGCCCGCGCCTTCCCGCGCGCCAGCCTCAGTCGCTGGGACAAGCCGGTGGCCGCCTGCCAGCCGCTGGATGTGGCGGCGGACTGGCTACAGGCGCAGCGCCGGCAATGGCGCACGCGCCTGGATGAAGAGCCGGGCTACAGCGAGACCGCGCAGTTCGCCGTGTGCCGCCTGCTTTCCGGCAATCCCTATGTCGACCGCGAGCGTCGGCGCATCTATGTGCGCGGTCTGCTGTCGCTGCAGGACCGGCTCGACCTGGCTCACGAATACCTGCACCTGGCCTTCGAGGCCCACCCCAATGGCCAGGACGAGGACTACATCGAAAGCCTCGCCCGTCACCTGCTTCTGGAATAGATCCCATGACCTTTCGCTTGCATCCCGTTGCCCTGTTCCTGTTGCTGACCGCCAGTGCCGTTGCTGTTGCTGAAGTGCGCCTGGACACCCCGCGCGCCGGCTGGCGCCAGGGCTCGGCGGATGGCGCGCACTTCATCCAGCAGGTCAATTACCCGGCCTCTTCGGTCAACAGCGCACCGGACCAGGCCGACACCGCGCGCATCCTGGGGCAGATCAAGAACGTGGCCAAGGTCGAGGGCGCGCCGGCGCGGCTGATCGTCAACGGCATCAGCATGCCGCTCAAGGTGCAGGAAGATGGCGGCTTCGACCGCCCGTTCGTGTTCCCGGCCGGTAGCAACAACGTCGAGGTGCGTAGCCCGGATGGCCAGCAGGTGCGCCGCGTGCAGTTCTACAACCAGGGCAGTGGCGAGACGCCGGCCAAGCTGCGTGTGGTGCTGTCCTGGGACAGCGACAACACCGACCTCGACCTGCACCTGGTGACGCCGGACGGCGGGCATGTCTGGTACGGCGAGCGCTCTCTGGCCAACGGCGCGGCGCTGGATGTCGATGTGACCAGCGGCTTCGGCCCGGAAATGATCGCCTCGCCGACCCCGCTCAAGGGCCAGTACCTGGTCTACGTCAACTATTACGGTGGCGGCTACGACAGCGAGGGTGGCGCGGCGCAGGCGCTGACCACGGCGCAGATCACCTTGATCAGCGAGGAGGGCACGCCGAACGAGAAGCAGCAGTCGTTTCTCGTGCCCATGCGTGCGCCGGGCGAGCTGACCCTGGTCAAGCAGTTCAGCTATCCATAAGCCCGCGTCGTTTCTGGCTCATTGCACGTGGGGCACCCGCCCTACGTCTTAGGTGTTAGGTGCCTGCCAGGCATCGATGACTTCCTGGGCGGCGCGGAAGGCGTCGATGGCTGCTGGTACGCCGGCGTAGACCGCGCAGTGCAGCAGCGCTTCGCGGATTTCCTCCACGGTGCAGCCGTTGTTCAGTGCGCCGCGCACATGGCCTTTCAGCTCCTGCGGGCACTTCAGCGCGGTCAGCGCGGCCAGGGTGATCAGGCTGCGGGTCTTGCGATCCAGGCCTTCGCGGTTCCACACACCGCCCCAGGCGTGTTCGTTGACGAAGTCCTGCAGCGGCTGGCTGAACGCGGTGGCGTTGCCCAGGGCGCGGTCGACGAAGGCGTCGCCCATCACCTCGCGGCGTACCTGCAGGCCGCTTTTCTTCTCTTCGCTCATGGCTGTTCTCCTGATGGGTTCTGCGCGCGGTGCGCGTTATTCGAGGGCTTCGACCCGTACCGGCGCCACGCCGGCGCGCAGCATGTCGAGCTGTTTGGCCGCTTGTTGCGACAGATCGATCAGGCGCTTGCGTGAGGTTGGCCCACGGTCGTTGATGCGCACGATCACGCGTTTGTTGTTGCTCAGGTTGGTGACCTGCACGCGGGTGCCGAAGGGCAGCTCGCGGTGGGCGGCGGTCAGCGCATTCTGGTCGAAGCGCTCGCCGCTGGCGGTCTTGCGGCCCTGGTGCTTGGCGCCATACCAGGAGGCCTGGCCTTCGGCACGGTAGCCATGCGGATCGACCACACCCTGGCTGGCGCAGGCGCTGAGCAGCAGGGCGGCGAGCAGGGCGAAAGTGATACGCATGGCGGCTCCGTTAGGTATCCAGTCGACGCATAAGACAACGCCGGGCAAGCCCGGCGTCGATTGGTTGCAGCTTACAGGCTCTTAGCCTTCGAGCTTTTTCTTCAGCAGCTCGTTGACCTGGCCCGGGTTGGCCTTGCCTTTCGAGGCTTTCATGGCCTGGCCGACGAAGAAGCCGAACATCTTGCCGCGCTTGGCTTCGTCGCTGGCGCGGTACTGTTCGACCTGCTCGGCGTTGGCCGCCAGCACTTCGTCGAGCATCGACTCGATGGCGCCGGAGTCGGTGACCTGCTTGAGGCCTTTCTTCTCGATCACTTCGTCAGCCGTGGCGCCTTCACCGGCGGCCAGGGCTTCGAACACCATCTTGGCGATCTTGCCGCTGATGGTGTTGTCCTTGATGCGCAGGATCATGCCGCCCAGTTGCGCGGCGGAGACCGGCGACTGGTCGATTTCCAGGTTGTCCTTGTTGAGCAGGCTGGACAGCTCGCCCATCACCCAGTTGGCGGCCAGCTTGGCATCGCCGCACACGCCGTTGACCGCTTCGAAGTAGTCGGCCAGTTCACGGCTGGCAGCCAGCACAGTGGCGTCGTAGGCGGACAGGCCGAACTGCGCCTCGAAGCGCTCGCGCTTCTGCACCGGCAGCTCCGGCAGGCTGGCACGGACTTCGTCGAGGAAGCTCTGCTCGATCACCACCGGCAGCAGGTCCGGGCAGGGGAAGTAACGGTAGTCGTTGGCTTCTTCCTTGCTGCGCATGGAGCGCGTCTGGTCCTTGTTCGGGTCGTACAGACGGGTTTCCTGCACCACCTTGCCGCCGTCCTCGATCAGCTCGATCTGGCGCTGCACTTCGTGGTTGATCGCTTTTTCGATGAAGCGGAACGAGTTGACGTTCTTGATCTCGGCGCGGGTGCCGAACTCGGCCTGGCCTTTCGGGCGTACCGAGACGTTGCAGTCGCAGCGCAGCGAGCCTTCGGCCATGTTGCCGTCGCAGATGCCGAGGTAGCGCACCAGGGCGTGGATGGCTTTGACGTAGGCCACGGCTTCCTTGGCCGAGCGGATGTCCGGCTCGGAGACGATTTCCAGCAGCGGGGTGCCGGCACGGTTGAGGTCGATGCCGCTCATGCCGTGAAAGTCTTCGTGCAGGCTCTTGCCGGCGTCTTCTTCCAGGTGTGCGCGGGTGATGCCGATGCGCTTGGTCGTGCCGTCTTCCAGGGTGATGTCGAGGAAGCCCTTGCCGACGATGGGGTGATCCATCTGGCTGGTCTGGTAGCCCTTGGGCAGATCCGGGTAGAAGTAGTTCTTGCGCGCGAAGACGTTCTGCGGCGCGATGTGCGCGTCGATCGCCAGGCCGAACTTGCAGGCCATACGCACCGCTTCGGCGTTGAGCACCGGCAGGGTGCCGGGCATGCCCAGGTCAATCAGGCTGGCCTGGGTGTTGGGCTCGGCACCGAAGGTGGTGGCGCTGGCCGAGAAGATCTTCGATTGGGTGCTGAGCTGGGCGTGGATTTCCAGCCCGATCACGGTTTCCCATTGCATGTGTGTCGTCCTCAGAAGCCAGTCGGTGCTTGTTTGTGCCAGTCAGTGACCTGTTGGTACTGATGGGCGACATTCAGCAGGCGGCCTTCCTGGAAGTAGGGCGCAAGCAGTTGCACGCCAACCGGCAGACCGTCGACGAAGCCGGCGGGCATGGACAGGCCGGGGATGCCGGCCAGGTTGGCGGTGATGGTGTAGATGTCTTCCAGGTATTCGGCGACCGGGTCGTTGTTCTTTGCGCCGATCTTCCAGGCCAGGTTCGGCGTGGTCGGGCCGAGGATCACGTCGACGTCATTGAAGGCAGTGACGAAGTCGTTCTTGATCAGGCGGCGGATCTTCTGCGCCTTCAGGTAGTAGGCGTCGTAGTAGCCGGCGGACAGCGCGTAGGTACCGACCATGATGCGCCGCTTCACTTCCGCACCAAAGCCTTCGCCACGCGAGCGCTTGTACAGGTCTTCGAGGTTGACCGGGTTCTCGCAGCGATAGCCGAAGCGCACGCCGTCGAAGCGCGACAGGTTGGAGCTGGCCTCGGCCGGCGCGATCACGTAGTAGGCTGGGATGGCGTGCTGCATGTTCGGCAGGCTGATGTCCTTGACCGTGGCGCCGAGCTTCTTCAGCTCTTCGACCACAGCCAGCACCTTGTCGGCGATACGGCTGTCGAGGCCGGTACCGAAGTATTCCTTCGGCAGGCCGATGCGCAGGCCGCTCAGCGGTTGCTGCAGGGCGGCCAGGTAGTCGTCCACCGGCGCATCGACGCAGGTCGAGTCCTTGGCGTCGAAACCGGCCATGCCGCTGAGCATCAGGGCGCAGTCCTCGGCGGTGCGGGCCAGCGGGCCGCCCTGGTCGAGGCTGGAGGCGTAGGCGATCATGCCCCAGCGCGAGACGCGGCCGTAGGTCGGCTTGATCCCGGTGAGGTTGGTCAGTGCGGCCGGCTGGCGGATCGAGCCGCCGGTATCGGTGCCGGTGGCAGCCGGAATCAGACGGGCGGCGACGGCGGCAGCGGAACCGCCGGAGGAGCCGCCCGGAACACGGGACAGATCCCAGGGGTTCTTCACCGGGCCGTAGTGGCTGGATTCGTTGGCCGAGCCCATGGCGAATTCGTCCATGTTCAGCTTGCCCAGGGTCACGCTGCCGGCGGCGGCGAGCTTCTCGACCACGGTGGCGTTGTACGGGGCCTTGAAGCCGCCGAGGATCTTCGATCCGCAGCTGGTGAGGATGCCCTGGGTACAGAACAGGTCCTTGTGGGCGATCGGTGCGCCGAGCAGGGCACTGTTCTCGCCGGCGGCGCGGCGGGCATCGGCGGCCTTGGCCTGGCTCAGGGCCAGTTCTTCGGTGACGCTGATGAAGCTGTTCAGCTGCGGGTCGAGTTGCTGGATGCGTGCCAGCAGGGTGCGGGTCAGCTCTTCGGCGGAGAAGGCTTTGTCCTGCAGGCCGCGGGCGATCTCGGCCAGGGTCAGTTGATGCATGGGGAACCCTTTCCTTTATTCGATGACTTTCGGAACCAGATACAGGCCGTCTTGTACGGCTGGGGCGATGGCCTGGTAGGCCTCGCGCTGGTTCTGTTCGGTGACCTGGTCGGCGCGCAGGCGCTGGGTGGCTTCCAGCGGGTGGGCCAGTGGTTCGATGCCGTTGGTGTCGACCGCCTGCATGGCGTCGATCAGACCGAGAATATTGTTGAGGGTCTCGGTGGTTCGTGGGATATCGGCTTCGTTCAGGCCCAGACGGGCCAGGTGGGCGATCTTTTCCACGTCGGAGCGTTCAAGCGCCATCGGGATTCTCCAGGGGAATGCGGGTGACCGGACGAAATACAGGCGGGGAACGGATACCGCGTACGGCGGTCAAAGGCCGCGAATTGTGGGCGTAAAGCCCGGAAAAGCAGGCAATTTAGCACAAGCGCCGCCTTGCCCAAAAGGCTGCTCATTGATAGAGTTTGCCGCACTTTTTTACCCCGCGTTTTCATTGCGCTCAGTCTTAGGGTTTTTCCCCCATGTTCAAGAAACTGCGTGGCATGTTTTCCAGCGATCTGTCGATCGACCTGGGCACCGCCAATACCCTGATTTATGTACGCGAGCGCGGCATCGTCCTGAATGAGCCGTCCGTGGTTGCCATCCGCACCAGCGGCAATAACCAGAAGAGCGTGGTCGCCGTCGGTACCGAAGCCAAGCGCATGCTGGGCCGTACCCCAGGCAACATTTCCGCCATCCGCCCGATGAAAGACGGTGTGATCGCCGACTTCAGCGTCTGCGAGAAGATGCTGCAGTACTTCATCAACAAGGTTCACGAAAACAGCTTCCTGCAGCCGTCGCCGCGCGTGCTGATCTGTGTGCCGTGCAAGTCGACCCAGGTCGAGCGCCGCGCCATCCGCGAGTCGGCCCTTGGTGCTGGTGCCCGCGAAGTGTTCCTGATCGAAGAGCCGATGGCCGCTGCCATCGGTGCCGGCCTGCCGGTTGAAGAAGCCCGTGGCTCGATGGTTGTCGACATCGGCGGTGGTACCACCGAGATCGCCCTGATCTCGCTGAACGGCGTGGTCTACGCCGAATCCGTCCGCGTTGGTGGCGACCGTTTCGACGAAGCCATCATCACCTACGTGCGCCGCAACTACGGTTCGCTGATCGGCGAATCCACCGCCGAGCGCATCAAGCAGGAAATCGGTACCGCCTACGCTGGCGGCGAAGTGCGTGAAGTCGACGTGCGTGGCCGCAACCTGGCCGAAGGCGTACCGCGCAGCTTCACCCTCAATTCCAACGAAGTGCTGGAAGCCCTGCAGGAATCCCTGGCGACTATCGTCCAGGCGGTCAAGAGTGCCCTCGAGCAATCGCCGCCGGAACTGGCTTCCGACATCGCCGAGCGTGGCCTGGTGCTGACCGGTGGTGGCGCCCTGCTGCGCGACCTGGACAAGCTGCTGGCCCAAGAGACCGGCCTGCCGGTGATCGTCGCCGAAGATCCGCTGACCTGCGTGGCGCGTGGCGGTGGCCGTGCGCTGGAGATGATGGACCGTCACAGCATGGACCTGCTCTCCTCGGAGTGATCCTGACGTGCTAAACCGAAGCCGGAGGTTCGTACTTCCGGCTTTCTGTTTTCCAGGTTTCGCTTAGGAGCTTGTTCAAAGTCTTGCGAGCTAGAGCCATGCAAGGCAAAACTGGCGAGGAAGCGCAGTTTACAAACCGTAAATGAGCATTCCGAGCCTGTTTTAACGCAGCAGGGCCGACGCGCAGCAGACGTTGAATAGGTTCTAAGGGGTATCACCATCAAACCGCTATTTGCCAAAGGGCCATCGCTCGGCGTACGACTGCTCGTGCTGGTCGTGCTGTCGGCCGTGTTGATGGTGGTGGATGCGCGTTTCGAGGTGCTGCAGCCGCTGCGCGCGCAGCTTGGCCTGATCGTCGAACCGGCCTATCGCACCGCGCGCCTGCCGCTGACCCTGTGGGAAAACGCCACCCAGCAACTGACTAGCCGTAACGAGCTGGTGGCCGAGAACGAGAAGCTCAAGGCCGAGGCCCTGCTGATGCAGGGGCGGGTGCAGAAGCTGGCGACCCTGACCGAGCAGAACGTGCGCCTGCGCGAGCTGCTCAACTCCTCGGCGCTGGTCGACGAGAAGGTGCTGGTCACCGAGTTGATCGGCGTCGACCCCAATCCCTTTTCCCATCGCATCCTGATCGACAAGGGCGAGAAGGACGGTGCCTACATCGGCCAGCCGGTGCTCGATGCCCGCGGCCTGATGGGCCAGGTGGTCGAGGTGATGCCCTATACCGCCCGTGTGCTGCTGCTGACCGATACCAACCACAGCATTCCGGTGCAGGTGAACCGCAACGGCCTGCGCGCCATCGCCGCCGGTACCGGCAACCCGGAGCGCCTGGAGCTGCGCCATGTGGCCGATACCGCCGACATCAAGGAAGGCGATCTGCTGGTCAGCTCCGGCATGGGCCAGCGTTTCCCGGCCGGTTACCCGGTGGCCACGGTCAAGGAAGTGATCCACGATTCCGGCCAACCGTTCGCCATCGTCCGCGCCATACCGACTGCCGCGCTCAACCGCAGCCGCTACATGCTGCTGGTATTTACCGACAGCCGCTCCGCCGAGCAGCGTGCCACCGAGGCCGCCGTGGCCCAGGAGGCCGCAGATCGTGAGGCTGCCGCCGCGGGCACTCCGCTGCAAACCGTGCCGCCCGTACCCAGTGGTAATCCGCAGGCGCCTGGAGCTGCTGCACCTGCAACTGCGCCTGCAGCCCCGATTGAGCGGCCCGCTGCCAACCAGGAGGCACACTGATGGCCCAGGCCAAGGCGCGTAACGGTTGGATCATCTGGGCCAGCCTGCTGCTGGCGCTGCTGTTCAGCATCCTGCCGATGCCCGACTTCATGGAACTCGGTCGCCCGCTGTGGCTGGCGCTGTTCCTGTCCTACTGGGTGCTCAACGTGCCGCATCGGGTCGGCATGATCAGCGCCTGGCTGTTCGGTATCGGCCAGGACGTGCTGTATGGCGCGCTGCTCGGCCAGCACGCCCTGACCCTGACCTTGATCACCTTCCTGGTACTGACCCTGCAGCGGCGCCTGCGCATGTTCCCCATGTGGCAGCAATGCCTGGTACTGCTGGTAGTGTTCGGCCTGGCCCAGCTGGTACAGCTGTGGCTCAATGCCCTGACCGGCAATCGCGCGCCGACTCTCGAATTCGTCCTGCCGGCGCTGATCAGTGCCTTGCTCTGGCCCTGGGTGTTCGCCATTCTGCGCGGGTTGCAGCAGCGCTTCGGCGTGCACTGACGCCGCCTACCTCATTCTCGACAGGGAGATGTCTGCATGGCCACGCTTCATCTGGCCTCGGGTTCGCCCCGCCGACGCGAATTGCTGGCACAGATCGGTGTGCCCTTCGTCACGCTAATTGCCTCCATAGATGAAACGGCATTGCCCGATGAGCCTGCGCATGGCTATGTAGAGCGGCTGGCGCTGGAAAAGGCGCGGGTCGGCCTGGCCTGCCTGAGCGATCCGGCGGCGGCCGTGGTGCTCGGCGCCGATACCGCCGTGGTGCTCGATGGGCGAATTCTCGGCAAGCCGCAGGATCGCGCCGAGGCGCTGGCCACATTGGCCGCCCTGTCCGGCCGCGAGCACCGGGTACTGACCGCCGTGGCCCTGGCCACGCTGGGCCGCGAGGCGGTGCAGGTGGTGGCGAGCCGGGTGCATTTTCGCCCGCTGGGTGCCGGCGAGGCCGAGGCCTACTGGGCCAGCGGCGAGCCGCAGGACAAGGCTGGCAGCTATGGTATTCAAGGGTTGGCGGCCGTGTTCGTCAGCCGGATCGAGGGCAGCTACTCGGCTGTAGTCGGCCTGCCCCTGTGCGAAACCGCGCAGATGCTCAATGAATTCGGGATTCCGTGCTGGCAGAGCCTGCCAGCCAACCATAATTAAGACCGCGGCAGGGGCCGAGCCCCTGGCCAGCAGCGTCGTCGCACAGAGTGGGATGCATGAGCGAAGAGATCCTGATCAACATCACGCCGATGGAATCGCGGGTGGCAGTGGTGGAAAACGGCGTGCTGCAGGAAGTACACGTCGAGCGCACCCAGCGTCGCGGCATCGTCGGCAATATCTACAAAGGCAAGGTGGTGCGCGTGCTGCCGGGCATGCAGGCGGCCTTTATCGACATCGGCCTGGAACGGGCAGCCTTTATCCACGCGGCGGAAATCTCCACTCGCGAAGGCAGTGCGGTCGAGAGCATCAGCGCGCTGGTGCATGAGGGCCAGAGCCTGGTGGTGCAGGTGACCAAGGACCCGATCGGTACCAAGGGCGCGCGGCTGACCACCCATCTGTCGATTCCCTCGCGCTACCTGGTGTACATGCCGCGCACCGCCCATGTCGGCATCTCGCTGAAGATCGAGGAAGAAGCCGAGCGCGAGCGCCTCAAGCAGGTGGTGGCCGATTGCGTGGCCGCCGAAGGCATCGAGGAAGTGGGCGGTTTCATCCTGCGTACCGCAGCGGAAGGCGCCGGAGCCGACGAAATCCTCGCCGACATCCGCTACTTGCGCCGCCTGTGGGAACAGATCGCTGCGCAGATGAAGACCGCGCCGACGCCCACGGTGATCTACGAGGACCTGTCCCTGGCCCTGCGCACCCTGCGCGATCTGGTCAGCCCGAAGATCGAGAAGATTCGCATCGACTCGCGCGAGACCTTCCAGAAGATCACCCAGTTCGTCGACGAGCTGATGCCGGAAGTCGCCGACCGCCTGGAGCACTATCCGGGCGAGCGGCCGATCTTCGACCTGTACGGCGTCGAGGACGAGATCCAGCGCGCCCTGGAGCGCAAGGTGCCGCTCAAGTCCGGCGGCTACCTGGTGGTCGACCCGGCCGAGGCGATGACCACGGTGGACGTCAACACCGGGGCTTTCGTCGGCCACCGCACCCTCGAAGAGACCATCTTCAAGACCAATCTCGAGGCGGCTACGGCCATCGCTCGCCAGCTGCGCCTGCGCAACATCGGCGGGATCATCATCATCGACTTCATCGACATGGAGGATGAAGAGCACCAGCGCCAGGTGCTGCGTACCCTGGAGAAGCAGCTGGAGCGCGACCACGCCAAGACCAACATCATCGGCATCACCGAACTGGGCCTGGTGCAGATGACCCGCAAGCGCACCCGTGAGAGCCTCGAACAGGTGCTGTGCGAGCCGTGCAGCAGCTGCCAGGGGCGCGGCAAGCTGAAAACGCCGGAAACCATCTGCTACGAGATCTTCCGCGAGATCCTCCGCGAGGCCCGTGCCTATCAGGCCGAAGGCTATCGCGTGCTGGCCAACCAGAAGGTGGTCGACCGCCTGCTCGACGAGGAGTCGGGCAATGTCGCCGATCTCGAGGCCTTTATCGGCCGCACCATCAAGTTCCAGGTCGAGACCATGTATTCCCAGGAGCAGTACGATGTCGTGCTGCTGTAAGGGCGTGGACTGAATGAATCGCTTGGCGTGTCTGCTCGTCGCTCTCCTGCGCACCGTGCTGGGGCTGTTCGCCCTGGTGCTGGTACTGACTGCGCTGTATGCCAGCCTGGGTCGCCAGCTCATACCGTTGGTCGCCGAATACCGCACCGAAGTCGAGACCAAGGCCCGTGAAGCCCTGGGCATGCCGCTGTCGATCGGTTCCCTGGAGGGCGGCTGGGAAGGGTTGGCGCCGCTGCTGACGGTGCACGACCTGATGCTTGGCGAAGGCAGCAGCGCGGTGCGCCTGGATCAGGTGCGCCTGGTGCCGGATGTATTGGGCAGCCTGCTGGCCCGCCAGCCGCGCCTGGCCAACCTGCAGGTCGAAGGCCTGCAGCTCAGCGTGCGCCAGGATGAGCAGGGGCACTGGGCGGTCGAAGGACTGCCGGTGCGCCAGACGCAGCAGCCGCTGGATGTGCAGCAACTGCTGCAGCGCCTGCCGATGCTCGAGGAGCTGTCCCTGCTGGATAGCCAACTGACCCTCGAGCCGTTCGAGCAGAAGCCGCTGAGCCTGACCTACGCCAGTTTCACCCTGCGCAGCAGTACCACCCGTCTGCGCCTCGACGGCCACCTGCTGCTACCGGACGGCCAGCCCCTGGCGCTGCGGATCAAGACCCGTCTCGACCGCAAGGACTGGCGCGCCAGCCGCGCCGAGATGTATCTCAGTCTGCCGCAGAGCGACTGGGCGAAACTGCTGCCGGCCGGGCTGACGCGCGAGTGGCGGATCGAGAAGGCCGCGCTGGGTGGCGAGCTCTGGCTGGACTGGGATCGGGGCCAGGTGCAGCGCGCCTACGCCCGCCTGCAGGCGCCGGAGCTGCGCGGCGGCTATGCCGAGCGCAAGGCGGTGCAGATCGATGACCTGGGGCTGAATGCCTATATCGAGCGGCGTGAGGATGGCTTCGAGCTGCTGATCGATTCCCTGGCCCTCAGCCTGGGGCAGACGCGTTGGGGCGAGCTGCACCTGGCGCTGCAGCATCGGCAAGCGCAGGGTGACAGTGCCGAGCAGTGGCAACTGGGCGCCGATCGCATCGACCTGGCGCCGCTGACCCCGCTGATTCTGGCCCTGGTGCCCCTGCCGGAGAAAGCCGCCGAGGCGCTGGCCGCACTCAGGCCCCAGGGCACCCTGCACAATCTGCAGGCGACCTACCTGCCGCAGCGCAGCGACCCCAAGCGCCTGCAATTTTCGGCCAACCTGGAGCAGGTCGGCATCGGTGCCTGGCATGGCGTGCCGGCGCTGGAAAATGCCAGCGGCAGCATCAGCGGCGACCTCGGCGGCGGCGAACTGCTGGCCAACAGCGAGAACTTCGGCCTGCACCTGAACACCCTGTTCCCCGAGATCTGGCGCTACCGTCAGGCCTCGGCGCGGCTGCTGTGGCAGCTGGACGACGCAGCGTTCACCTTGCGCAGCCCCTACCTGCAGGTGGTGGGGGACGAGGGGCGAATTGCCGGCGACTTCCTGATTCGCCTGATGAAGGACCCGGCGCTGGAGGACTACATGGACCTGCGCGTCGGCATCCGCGATGGCGACGCCAGGTACACCGGCAAATACCTGCCGACCCTGTCGCCGGGCCTCAGCCCCAAGCTGGCCGAGTGGCTGCAGACGGCGATCCGTGGCGGCAAGGTCGACGAAGGCTGGTTCGAGTACCAGGGCTCGCTGCAGAAGGGCGCGGATGCCGCCGCACGCAGCCTCAGCCTGTTCTTCCGCGTGCACGATGCCGAGCTGGCCTTCCAGCCGGGCTGGCCGGCGCTGCGCGAGGCGCGTGGCGAAGTGCTGATCGAGGATGACGGCGTGCAGGTGCGGGTACCGCAAGGGCGCCTGCTGAACAGCACGCTCGAGGCGGTCAGCGTGGATATCCCGCATGTCGACAGCGGACAGACCGCGCACCTGCTGGTCGCTGGCGATGTGCAGAGCAGCCTGGGCGACGCGCTGAAAATCCTCCAGGAGGCGCCGATCGGCACGGCGGCGATCTTCGCCGGCTGGCAGGGCGAGGGGCCGCTGTCCGGTAAACTCAAGCTGGACATTCCACTGGCCCAGGGCCAGGCGCCGAAGGTGGTGGTGGACTTCGCCACCGAAGGCGCGCGCCTGCAGCTGGCCACGCCGAAGCTGGAGCTGAGTCAGCTCAAGGGCGCGTTCCGCTACGACACGGCCAATGGCCTTAGTGCCCCGGATATCCGCGCCCAGGTGTTCGGCCGTGCGGTACAGGGCAAGGCCATCGCCGGCGGCCCGCGGGCCAATCTGCAGACGCGCATCGAGGCCAATGGCCGGGTGCCGGTGAAGACGCTGTCCGACTGGCTCGGCGTGACCCAGCCACTGCCGCTGAGCGGTGAGCTGCCGTACAAGCTGAGCCTGCTGCTGGCCGGGGCCGACAGCCAGCTGAACGTCACTTCCGATCTCAAGGGCACTCAGGTCGATCTGCCCGCACCCTATGGCAAGGCGGCGGCCGATAGCAGCAATGCGACCTGGCGCATGACCCTGCAGGGCAACGAGCGGCGCTACTGGCTGGATTACGCCGGACAGGTCAGCCTGGCCTTCGCCGCAGCGCCCGGGCAGATCACCCAGGGGCGTGGTCTGCTGCGCCTGGGCGGTGCCCGCGCCATCTTGCCGAGCGGCCAGGGCCTGCGCGTCAGTGGGCGGATCGCCGAACTGGACTGGAGCGCCTGGCAGGACACGGCCAAGCGTTATGCGGCCACCCAGAACAACCGCGAGGCGCTGCAGTTCTTCCGTGGCGCCAATCTGCAGATCGAGCGTTTCAAGGGTTTCGGCAGCGAACTGGAGCAGCTCACCGTGCAGCTGGAGCGGGCGCAGCAGGGCTGGTCGCTGGATCTGGACAGCGCCCTGGCCAAGGGCAATGTGCTGCTGCCGGACGCCAGCGGCGCGCCGATCACGGTCAACCTGGCGCGCCTGAGCTTCCCGCCGGCCGAGCCACCGGCCAAGGCCGACGAGCCGGTGGTGGACAAGCCGGACGCCCTGGCCGCAGTCGATCCGAAACAGATCCCGGCGCTGGATCTGCGTATCGATCAGGTGCTGCAGGGCAACCAGTTGCTGGGCGCCTGGTCGCTCAAGGTGCGCCCCACGCCACAAGGGGTGCAGTTCAACGAGCTGAACATGGGGCTCAAGGGCATGCAGCTGCAGGGCAGCGTCGGCTGGGAGGGTGCGCCGGGCAGCACGCGCAGCTGGTACAAGGGCCGCCTGGAAGGCAAGAACCTGGCCGATGTACTGCTGGCCTGGGGCTTCGCCCCTACCGCCACCAGCGAGCGCTTCCGCCTGGATACCGATGGCAACTGGCCGGGCTCGCCGGCCTGGTTCAGCCTCAAGCGTTTCTCCGGCAGCCTCGACCCCAGTCTGCGCAGTGGCCAGTTCGTCGAGGTGCAGGGCTCGGCTTCGGCGTTGCGGGTGTTCGGTCTGCTCAACTTCAACTCCATCGGCCGGCGCCTGCGCCTGGACTTCTCCGATCTGCTCGGCAAGGGCCTCAGCTACGACCGGGTGAAGGGGCTGCTGGTCGCCACCGACGGGGTGTTTGTCACCCGCGAGCCGATCAAGATGGAAGGGCCGTCCACGGGACTGGAACTGAACGGCACTCTGGACATGGCCCGCGACCAGATCGACGCCAAGTTGCTGGTGACCCTGCCGGTGAGCAACAACCTGCCGCTGGCCGCGCTGATCGTCGGTGCGCCGGCGGTGGGCGGCGCGCTGTTCGTGGTCGACAAGCTGCTCGGCGACAGGGTCGCGCGCTTCGCCAGTGTGCAGTACAGCGTCAAGGGCGACTGGAAGGACCCACAGATTAGCTTCGAGAAACCTTTCGAGAAACCCCGCTAATCCATACTGGAGTAGCATGCAGTCACCACCCGGACGGAAGTAGTCATGTCCTTCGCCGTGATCCAGATGGTCAGCCAGGACGATGTCTTGGCCAACCTCGCCAGCGCCCGTCGCCTGCTGCAGCAGGCGGCCGAGCGCGGTGCGCGCCTGGCTGTCCTGCCGGAAAACTTCGCCGCCATGGGCCGCCGCGACCTGGCCGCCCTTGGCCGTGCCGAAGCCGAAGGTACGGGGCCGATCCTGCCTTGGTTGAAACAGGCCGCCTGCGATTTGCGGTTATGGATAGTGGCCGGCACCATCCCCCTGCCACCGGATGCGCAGCCCGCGGGCAAGGCCCATGCCTGCTCGCTGCTGGTCGACGAACGGGGCGAGCGGGTGGCGCGCTATGACAAGCTGCACCTGTTCGATGTGGACGTGGCCGACAGCCGCGGCCGTTACCGCGAGTCGGATGACTACGCCTTTGGTGGCCAGGTGGTGGTCGCCGATACCCCGCTTGGCCGGCTTGGCCTGACGGTGTGCTACGACCTGCGCTTCCCCGAGCTGTACAGCCGGCTGCGCGAGGCGGGCGCCGAACTGATCAGCGCCCCGGCGGCCTTTACCGCCGTCACCGGCGCGGCGCACTGGCAGGTGCTGACCCGCGCCCGCGCCATTGAGACCCAGTGCTACCTGCTGGCGGCCGGGCAGGGCGGCATGCACCCGGGCGGGCGCGAGACCTTCGGCCATTCGGCACTGATCGACCCCTGGGGCCGGGTGCTGGCCGAACAGGCCCAGGGCGAGGCGGTGCTGCTGGGCGAACGCGATGCAGTGGAACAGGCGGCGATCCGCCAGCGCATGCCGATTGCCAGCCACAGACGATTTTTCGCGCCGGCCGAACCCGGGCCGGCGCCTACGGAGAAGTTATGAGCGAGACGTTGTTAGCCGTCAGCGAACACCTGCTGACGCCCGGTGGCCTTAGCATTGAGCAGTTGCCAGCGATCCTCGGCGAACTGGCCGGCCCCGGCATCGATGCCGCCGACCTGTATTTCCAGAGCCAGATCTCCGAGACCTGGGTGCTGGAGGATGGCATCGTCAAGGAAGGCAGTTTCAACCTCGACCAGGGCGTCGGCGTGCGGGCGCAGTCGGGCGAGAAGACCGGCTTTGCCTACAGCAATGCGATCAGCGCCGCAGCTTTGAGCCAAGCAGCGCGTGCCGCGCGCTCGATTTCCCGCGCCGGGCAGGAGGGCCGCGTGCAGGCCTTCAGCAGTCCGGCGGTCAGCGCGCTCTATGCGCCGGACAATCCCCTGGAAGTGCTCGGACGGGCGGAGAAGGTCGAGCTGCTCAAGCGCATCGACGTCGCCACCCGCGCCCTCGATCCACGCATCAAGCAGGTCACCGTCAGCCTGGCCGGGGTCTGGGACCGCATCCTGGTCGCCGCCAGCGATGGCAGCCTGGGCGCCGATATCCGCCCTCTGGTGCGTTTCAATGTCAGCGTGATAGTCGAGCAGAACGGTCGCCGCGAGCGCGGCGGCCATGGTGGCGGCGGGCGTACCGATTATCGCTACTTCTTGGCTGAGGATCGTGCCATGGGCTATGCCCGCGAGGCGCTGCGCCAGGCCCTGGTCAATCTTGAGGCGATTCCCGCGCCGGCCGGCAGCATGCCGGTGGTGATGGGTGCCGGCTGGTCCGGCGTGCTGTTGCACGAGGCGGTCGGCCATGGCCTGGAAGGCGATTTCAACCGCAAGGGCAGTTCGGCCTACAGCGGCAAGATCGGCGAGAAGGTTGCGTCGAGCCTGTGCACCATAGTCGACGACGGCACCCTGGCCGAGCGCCGTGGCTCGTTGAGCATCGACGACGAAGGCACCCCGACCCACTGCACCACGCTGATCGAGAACGGCGTGCTCAAGGGCTACATGCAGGACAAGCTGAATGCCCGCCTGATGGGCGTGGCGCGCACCGGCAACGGCCGCCGCGAGTCCTACGCGCACCTGCCGATGCCGCGCATGACCAACACCTACATGCTGGCCGGCGAGAGCGATCCGGAAGAAATCATCCGTTCGGTGAAGAAGGGCATCTACTGCGCCAACCTCGGCGGCGGTCAGGTCGACATCACCAGCGGCAAGTTCGTCTTCTCCACCAGCGAGGCCTACCTGATCGAGGACGGCAAGATCACCGCGCCGGTTAAGGGCGCGACCCTGATCGGCAACGGGCCGGAGGCGATGAGCCGGGTATCGATGGTCGGCACCGACCTGGCCCTGGACAGCGGCGTCGGTACTTGCGGCAAGGACGGTCAGTCGGTACCGGTGGGCGTGGGTCAGCCGACCCTGAAGATCGATGCGATCACCGTGGGTGGCACGGGGAGTTGAGACAAGACCTGGCGTGGGGCATTGCGCGCCCACGCCAGGGCGCTGGATTCAGCGCAGGCCGCGCTGGATTTCATCCAGTTCGCGGATGTATTTGAACACCTTGCGCGCAGCGGCTGGCGGTTTGTTCCGCGCCGCTTCGTGCTGAGCATGACGGATCAGGCTGCGCATGTGCTGGCGGTCGGTATCCGGGTAATCAGTGACGAAGCTTTCCAGAGTGGTGTCGTCACCTGTGATCAGGCGGTCGCGCCAGCGTTCGAGGTTGTGGAAGCGCTCGTTGTATTCGCGGGTGGAGCTGTCGACCTGGTCGATCAGGGCGAGAATGCCCTCGATGTCCTGCTCGCGCATGAGCTTGCCGATGAACTGGCCGTGGCGTTTTTTCGCCGAGTTGGCCGTGTGCTTCGGTGCTTCGGCCAGGGCTTTGCGCATGGCGTCGGTCAGTGGCAGCTTGGCCAGCAGGTCGGGCTTGAGGGTGGTGAGGCGCTGGCCGAGGTCCTGCAGCGCATGCAGCTCGCGCTTGACCTGGGTTTTGCTCTTCTCGCCGGAGAAGTCGTCGTCGTAAGAATCAGCCATGGGGGCGGTCCAGAGGGAAACGTCGCCATGATAGCAGCAAGGGTAGCGGCAAGCCTCACACCGCAAGCGCCGTGCTTGGCGGGTGGGTTGCCAGTAGGCAGTTTCTGGAGTGGTTTATGAGTGCAGCAGATGGGGTAGGTCCGCAGGCATTGCCGGCGTTGCAGGCGCAGGTCGAGCAGATCATCGCCGAGGCCAGGCGCCAGGGCGCCAGCGCCTGCGAGGTGGCGGTATCGATGGAGCAGGGCTTGTCGACCACGGTGCGCCAGCGCGAGGTGGAAACGGTCGAGTTCAACCGCGACGAAGGTTTCGGCATCACCTTGTACGTGGGCCAGCGCAAGGGCTCGGCCAGTACCTCGGCGACCGGCGAGGCGGCGATCCGCGAGACCGTGGCGGCGGCGCTGGCGATTGCCAAACATGCTTCCGAGGACGATTGCGCCGGTCTGGCCGACGCCGCGCTGATGGCACGCGAGCTGGTGGATCTCGACCTCTACCACCCGTGGTCGGTGACGCCCGAGCGCGCCATCGAGCTGGCCCTGACTTGCGAGGAGGCGGCCTTCAACGCCGACCCGCGGATCAGCAATGCCGACGGCACCACGCTGAATACCCACCAGGGCTGCCGGGTGTACGGCAACAGCCATGGCTTCATCGGCGGCTACGCCAGCACCCGCCACAGCCTGAGTTGCGTGATGATCGCCGAGGGCGAGGGGCAGATGCAGCGCGACTACTGGTACGACGTCAATCGCCAGGGCGAGCTGCTGGCCGATGCGGCGCTGATCGGCCGGCATGCTGCGGCGCGCAGTGCAGCGCGCCTGGGCGCGCGGCCGGTGCCGACCTGCGAGGTGCCGGTTTTGTTCGCCGCCGAGCTGGCTACCGGCCTGTTCGGCAGCTTCCTCGGGGCTATTTCCGGCGGCAACCTGTACCGCAAGTCGTCGTTTCTCGAAGGTGCGCTGGGCCAGCGCCTGTTCCCCGAATGGCTGAGCCTGGATGAGCGCCCGCACATTCCGCGGGCCATGGGCAGCGCGACCTTCGATGGCGACGGCCTGGCGACCTACGCCAAGCCGTTCGTCACCGACGGCGAGCTGGTGTCCTACATCCTCGGCACCTATTCCGGGCGCAAGCTGAACCTGCCGAGCACGGCCAACTCCGGCGGCGTGCATAACCTGTTCGTCAGCCATGGCGACGAGGACCAGCAGGCGCTGATCCGCCGCATGGGCCGTGGCCTGCTGGTCACCGAGCTGATGGGCCATGGCCTGAACATGGTCACCGGCGACTACTCGCGCGGCGCGGCCGGCTTCTGGGTGGAGAATGGCGAGATCCAGTTCCCGGTGCAGGAAGTCACTATCGCCGGCAACATGCGCGACATGTTCAAGCAGATCGTCGCGGTCGGCAGCGACCTGGAGCTGCGCGGCAATATCCGCACCGGCTCGGTGCTGATCGAGAAGATGACTGTCGCCGGTAGCTGATCGCGATCCTGCCGCGCGCCGTTCCAGGCGCGCGGTGGCTCGGCCGGGCGCCCGCCACGGCCAGCTTTTCCTCCTCCTGTTTTGCCTCTTTCCGTTGTCCACGACGGCTTCGCCGTGGGCGGATTTTTCGTGCGGCCAATTTTCGTATTGATTATTCTTATCAAATAAGAATTAATATCGTTTAATTGTGCTGAGGCTGCATCATGGCGTTCCGCTCCCATCATTCGCCGTGCCTGGACTGCTGGTTCTGGCAGGGCTTCCGTATCCGCTGTGCCCTGCTGCCTGACGAGCCGCGCCTGCTGGAGCTGCACTGGTCGCAGGGTCGGCAGCTGGTCGAGCACGGCCAGCTGGGGCCGTGGCGGATGTCACTGACCACCCTCAACCTGCTGCTCGACACCGCCTGCGACCCGGCGTTGCCCTGGCACTGGCGCAGCCTCTGCCTGGATCACGCCTACCGCTCCCTGTACGCCCTGCAGCACCTGGCCGAGACCCGGCGCCAGCACCACAGCCTCAATCGCCTGCGCAACCGCCTGGCCACGCTGCACCTGCAGCCCTCTCTCACATCATCTGAACTGGCAGAAGGAAATCCGTATGAATGAGTCCCGCATCGAACGCGACAGCATGGGCGAGCTGGCCGTGCCGGCTGACGCGCTGTATGGCGCCCAGACCCAACGGGCGGTGAACAACTTCCCGGTGTCGGGCCAGCGCATGCCGGCGGCGTTCATTCGCGCGCTGATCCTGGCCAAGGTCGCGGCGGCGCGCGCCAACGTCGACCTGGAGCAGCTCAGCCCGGAACTCGGCGATGCCATCGTCGGTGCCTGCCAGGAACTGCTGGCCGGTGATTTCATGGCGCATTTCCCGGTGGACATCTTCCAGACCGGCTCGGGCACCAGCTCGAACATGAACGCCAACGAGGTGATCGCCACCCTGGCCAGCCGCATTCTCGGCGACAAGGTCAGCCCCAACGACCACGTCAACTGCGGGCAGAGCAGCAACGACATCATCCCCACCACCATCCACGTCAGCGCCGCCATCGAGATCAACGAGCGCCTGCTGCCGGCGCTTGGCCACCTGCTGACCGTGCTGTGCGAGAAGTCGCTGGCCGTGCAGCCCTATGTGAAGACCGGGCGTACCCACCTGATGGATGCCATGCCGGTGCGCATGAGCCAGGTGCTGGATGGCTGGGCGCAGCAGATTCAGGCCAATATCGAACACCTGTGCCTGCTTCTGCCGAGCCTGCAGGCCCTGGCCCAGGGCGGCACGGCGGTCGGCACCGGGATCAACGCTCATCCGCGCTTCGCCGAATGCTTCTGCGCCGAGCTCAAGGGGCTGGCCGGCCAGCCATTCACCCCGGGCGCCAACTTCTTTGCCCTGATCGGTTCGCAGGACACCGCCGTGGCCGTCTCCGGCCAGCTGAAGACCACTGCCGTGTCGCTGATGAAGATTGCCAACGACCTGCGCTGGATGAACTCCGGTCCGCTCGCCGGCCTCGCCGAGATCGAGCTGGAAGCGCTGCAGCCGGGCTCCTCGATCATGCCCGGCAAGGTCAATCCGGTGATTCCGGAAGCCACGGCCATGGTCGCCGCCCAGGTGATCGGCAACGACGCGACCATCGCCATCGCCGGCCAGTCGGGCAACTTCGAGCTGAACGTGATGCTGCCGGTGATCGCGCAGAACCTGCTGCACAGCATCGAGCTGCTGAGCAATGTCAGTCGCCTGCTGGCCGACCGCGCCATCGCCAGCTTCACCGTCAACCAGCCGAAGCTGCGCGAGGCGCTGGAGCGCAACCCGATCCTGGTCACCGCGCTGAACCCGCTGATCGGCTACCTCAAAGCTGCCGAGATCGCCAAGCAGGCTTACAAGCAGGGCCGGCCGATCATCGAGGTCGCGCTGGAAAACACCGACCTCAGCCGCGACCAGCTCGAACAGCTGCTCAATCCGGAAAAACTCACCGAGGGCGGCCTGTAACGGCGCGCTCGTGCATGCACGCCAGCGAGGAGGCGGATCGAATGGAGCATTGGAAACGAACCATCGAGACGGGTAATCGCTGCTTCCACGGCGGCGACTGGGTGGCCGCGCGCGAGCACTACCTGCAAGCCCTGGCGGAGGTCCAGCTGCTGCTGGAGCGCTGGGGCGATGCGGAGTCGGTGGTCGCCGCCTTCGTCATTTCCCACCACAACCTGGCCGACCTGCATCTGCAGCTCGGCCAGCCCGAGGAGGCGGCGGAAAACCTCTGCGCCAGCCACGAGCGGCTGCTGCAGGTCGCGGCCAACGCCCGGCTGTCACCAGGGCTGCGCGGTGTGGCGCTGCGCCACAGCCGGCGTACCTACACCGAATTGCTGCACTTCATCAGCGAGTACGGCGCCTATCCACGTACCGAGCGCCTGCTCGGGCATACCCTGCCCGCCGAGCGCTGGGTCATGCCCAGCCGTCATTAAGGAACCAGACCATGCCGCACAGCCTGCCCCCGTTGCCCTATGCCTACGATGCCCTGGAGCCGCATCTCGATGCGCCGACCATGGAAATCCACCACAGCAAGCACCACCAGACCTACATCAACAACCTCAATGCCGCGCTCGAAGGCAGCAGCTGGGCCGAGGTGCCGGTGGAGGAGCTGCTCGGTCGTCTCGCCGAACTGCCGGAGAGCCTGCGCGGCGCGGTGATCAACCAGGGCGGCGGGCACGCCAACCACAGTCTGTTCTGGCGAGTGATGTCGCCCCGGGGCGGTGGTGAACCGCAGGGCGAACTGGCGGTGGCCATCGACAGTCAGCTGGGTGGCTTCGCCAGCTTCAAGGAGGCCTTCACCAAGGCCGCGCTGACCCGTTTCGGCAGTGGTTGGGCCTGGCTCAGCGTGACCCCGGGCAAGACCCTGGTGGTGGAAAGCAGCGCCAACCAGGACAGCCCGCTGATGCACGGCAACACGCCGATCCTCGGTCTGGACGTGTGGGAGCACGCCTACTACCTGCGCTACCAGAACCGCCGCCCGGAATACATCGGCGCGTTCTACAACGTTGTCGACTGGGCCGAGGTGGCCCGCCGCTACCGGGCCGCGCTGGCGTGATGCTGCCAGCGGTGGCGGTCGCCAGGCCATTGCACAGTTGAATCTAAGGGTGTCCATGCGAACCTTGCTGCAGAGCTTTGCCAACGCCAACAGCCGCACCCTGCGCTATGTGTTGGGTTTCAGCGTGGTCCTCAGTGGCAGCACCTTGCTGCTTCTGCAGGCGGCGGCCGCCACGCTGGTCATCGAGCCGCAGCTGTGGCGGGCCTTGCAAGGTGGCCTGCTGTGCGCCCTGGGCACGGCGCTGGGAGCGGTGCCGGTGCTGTTCATGCGCGGCATTTCCGTGCGCCTGACCGATACCCTGCTGGGCTTCGGCGGCGGGGTGATGCTGGCCGCCACGGTGTTTTCCCTGCTGATTCCGGCGCTGGATGCCGCGCGCGAGCTGGGGTTCTCCAAGTGGGGCGCGGGCTTTCTCGCCAGCCTCGGCCTGCTGATCGGCGCCAGCGCATTGTTCGGCCTCGGGCGCCTGCTGCCGCAGTCGGCGCTCGAGGTGCAGGTGGACGGGCGGCAGCCGATCCCGCCACGGATTCTGCTGTTCGTCATCGCCGTGGTGCTGCACAACATTCCCGAAGGCATGGCGGTCGGGGTTTCTGCCGGCGCCGGTCTGCCGGGAGCCGACAGCCTGGCGATGGGCATCGCCCTGCAGGATCTGCCGGAGGGCCTGATCATTTCCCTGGTGCTGGTCGGTGCCGGCATGGACCGTGGCAAGGCGCTGCTGATCGGCGCGGCTTCGGGGCTGGTCGAACCGGTGTTTGCCGTGCTGTGCGCCTGGCTGGTCGGGGTGTCGGCGCTGCTGCTGCCCTGGGGGCTGGCCCTGGCGGCGGGGGCCATGCTGTTCGCGGTGACCCACGAAATTATCCCGGAATCCCACAGCAAGGGCTTCGAGGCCGAGGCCAGCCTGGGCCTGGCGGCCGGCTTCTGTCTGATGATGGTGATGGATACCGCGCTGGCCTAAGCAGGCCGGAGGCGAGGTGGCGGGGGTTACTCGCCTTCGTCGAACTTGTTGTTGATCAGCTCGATCAGCGCATTGAGCGCATCGTCTGCCTGCTCGCCTTCGGTGTGCAGGTGCAGGTTGGTGCCCTTGCCGGCGGCCAGCATCATCACGGCCATGATGCTCTTGCCGTCGACCAGGCTCTCCGGCGAGCGGCCGGCGCGGATCTGGCAGGGGAAGCGCCCGGCCACGCCGACGAACTTGGCGGCTGCCCGGGCGTGCAGGCCGAGCTTGTTGATGATGGTGATTTCGCTGGCAGGCATTGCAGTCCTTTAGCCGAGGTCGCGGTGGCGAACCTGGACGTTCTTCAAAATGGGCTTGAGGGTTTCGCCCAGGCGGTTGGCCAGATACACCGAGCGATGGTGGCCGCCGGTGCAGCCAATGGCAATGGTCACGTAGGCGCGGTTGCTGGCGGCGAAGCGCGGCAGCCACTTGTTCAGGTAGGTCTGGATGTCCTGGTACATCTCTTCGACATCCGGCTGGGCGGCCAGGTATTCGGCCACCGGCTGCTCCAGCCCGGACATCTCGCGCAGGTCGGGCTTCCAG
>JBOFCR010000080.1:0-7052 GCA_051646165.1 Pseudomonas sp. | reverse complement strand
CCTACTGGAACGGCCGCGCCGCCGCCGACGCGGCCTACGACCGCACCCTGCTGGCCTCGGCCCGGGCCATTGCCGATGGTCTGTATGCCGACGACGGCACTCTGCGCGCCGACGTGCCCTATGTGGCGCTGGACGTGTTCGCCTACGACAGCGAGGGGCGCATCTTCTACCAGGTCAACGATCTGCAGGGCCGCCTGGTGTCCGGCTACGACAACCTGCCGGCGCCGCCACCCGGGACCAGGCGCACCGACGACTACCCGGCCCTGGCGCGTTTCTACGACGGCGAGTTCGATGGCGTGGGCGTACGGGTGGTCAGCCTGCTGCAGCCGGTCAGCGAGCCGGATATCAACGGCATGGCGGAAATCCGCGTGGCCGAGACCGAGGGCGCGCGCGAGCGCATGGCGCGCAGCCTGCTGCTCGATACCCTGTGGCGCATGGGCCTGCTGGCGCTGATCACCCTGGCCCTGGTGTGGCTGGCGGTAAGCGCCGCGCTGCGCCCGCTGGAGCGTCTGCGCGGGGCAGTGGAAGAGCGTCAGCCGGACGACCTGCGGCCCTTGCCGATGGTTGAGGCGCAGGACGAGCTGCGCCCGCTGGTGGCTTCGCTCAACCACTTCACCGAACGCCTGCGCCTGCAGTTCGAGCGCCAGGCGCAGTTCATCGCCGATGCGTCTCACGAGCTGCGTACACCGCTGGCGGCGCTCAAGGCGCGTATCGAACTGGGTCTGCGCGAGCAGGAACCGAGCCTGTGGCGCAGCACCCTGGAAAAGGCCGCGCAGAGTACCGACCGCCTGACCCACCTGGCCAACCAGTTGCTCTCCCTGGCGCGTATCGAGCGCGGGGCACGGGCCATCGCCGAGGGCGGTGCGGAGCGGGTCGATCTGGCCCAGCTGGCCCGCGAGCTGGGCATGGCTCTGGCGCCGCTGGCGCACCAGCGCGGCATCAGCCTGGCACTGGAGGCCGAAGAGGGCGTGTGCATCGACGGCGAACCGACCCTGTTGCACGAGCTGATCTACAACCTGGTGGACAACGCCATGACCCACACGCCCAAGGGCGGTGATGTGATTTTGCGGGTGCTGCAGCCGGCTGTGCTGGAGGTGGAGGACAGTGGCCCGGGCATTGCGCCGGAGGAGCGCGACAAGGTGTTCGAGCGCTTCTATCGCAGCAATCCGCAGGTCGGTGGCGCCGGGTTGGGGTTGGCGATAGTCGGCGAAATCTGCCGCGCGCACCTGGCCCAGGTCAGCCTGCATGACGGGCGTAGCGGCGGGTTGCGGGTTCGGGTGAGCTTCAGTCTGGTGCCATGACGCGCGCCCGCCGCATTGCGCGGCGGGCGTTACTGCTTATTGCAGCATGCTGGTGGCGGCTTCCATGGCGGCGGAGAGGTCTTCGTCGGCCTGCATGTCGACATTCGGGTCGAGGCCGAGCTTGGCGAAGGCCGGGATCTGGCTCCAGTCGAGCTGGGTGTAGGGGTGCTCGCTGCCCAGGTAGCTCTGCAGGGTGGCGACCTGGACGATATCGACGTAGTCGACCTTCGGCGAATTGCGGGTGAAGTCCAGGTGCTGGCTCGGCACCATGGCGATCGGCTCGGGAAATTCCCAGGCGCGCAGGATCTTGTCGCCGATGATCGGGTGGATCTTCTCGATCACGTGGTTGAGGCTGATGGAGTCGGCCAGCAGTTCGTTGTGTTCTTCGGCGTAGGTCAGGATCGGCAGGATGCCGATCTGGTGCACCAGGCCGGCGAGGGTGGCCTGGTCGGGCATCAGGCGGGTGTAGTGGCGGCACAGAACGTGGCAGATGCCGGCGATCTCGGTGCTCTTGTTCCACACTTCACGCATCTTGCGGTCGACCACGTCGCTGGTGGCCTGGAACATCTGTTCCATCGCCAGGCCGGTGGCCAGGTTGCAGGTGTAGTTGATGCCGAGACGGCCGACGGCCATCTGCAGGTCGGTGATTTCCTTGCTGGTACGCAGCAGCGGGCTGTTGACCACCTTGATGATGCGCGCGGTGAGGGCGGCGTCGTTGCCGATCACCTTGCTCAGGGCCGGGATGCTGATGTTCGGGTCTTCCGCCGCTTCGCGCACGCGCAACGCCACCTCGGGCAGGGTCGGCAGCACCAGCTCATCGTTTTCGATGGCCTGGATCAGTTCCTGTTGGACTTTCTCGGCAAGCTTGCTCATCTCGGCTCTCGTGTCGCTGGATCGCTTCAGTCTAGGCGCTGAAACGCTCATCGTTCAGGGATTGCCGGGTTGTACCGCGTTTGTCCCGGCTCATGCATCAGTTTTTTGCTTGGCGCTTGCTGACGATCTTGCCCGGCTTTGGCGCGCAAGATCGTGAGCGGGTTCTTAGCGTTGAATCTCGCGGTCGGCATCCAGCGTGTAGGGCAGATCCAGCAGGTTCAGGGCCGGGCCTTCGGCGCTGCCCAGGTGGATACGGCCATCGTTCTTCGCGTCTTCCTGCAGCACGGCCAGCAGCTCTATGCCTGGCCCGGCCTGGGCCGCCAGCACCACTTCGCCGACGCTGGAGCCGTGTACCGGGGAGAACAGCTCGGTGCCCGGCTGCGGCAGTTCGCCATTGGCCAGGCTCAGGCGATAGAGACGGCGCTTGAGTTTGCCGAGGTACTGCATGCGCGCAACGATTTCCTGGCCGGTGTAGCAGCCCTTCTTGAAACTCACGCCGCCCAGGGCCTGCAGGTTGATCATCTGCGGAATGAACAGCTCGCGGGTCGCGCCGAAAACCTGGCCGATGCCGGCGCGCACCTGGCCGAGCAGCCAGTCGTTCAGCGGCGCCTGGCGCAGGCTGCCGCTCAGTTGGGCCTGCAGGGCGTCAGTCTGGCTGGCCGGGGCCCACAGTTCGGCGCGGCCGTCGCTCAGGCGCAGGGCGATCAGTTGTTCGCTGCGTGCCACGCTGTCGGCGCTGGCTGGCAGTTCCAGGCCCAGGCTGGCCAGGACACTGTCGGCCTCCTTGAGGCCGAAGCGTATCCAGGCGCCGGTTTCGTCGCTGAGGGTCGATTTGGAGAACACCGCATATTTCTTCAGGTCGGCCAGCTGGCTGTCCAGCAGCTCGCTGGCCAGGGCCAGCAGGTAGCCGTCGCCTTCGGGCAGGATGCGGAAGCTCGAGGTCATGCGCCCCTTGGGGGTGCAGCGCGCGCCGAGGCGGCTGGCCTCGGCGCTGAGGTAGTTGAGGTTGCAGGTGACCTGGCCCTGGAGAAACTTGCTGGCATCAGCGCCGCGTACGGCGAGCAGGGCTTCGTGGGTCAGTGTGCAGAAAAAGGCGGAGTCGGCCATTGGCGATCGCAGCTTGAAAAGTCCGGGGCGCCATCATAGAGCCGCACCGCCGGCTTGTCAGCGGGTGCCGAGCGCGGCTGCGCTCGCTATACTGCGCACCTTTCCACAGGAGCCGATGTATGGCCGACTCTACCGAACTGAATCGACTCTTCTGGCACAGCCGTCGCGGCATGCTGGAACTGGACGTATTGCTGGTGCCCTTCGTCAAGGAGGTTTACGCCACCCTGGGTGCCGAGGATCAGGCGCGCTACCGCAAGCTGCTGGAGTGCGAGGATCAGGACATGTTCGGCTGGTTCATGCAGCGCAACGAGCCGCAAGACCCGGACCTGCTGCGCATGGTTCGCATGATCCTGGATCGTGTCCAGCCCAAGTAAGCTCTTCGAATGCCACTGGCAGGCCTCGCGCCTGCTGCTGGCGGTCTACCTGCTGGCCCTGTTGCTGGCGCTGGCGGCTGTTTTTCTGATCGATATCCCGCTCTGGGTCCGTGGCCTGGGCGCTTTGTGCTGCCTGGCGCATGCCGGCTGGGCCTTGCCGCGCCAGGTGCTGCTCAGTCATCCACAGGCCTTTACCGGCCTGCGCCGCGATGACGATGGCTGGCAGCTGTGGAGCCAGGCCAATGGCTGGCAGGCGGTGCAGCTACGCCCGGACAGCCTGGCCCTGCCGCTGGCGGTGGTGCTGCGCTTCCGGCTGGCCGGGCAGTGGCGGGTACGCGGCCTGTGTATCCCGCGCGACGGGCTGACCCGCGAAGCGCATCGGCGCCTGCGGGTGCGCCTGAAGTTCAGCCGGCGTAGGTGGGCGGCGCCAGAATAGTATCGCGCGCTTCCGCCAGCAGTTCCGGGTAGTCCAGGGTGTAGTGCAGGCCGCGGCTCTCGTGGCGCTGCATGGCCGACTCGATCATCAGTTCGGCGACCTGGGCCAGGTTGCGCAGCTCGATCAGGTCGCGGCTGACCTTGTAGTTGGAGTAGAACTCGTCGATCTCGTCGAGCAGCAGGCGCACCCGGTGCTGGGCGCGCTGCAGGCGCTTGTTGGTGCGCACGATGCCGACGTAGTCCCACATGAAGCGCCGCAGCTCATCCCAGTTGTGCGCGATGATCACGTCCTCGTCCGAGTCGGTCACCTGGCTGGCGTCCCAGGTCGGCAGGGCGAGCGGCATGGGCACCTGGTCGAGCTGGGCGACTATGTCTTCGACGGCCGAACGGGCATAGACAAAGCACTCCAGCAGCGAGTTGCTGGCCATCCGGTTGGCGCCGTGCAGGCCGGTGAAGCTGGTTTCGCCGATGGCGTACAGGCCGGGCACATCGCTGCGGCCATGCTGGTCGACCACCACGCCGCCGCAGGTGTAATGCGCCGCCGGCACCACCGGGATGGGCTGGCGGGTGATGTCGATGCCGAAGCCCAGGCAGCGTTCGTAGACGGTGGGGAAGTGGGTCTTCACGAAGTCGGCCGGCTGGTGGCTGATATCGAGGTACACGCAGTCGATACCCAGGCGCTTCATCTCATGGTCGATGGCGCGGGCGACTATGTCGCGCGGGGCCAGCTCTTCGCGGGCGTCGAAGCGCGCCATGAAACGCTCGCCATTGGGTAGCTTGAGGTGGGCGCCTTCACCGCGCAGGGCTTCGGTGATCAGGAAACTCTTGGCCTGCGGGTGGTACAGGCAGGTCGGGTGGAACTGGTTGAACTCCAGGTTGCCAACCCGGCAGCCGGCGCGCCAGGCCATGGCCACGCCGTCGCCGCTGGCGCCGTCGGGGTTGCTGGTATAGAGGTAGACCTTGGCCGCGCCGCCGGTGGCGAGGATGACGAAGCGCGCATGGTAAGTGTCGACCTCGCCGCTGTTGCGGTTCAGCACGTAGGCGCCGAGGCAGCGCTGGCCGGGCAGGCCGAGCTTGCGTTCGGTGATCAGGTCGACCGCCACGCGCTGTTCCAGCAGCTCGACATTGCTGCGCAGGCGGGTTTGCTGCAGCAGGGTGTTGAAGATCGCCGCACCAGTGGCATCGGCTGCATGGATGATGCGCCGGTGGCTGTGGCCGCCTTCACGGGTCAGGTGGAATTCGAAGCCGCCGTCCTCGCGGTCGCTCTCGTCGTCGCGGGTGAAGGGCACACCCTGTTCGATCAGCCATTCGATGGCCTCGCGGCTGTGCTCGACGGTGAAGCGCACGGCGTCTTCGCGGCACAAGCCACCACCGGCGTTGAGGGTGTCCTCGACATGCGACTGCACGGTGTCGGCGTCGTCCAGCACGGCGGCGACGCCACCCTGGGCCCAGTAGGTGGAGCCGTTGGCCAGGTCACCCTTGCTCAGCACGGCGATGCGCAGGTGCTGGGGCAGGGTCAGAGCTAAGGTCAGGCCGGCAGCGCCGCTGCCGATCACCAGAACGTCGTGCTGATAGTGTTGGCTCATGTCTACTAGGGTTCCCGCGAAAAGGCGCCGCCTAGTATATAGAGGGGGTGGGCGGCACAATAGCTTGCTTATGTCCGAGCAAATAGCTCGGGAACTTTCTTAGTCGTTCAGGTTCCATAAGCCATCGCCGATGGCTAAATGGCATCTATCGGTCGTTTCTGCGTGCGCGCTCGGCGACCCATAACGATTATTCAGCGGCAGGGCAGCAGCCCTGTTGCAGCGTTTTCTGCAGGTGCCGAGGCGGTGCAGGGAGCTTGTTTGGAGGGGAGAACTTTTGCGCAGTGACCGAGTCTATCTTGGCAGAGAGATGAACGGGTTGGTGCAGAGCTCCTCCGAATACCAAGAGGAGTATTCATGCTAACCCAGGAAGACGATCAGCAGTTGGTCGAGCGGGTGCAGCGCGGCGACAAGCGGGCCTTCGATCTGCTGGTGCTCAAGTACCAGCACAAGATTCTCGGTTTGGTCGTGCGCTTCGTGCACGACAACCACGAGGCCCAGGACGTTGCCCAGGAAGCCTTCATCAAGGCTTATCGCGCGCTTGGCAATTTTCGCGGTGACAGCGCCTTTTATACTTGGCTGTACCGCATCGCCATCAACACGGCGAAGAACTACCTGGTGTCGCGCGGTCGCCGGCCGCCAGACAGTGATGTGAGTGCCGAGGATGCGGAGTTCTACGATGGCGATCATGCGCTCAAGGACAACGAGTCGCCGGAACGCTTGCTGTTGCGCGATGAGATTGAAGCCACCGTGCATCGAACCATCCAGCAGTTGCCCGAGGATTTGCGCACGGCCCTGACCCTGCGCGAATTTGAAGGGCTGAGTTACGAGGACATTGCCAGTGCCATGCAGTGTCCGGTCGGTACTGTGCGCTCGCGGATTTTCCGGGCGCGCGAGGCCATTGATAAGTCCCTGCAACCCTTGTTGCAGGAAGCCTGAGACAGCGGCGACAGCCAAGAGAGGAACCACCATGAGTCGTGAAACCCTGCAGGAATCGCTGTCCGCGGTGATGGATAACGAAGCGGACGAGCTGGAGTTGCGTCGGGTGCTCGCTGCGAGCGACGACGCCGAGGTGCGCGCCACCTGGTCGCGCTACCAGGTTGCTCGTGCGGTGATGCACAAGGAGCTGCTGGAGCCGCGCCTGGATATCGCCGCGGCGGTCTCCGCTGCGCTGGCTGCCGAGGCTGCTCCGGCCAAGGCGCTTGGCAGCACCTGGCGAACCTTTGGTCGTCTGGCAGTGGCCGCCTCGGTGACCCTGGCCGTGCTGGTGGGTGTGCGCTTCTACAATCAGGATGAGATCGGTGGCGTCCAGCTGGCGCAGCAAGGTTCCCAGCCCGGGCTGAGCCTGCCGCAGATGCAGGTTCAGGGGCCGGCGGTGC